>NZ_CP028924.1:2152721-2460252 GCF_003061515.1 Colwellia sp. Arc7-D
TAGAATTCTGCGGTAGTTGATAAATCGTACGCGTAGTTATAATAAGAAAAATTAACTGCAAATAGCTGCCTAAAATTACTTACAATAGTATCGAGTGGGTTTCTGTCTAAACAAATAATCTTGGCGTTCGGTAACGCTTGTAAAATAAACCCAGCATATAAACAGTTTAAGGGCATTTTATCGACAAACTTTGTTGATTTTCCCGTAATAGCGCGCGTACTTTCAATATAACTTTTACCTAATTGGCAAAAATCGATGTTACAAGCCGCCTGCACAGTTTCAGCATCAATTACTTTATTCGTTGTAGTTTTTGTCATTTGTTTCAATAACAAACCAAAGTTCTGTAATTCACCAGCACTCGTAACATCACTGTGCTGTGATATTATTCGTTCAACTAATGTAGTACCAGTTCTTGGCATACCTACTACAAAAATTGCTTCGCTTGTTGCAAATCCTATTTTAAAATCTTGTTGCTGATTAAATGTTTGCTCTAACGCCGTAAATATTGTTTTATCATCATTAATTGAATAATCGAGCTGAGCTAACTTTTTCTGCTTTGCACTTTGTAAATAATTAAAGGCTTTGTCGTAGTTTTTCAATGCTTCGTATTCTCGTGCTAATGCGTGAGATATATAAAGCAAATCATCTGTTTTAGCTATATTTTTGTGTATGTATTCTAGGGCTGGTATATGATTATTGCTCGCTGATATTTGCCCCAAACTCGTTAATGCAGCATGTGCTTTACAATGCATCGGCGACAACAAAATACATTGTTCGTAGCTGGAGCGTGCGCCGATAAAATCACCGTTAAACTTTTGAGAGGCACCTAAATTAAAGAAATACTCTGCCACCGTCTTATCTTTTTCAATGGCTTTTTCAAAGCATGGCACAGCGAGTTGATGAAGGCCTATTTGACTATAGGTAACCCCTAAAGTGTCCCATGTTAACGCAGAGGTTGGATTAAGTGTTTGTGATAATTTCGCATTTTTCAGTGCCAACAAGTGATTTTTAGTCAACGCGTAATGCTTTGCTAGTTGTGCTAAAAACTCACTATTATTCGGAGCAAGCACAATAGCTTGCTCAATTAATAAAATAGCCTTGTCAATATTGTGGTGAACACTGGCAATCATTCCCAGTAAAAAGTAAGCATCAGAAAAGTGCTTGTCTTGCTTTAATATTTTAATTAAACATTGATGTGCTAATCGATACTCGCTTTTATTGATTGCTTGCTGCGCTTGTTGGTGTAATAAACTTATTGTTTGTTCCATATAATTTAGCCGCTATTTATTCATGATAATGACTCTAAGCCACGTTAGCCTAGAGCCTTATTCACTCATTTACTTAAGTAATATTAAATTTGAACAATAAATTTTATAAATCAAATAAATATTCAAAACGTAAACCGACTTTACGAGGAGTTACCACATAATGACCATAATAACGCTGAATACTAGGATCATTGTTAACAGTAATATCTGCAGCTGTGCGTCTCACCGAAGCATAGGCATATTTATCAAACATATTGTCTACATACAAGGTAACTTTCCAACTATCTTTGCTGAAAATCGCTGACATATTACTTAATGCATAACCCGGAAGCGCTTCACCCATATTTAATAAACCGACCTGAGAATAAACATCACTTTGATAAGTTAAACCGTAATTAACATCTAAACCAATATCATCAGTAATTTCTGTCATGTAGGTTAAACCAAGCGAGAATTGGTGTTCTGGCGTACCAGGTAATCTTGCACCATCCAATGCTTTATTACCAAGGCCATCATCTAACAGCGGCGCATCAGCTGAAAGTTCTGATGAGGTATAAGCATAAGTAGCAAAACCTGTTAACTGATCGGTTATGAGTGCTCTAGTTGAGATTTCTAACCCGCGCGCGTCTGCTGATGCTGCATTAACCGTGACATCAACACCACCAGTTTCTGCGAAAGTACCAACCTGCGCATCGGTCCAATCAACCATGAAAACAGCGGCATTAAAATGAAATTGATTACTTAACCAAGTACTCTTAAAACCGAGTTCATAGTTAGTTATTTCATCAGGATTATAGGACATTTCATCTGGTGTCCCACAGATATTTTGGTATACATCGTCATCATTAAGACAAGCTGGAACACCGTTTGAGCCGCCTAAGCGATACCCCTCGCTGACGGTAGCGTACAGCATAACATCATCATTGAATTTATAATCAGCATTAAACTTGAAGATATTACCACTTTCGCTTGAGGTGCTACTTTGTAAGTCGATAAAAATGTCGTCAGGGCCAGCACCGAAAAACAACGTATTTAGTAATGGTAAATCAGTGCCAATGGCAGAGGTAACTTTATAATCATAAAAACGTGCACCAAATGTTAGTGATAACTGCTCAGTGGCTTGATAATTTATTTCACCAAAAATGGCTTTTTCGATAATTTCTTCTTCTCTTTGTTGAATATATTCTAAATTATCAGGTCTTGCTTGATCTGCACCCCAATATTCAACAGCATATTCACCAAACCCTGGGGTAAATTCTTTACCTTCGTTGGTTTTTTCTTGTTTATTGTAGAAAGCACCCACGACCCAAGAGAGATCAGATTCACTTGTTGATACTAAGCGAAGTTCTTCTGTAAAGACTTTTTTGCTATCAATGTCACGGGTAAACGCAGTAAATGCTGGAAATTCTTCATAGCTATAATCTAAGCTAATTAATAAATCGGTTTGATCACGTTGACCATCTGAATCAGATTTTGAATAACCCGTTGCTGAAACCAATTCAGCAAAACCCAAATCAGCACTAATTTCTAAACTGATTAACGAGGTTTCATTAGTCATTGGTTCTTCAACACGATAAGCCGATTCATAGTCACCAATAATAGCAGAAAGTGGATTATCATCACTTAAGCTATTTCCATGAGCAATCGAACGTCCACCAATGTCTTGTTTTTGATAAAAATAAGACAGCGTAGTGTCTATATCATCATTAGGAGTCCAACGAAACATAATACGCGCCGTTGTAGTTTGTTCGTCATTAACATCTTTTTTACGCTTTATGTTACTGTTGACTTCATCGGCATCAGACCAATTTGGATCGGTTATCGAAACACCGGGTTCACCAACCAAATAATTGTAATCAATAAATCCTGGGTCATTTAAATAGTTAAACGCGATACGTACACCGAATTCATCATCAATAATAGGGGTGTTAAAAACAAAACCGCCTTCTGAGCCGGTATCGTCACTTTGTGCTAAAGAAGATACCTGACCATAAATGCTACCTGAGGTCTCATCTAGTACTGGTTTATTCGGTAAGTATCTGATTGCACCTCCTAAAGTACCGGCACCATACAATGTACCTTGTGGACCAATTAATACTTCAACACGCTCAACATCAAGTATTTTCATATCAACACTTAAAGGTATTTCACCTATATAGGTGGCAACTGTGCCGCCATCGGTATCAGGACCTGATGCATTGGTATTTAAACCACGTACAATAATAGGAGAGCCTGTTCGACCACCTTGGTCAGGAACGGTTAAGCCAGGTACCCAGCGAGCAACATCTGATAATTCTGTAATGTTTTGATCTTTCATCGTATCACCATCAAGTGCCGTGATATTCATCGGCGCTTCTTGGATACTTGATTTACGTCGACTAGCCGTAACGGCAATAACTTCAATACCTTGGGCTTTAGTCTGGACTTCGGCGGGTGTATCTTGTGCAAAACTTAACGTAGAAACACCAAAAGATGACGTAATAGCTATGCATATAACCGACTTTGCAAAAACATGAGTAACTTTATTGTTCATAATTTCTTCCTAGAATAATTGTAAGTGTAAATATAGTTATTATTTGATATTGGAAATTGCTGGCTTATAGGGTGCATCTAAACCGACATAGGCAGGCCCAAAAGCCTTTAAACCTCTTTCAGTAGTAAATTCTTTGGCTGCTGGAAGAATAATGACAGCTACATTCATATCTAGCTTATAATGGGGGTTTGATATTGGTTCGCCTTTATCAAGGTCGATACAACAAATAAGATCTGGAATAGTTACGTCAACTTCACCATTTAGTCGTGATACCATATTTTCGTTTTTTACTGAAATATGGTAAGTGTTTCCTTGGTGTTCATCGCTGCCCGCAATATAAATATTACCTAAAGTAAAGCCTCCAGTGGTTTCGAAGTTAAAGTCACTAACAGCTCCCTTAAAAGCAACATAACCGCCGCCATTTTCAGCAATTACCTCAGCTAAATCAGTGTTCTGTGCTTTGGCTATTCGAAGCGCTTTACCAATGGCTAATGCTTTAGAAATGGTACCTTCAATCACAGCTCCTTTCAAAACTTCTACAGGTAGAGCATGATCAATTGCTGAAATATTATTTCTACTCACCTTTGATAAAGCGCGAACAACCGTCTCAGCTCTCATATCATCAATAATATTTTCACATATAAAACACTCACCAAATTCATTGGTAGCTATAATAGGTGCAGCGGGTAAATCATTAAAATAATAAGTAGAGTGTGTTATTTCTGGTACAGCTCTACCAGCGGGGTCGGCATCAATAATATAACAATCGGTCATCGCTGCTAAGTAAAATGAAATAGCGGTATTCGCTCCTCCTAACTCACAACAAATAGTACCGTAATAGTTGTGCCCACTATAAGCTTTCAGGCGTTTAAAAGCTGTCATCATTGGCATCTCGTTACTTTTGGCCAAGTAACTATATTTTTTTTCTTCTTCAGTGGATAATGGTGAAATAGCGCCTAGCAGATAAGGGGTGCATAGGTATTCGCCATCTGGCACGTCATCAATGCTAATCAGTTTGAACTCCTTGCCTGCACTTAGCGCTTCATCGATATACTGAAAACCTTCCTTAATATCACCGCCACCGCCGGTACCTAAAATAGCACAGCCATATAAAATGTCTGAAAGTTCTTCACGGTTAAGTATCCTCATTTCTTTCCTTATCTAGTAGTTTCAAAGTAATACCAACGTAGTATTTTTTGTCATATCTAAATTATAAGAGACAGGAGGAAATTAATATTTTGTATACAGCACATAAACAAACAAAATTAGTTTTTTAAATTTCCTTTATCAAAAATTATCATGTGTTAAATGTTTCAACGATCATTGCCACTTGTAGAAAAATATCAACACCAGTAGCATTTGCTTATTTGCGAATATAACCGTTTAAGGTGAATAAAATGCTTAGGGTCGATGATAATTTTGACGGTGGAAACATTGAAGTAATTGATATTTCATTAGAAAAAGTAAGTTTAAATATAAAAAAAGATTCAAAGTCAGATGAAAAACAATGGTTTTACTTTCGAGCTACCGGCATAAAAAATATACGCTGTAATTTTGAGATAGCGAATGCAAGCACCGTTTCTTATCCTGAAGCTTGGCCGACATGCTCTATCGTTGCATCTTATGATCGAAAAAGCTGGTTTAGAGTGCCCACTTCCTATAACGGAGAAACCTTAAGTTTCAATCTTCAAGCTGAACGTGATATTGCCTATTTCGCTTTATTTGAACCCTATTCATACGAAAGGCACCTCGATTTAATTTCATGGTCCTTAACTCAAGATAACTGCACTTTATTAAGCTATTGTGAAACCCTTGAGCAAAATCAAATTGAGTTATTGCAAATAGGTACCCGCTCAAACGATAAAAAAAACATTTGGATTATTGCGAGGCAGCACCCTGCTGAAACAATGGCAGAATGGTTTATTGAAGGCTTGCTGAAAAAAATATTAAGTGGCACTAGTCTACAAAATAAAGCCTTATTAGATGCCGCTACTTTTTACATAGTGCCAAGTATGAACCCTGATGGTGCTATTGCTGGCAACCTGAGAACCAACGGAGCAGGCATTGATCTTAATCGCTCTTGGTTAAACCCTAATAAACTAACAGCTCCTGAATCACACTTTGTATTCGAGCAGATGAAATCAATAGGGGTTGATTTATTTTTAGATATACACGGTGATGAAGACATACCTTACGCCTTTATTGCTGGTAGTGAAGGTAATCCTAGTTACACCAAAGAACTTGCTTTACTTGATACATTTTTCCGAGCCCAATTTAACAAGGCAACCCCTGACTTCTGCGTTGAAAACGGCTATAAAGCCAATTTGCCCGGTGCAGGAGATTTACGTATTGCTTGTAATCAAGTCGGTGAATATTTCAATTGTTTGTCTTTAACTATCGAGATGCCATTCACGGATAATAAATATCAACCGAATAAAATTGAAGGTTGGAATGCTCAAAGGAGTATGGCTTTAGGTGCAGTTGTTCTTACACCGATTAGAAATATTTTACCTAAGTTAACAAAAACGAAAAATAGTGATTGTACCCAAATAAATTAGCAGCAAAATATTTATAGCGTTTTTGTGATGATTGACATCAATTAATTATTGAATTTTAATCATTATACGTAAAGTCTTGGGGCTTAAGTGTTTTAGAATTTATATTGCTCCGCACATATATCAGGGATAAGCATATTTTGAATGAAAGTAATGACTATAGTGAACTAAAAATCAGCGACAGTGAGCTCGTATCTTGGCCCAGAATTGCATCAATCTCAGCCATGATCAGCTTTTCTTTACCTACGTTTATAACAGGGTTGGAAATTCAGCAGGCACTTACCGTTCATGATGCTCTGCTCGCCTTATTAATAGGCTCTGTTTTACTGATTTTTATCGGCGGAGTGATGGGAACTATTGGCATAAAAAGTAGGCTAAGTTCGTATTTATTGGTCAGAATTGCTTTTGGTAATGCTGGCGCTGCAATTGTAAATATTGCTTTCGCCATATCATTACTCGGTTGGTTTGGCGTTAATATTGATTTATTTTCAGATGCCGTTTTGCGATTATTAGACGCGCAATTTAATATCGTAATACCAGAATGGTCCATTGAAATTTTTGCTGGTATATGCATGATAACAACAACATTATATGGTTTTAAAGCGATTAATATTATATCAACGTTGCTTATCCCTGTATTAGTCTTAGTGACTATGAAAATGTTTGTTGGTTCCCTTGAAGAAATGACTATAGCGCAATATTGGGTATTGGAGAAAACATCCACATTAAGTTTGAGTGAAGGAGTAGCTTCTATTGTCGGTGTAATTATAATTGGTGCAATAATCCTACCCGATATAGCAAGGTTTTCGAAACAAAAAACAGGAGGCTTTCAAATTGCTTTTTGGTCTTATGGAG
Source organism: Colwellia sp. Arc7-D (assembly GCF_003061515.1). Classification (NCBI taxonomy): domain Bacteria; kingdom Pseudomonadati; phylum Pseudomonadota; class Gammaproteobacteria; order Alteromonadales; family Colwelliaceae; genus Colwellia; species Colwellia sp. Arc7-D. Next base: position 2,159,933 of record NZ_CP028924.1, read on the forward strand.
CTGCCCAATTACTAGTGCTGTTTGTCACAGGCTTTTCAGCGAGTGCATCAGGCATCACAGATGTACTGGATTTGATGTTAAGTTTAAATTTAGGTTTGTTAGCTTTTGTTATTATTATCACTGGCTGCTGGGTGTTAAATTCTCTTAATTTATACAGCACAACCTTAAGTATAGTTGCCACTTTTCCCAAGTTTAATCAAAAAGTGATCACGATAGTTTTAGGGCTTATTGGTGTGTTAGCGGCGTTCATGAATATTCTGGATAATTTCCTCAGCTTCTTATCTTTCTTATCGACTATATTTGTTCCTGTAGCCGGTGTCATTATCGTTGATTTTATCTTTATTAAAGGTCACGCTTATAACTTAGAGACGCTTGCTAATAATCGCCAATTTTCTATACCGGCATTTATTGCTTGGATCATGGGTGCACTAATTTCGGTGCTAAATGGCCGTTACGATTGGCTTAATCTGACCGGCATATCTGTTTTAGATGCGATTATTTTAACCGGATTGGTTTATGTGATATTAATAAAAATTCCGAAAAAAATGTTTTTAACCTCTAAACCATTTACATCAGATGAAAAACAATAACATTTAACATCGCATGTAGTCTGTTAGCACTAAAATACGGTACAAAAAGAAACTAAGATTTAAGTTATAGCCATAATATAATAAATATACTTTTAAGTTTCTTGCCGTATTTTAGCTTACATTAATCATCCACAACTATCTCATCATGCCATTTTAGATTATCTAATGGAAAGCCTAAGAAATACTTAGGTCGATCTAGAATTATCTTTGGAGTTATTCTTTTAATTGAAAGACTTTCATTTGAGCTTAATGACTCACAAACTTCATTAAGTTTTTGAGTATTAGTAAAGCAACAGAAGGACAAGTAATCAGTTTCCCCACTTAATTTCATACAGTCCATTATTTCAGGAATTTTGATTACAGCTTTTTCAAATTCTCGCCTCACCTTTGCACTATTGTCATTAAGTGTAAATTCTAAGTATGCCAGAACGTGTTCGCAAATAAGCTCTACATTAATATCAGCATGAAAGGTTCTGAAATAGCCCGATTCTTTCAACATTCTCACTCGTTGAAAACATGCACTAACAGAAAGGTTTACTCTTTCAGCTAATTCCGCATTTGTTAAGTCAGCTTCACGGTGTAATATCGTCAATATTTTTTTATTATATCGATCCATTTTTATAGTTTTTTTCATTATTTTAAATAGCTCTTCTTGAACAGATATATTGGCAATATGGGATTATGGACACTATTCTACTTGAAATTTTTAAAGCGTCATTTTAAAAATGAACTTTATATCAATTAAACAAAAATATCTAATAGAAGCATATTAATTGACACTGCACCAAGAGATTTTTAGGTGCATAACAGCTAACAAATTTATAAAGCCTATCGGCTAAACAAGGTTACTCTAAAGTACTTATGCAGTTGCCATTAAAATCAAAAGTTAAACAAGATTATTATGCACGGCTAAAATCAGCCATTGAAGAAACCAAAGATTATGATGAATTCATAAAACTTTAGTGTTTAATGTAAATTATATTCGGAAAGTATTCGGAAGTGCCAAAAAGGAAAAAGGGCTGCACTTTGTGCAGCCCTTAGAATGTGGCGGTGAGATAGAGATTTGAACTCTAGAAGGGCTACAAACCCTTGCCGGTTTTCAAGACCGGTGCTTTCGACCACTCAGCCATCTCACCTGAAGTTCAAAAGCATTGCTGCTTCAGAACGGGGCGAATAATAAAGGCTCGAAATTCTCTTGTAAAGGATTTATTCTATAAAAAAGTTTGTTTGCTAAAAAAATCAACAATTTGCCATTTATTTGAGCAGATAAGACCGATTTTCATATTAAGGAATGCTAGTGAGTGAAAAAAATCTATGTCGCTGTTCGTGGTTAGATACAACTAAAGACGATTACGTTGCTTATCATGATGAAGAATGGGGAATCCCTATTTATGATGATCAAAAACTATTTGAAAATTTAACTCTTGAATCTGCGCAGGCAGGATTAAGTTGGTACACAATTTTAAAACGTCGCGAAGGGTATCGAACCGCATTTGAGAACTTTGACGTGAATAAAGTTGCCCTTTTCAACGATGCTAAAGTTGAAGAGTTAGTATTAAATAGTGAGATTATTCGCCATAGAGGTAAAATTCTTGCCGCGATTAATAATGCTAAACTGTTTATAGAAATACAAAAAGAGTTTGGCAGTTTTAGTCATTATATGTGGAGCTTTGTTAACCATAAAACTATTGTTGGTCATTGGGCAAAACCAGCTGACTACCCTGCTACCACTAAAGAATCAGATGCTTGGAGTAAAGACTTAAAAAAGCGAGGTTTTAAATTTGTAGGCTCTACGATTTGTTATGCGCATATGCAAGCTTGTGGCATGGTGAACGACCATAGCAGCGACTGTTACAAACGCTCACAAATTATCGATGAGTTTCAACAAGGTTAAAGATAGTATTTAAAAATATAGCGTGCCATAATATGTCAATGTGGTTAATAGTTATTTATCATCTATACAGATGAATTAAAGGTTAAATATTTGATTTACCCTTGAACTTTTAACATTTGCCCACATCTAAAAAATATATTTAGCATACTTAGAGGAAATTTTATGCAATCAAATATTAGTGTAAATGCTAGTAGAAGTTCAGCGATTGAAATTAACAAGGTTCTAAAAAACACCTACATGTTACTTTCAATGACTTTGGCGTTTAGTGCCGTAACTGCTGGTGTTTCTATGGCGATGGGCTTGTCTCATATGGCTGCCTTAGTAATGACCTTAGTTTCATTCGGTTTATTATTTGTTGTAAATAAAAATGCCGATAAAGCGAGTGGTATTTTTTGGATTTTTGCCTTCACTGGCTTAATGGGTGCATCTTTAGGCCCTATGCTTAATTATTATGCTGCAATGCCAAACGGCGCATCAATGATTATGCAAGCATTAGGTGGAACCGCATTAATTTTCTTTGCTCTTTCTGGTTACGCTTTAACGAGCAAAAAAGACTTCTCATTTATGGGTGGTTTTTTAATGGTTGGTTTAATCGTTGCTGTAATTGCAATGGTAGCAAACATCTTTTTCCAAATTCCGGCTCTTTCGTTAGCGATTAGTGCTGCAATTATTATGATTATGTCAGGTTTGATTTTGTTTGATACAAGCCGCATTATTCATGGTGGTGAAACAAACTATATTCGTGCAACTGTTTCTTTATACTTAAATATTTATAATATTTTTGTGCACTTATTAAGCCTTTTAGGTGTTCTAGGCGGCGATGACTAATAAGCAGTTAAAAAATCATTTAATGTGATTAGTAATTGTTTATACTTACCGTATAAAATATAAAGCCTCATTATTGAGGCTTTTTTATTATCTATTTTTTAATAACATTGCGATAGCACAAGGCAAAACATGAAAAACACATTGGCTTTGGTGGTTACTACTCCACCTCACAGTAACTTAACCACCAGTGCAATTAACCTTGTTCGTGCCGCTGTTAATAACGATGTTGAAATTTTAGGTGTCTTTTTTTATCAAGACGGTGTATTAAATGCAGCAAAAAATTTATCTATTCCTAGTGATGAATATCAAACATTAATACAATGGCAAGCGTTAAACCGTGAATATAGTGTACCGTTATATTTATGTATTACTGCTGCAGAAAAACGTGGTTTAAGTGATGATATTAGCAACCAAGCGCTTTCAAATATAGACCCAGCTTTTATAGTGTCAGGCTTAGGTGAGTTAGTTGAGTTAACCAGTAAAGCTGAACGCGTGGTGCAATTATAATGATTGAAAATAAACCTCGTGATAAAACAATCGCTATCATCAATACACAAGCGCCCTTTTCAACAGCTGTAGGAAAAGAAGCGTTAGATGCGGCATTAATTTTTGGCTCTTATGAACAAGCTACATCGTTATTCTTTTTAGGTGATGGTGTATTTCAGGTGATCGGGGATCAAAACGCTTCAGCCATAGAAATTAAAGATTATTTGAAAACGTTTTCAGCATTAGAGTTTTATGACATTGAAAATATATATGTTTGTAAAACATCATTACAAGAAAGAAATTTATCTGAAAATTTTCATATGAATAATATACAGGTATTGTCCAATAAAGATTTTAGTCAACGCTTACATCAACACAACGTGATTTACAGGTTTTAACATGGCAACGCTACATATTATTAGAAGTTCAGGCTATAGCAGTAATGCACTAGTACAGTGCCTTAGCATGTTGTTACCACAAGACAATATATTATTAATGGATGACGGCTGTTATAACTTAAGCCATGCTTCATTACTCAAAGCGCTGAAAGATGACCCTGAGTTAACTGCCTACGTTGTAAGCGAACACGCAAGTGCACGTGCTCAGAACAGTAGTCATAGCGATTTTATCCCGACGACATTAACTGAAGTAGTTACCTTACTTTTTAAACACGACAACTCGATTACCTGGTCATGACAATAACTTATAACAACCAAAATATAGCCACCGACAAGCAAGGCTATTTGCTTGATTTTACGCAATGGAATGAAGACATTGCAGCTCTGTTAGCTGAATCTGATGACATTGAACTGTTAGAAGCTCATTGGGAAGTTATTCGCTTTGTTAGAGACTTCTACTTAACTTATAACACTTCTCCTGCGATACGCGCTTTAACTAAAGCTATGAAAGCTGAGTTTGGCGAAGAAAAAGCCAGTAGCCGATATTTATATCGTTTATTTAAAGAAGGCCCAGCCAAACAAGCAACCAAATATGCGGGTTTACCGAAACCTGCTAGATGTATTTAAGCGTTAATTTACTCAAATTGATAAGAATACTGTGTAAGTTGTGAAGATTTAAATGTGATGTGTTAGTGAGTTGCATTAGCTAAACTGCGCAAACTTAAGCTGTTAATAAATGCCTTTCTTAAGAAACGTTAAATGACCTAGGCTTTAATATTGATATTTTGACCAATATTACCGACAACAGCTAAGCCTTCGTTACCAACAGATGCAGATTCAATAAGTGCTAATGCCATCTGACCTTCTAACTCGGTTTGTGACTTACTTAGGTTAGCACTTTTAACTGCGAGTATAGTTTCAGTGCTCATAGGAACTGTATTATTTGTATTTAATTCTACTGACATTTTACTCCACCTTATAATTAATCACTTTAATAACCTATAATCATATATCGACAACATGCGCTAAGACTTTAGCGTTGATCAGTATTTAGCCATAAAAAAAAGCGCTTACCTATCAGGTAAACGCTTCTTGTTAATTAATCAGGTTAAATAAAAACACCCCTGATTGCATAAGCTTTATTTGAACATTTAAAAACTTGAAATGTTCGCTTAGTTAACCGGTAATGTTGGTACGTTAATATCAGCCATTGCTAGCATTACGCGCACAACCTGACAGCTGTAACCAAATTCATTATCATACCAAACGTAAAGCACGGCACGGTCACCATCCACAATAGTCGCTTGAGAGTCAACAACACCTGCGTAACGAGAACCCACTAAATCAGTTGAAACTATTTCTGTAGAAGCAGTGTAGTCAACTTGATTTTGTAATTTAGAGTTCAAAGAAATCTTACGTAAGTAATCATTCAATGCCGCTTTGTCAGTCTCTTTTTTCAAGTTGAGATTCATAATAGCCATTGAAACATTTGGCGTAGGAACTCGAATAGCATTTCCTGTTAATAAACCTTTTAACTCTGGTAATGCTTTTGCAACCGCTTTAGCTGCGCCAGTAGTACTGATAACCATATTTAATGGAGCACTGCGACCACGACGAGGAGCTGGATGGTAGTTATCAATTAAGTTTTGATCGTTAGTATATGAATGCACAGTTTCAACATGACCGTTGCGAATACCAAACTCATCATTTAATGCTTTAAGTACAGGTGTTATCGCGTTAGTAGTACAACTTGCTGCAGAGATAATTTTATCGTCCGCTAAAATCATATCGTCGTTAACACCGAATACGATATTTTTGATATCGCCTTTCGCTGGTGCTGTTAATAACACCTTAGCAACACCTTTTGATTGAAGATGTTGACCTAAGCCTTCTTCATCACTCCAGATACCCGTATTATCAACAACTAAAGCATCATTGATGCCGTATGCAGTGTAATCAATTTCAGATGGTGATTTAGCATAAATAATTTTTATGAATGCGCCGTTAGCTTTAATAACGTTATTTTCTTTATCAATAGTAATGCTGCCATTAAAAGCACCATGAACAGAATCACGACGAAGTAAACTTGCACGCTTTTCTAGATCATCTTCTTTACCTGGACGAATAACAATCGCACGTAAATTTAACTTAGCATTTGGTCCTGCGCGTTCAATAAGTAAACGTGCAAGCAAACGACCAATACGACCAAAACCATACAGTACAACGTCTTTAGTTTCTTGTACGTCATTACCCTTTGCAACAATAGTTGCCAGCTCTTTCTCTAAAAACTGTTCAATTGATAAGCCATTAGCTTCACCCTTGAATAAGTAACGATAGGCTAATTTACCTACATCAATTCGTGCAGGCGCTAATTCCATTTTGGCTAACGCTTGTAAAAATGGGAAACTTTCGCGTAAACGCAACTTGTTTTCTTCGTGTAATGCCACAGATCTGTGAGCTTTAATAATGTCGATAGCAGAAGCATTAACTAGTGGACGACCATAAATAGAAATTTCAATTCCTTTATTTCTAAATAATTGTCCTGTGATCGGCTGCATGTTTTCAGCGAATGTTTGGCGCTCTTGCCAACTAGTTTGGTATTGTTCCTCAAGATGAGAAGTCATTGCGTAAACCTTTTATATCAGTCAATTGAAGATGGGTTATTAAAATGTAAAGCTGTAAGTCGTAATGTTTAATTACTAAATCCGGAAGATATTGTAATGCAACATGAAATATTTCGCTACCGGTTACAGAGGTTTTCAGGCATAAATAATCAAATAAATTAATTTTATTTAAATACTAACTATTTTTTATTTATCTATGGACTACTAGAGACATTAAGGAGCTAAAAAGCACTTTTGTTTTACTAATATGTATCGAAAAGTGCGATGAAGTTACAAAGGTTTTAAGGGGTGAATATGGCAATGGATAAAAATAAATACTGATGTATTGATAGAAAACGCTATCTAAATAAAATTAGATAGCGCACAAATGATAATTTAACCAATTTCTACTATATTACGTGATTCGCTTGACCAGTTAACGTGATATTTTTTCCCTGTATTGACATCAATTCTCTCAAACGTATGAGCACCAAAGAAATCACGTTGAGCTTGTAATAAATTTGCGGGTAACACAGCACAACGTATAGAGTCGTAATAAGATAACGATGATGATATCGCGCCTGTTGGAATCCCCATAAGTGCTGAGTTAGCAACAGATTTACGCCAGTTTATTTGATGTTTACTTAATTGCTCAGCAAAGAAATCATCGAGTAATAGGTTGTCTAAATCAGGGTTACGTTCGAATGCATCTGTTATTGACTGTAAAAAGGCTGCTCTAATAATGCAACCAGCACGCCAAATTTTAGCAATACTTGAAAAATTTAACTGCCAATTATGTTCTTTTTCAGCAAGTTTCATTAATTGAAACCCTTGTGCATAAGCACAAATTTTTGCACTGTAAATCGCACCATGCAACTGTTCAATAAATGCTTCCTTTTCGGTAGCATTTAAAACGGTTATTTCTGGCCCTGCTAAAATAGTTGAAGCTTTTACACGTAAATCTTTAAAAGATGAAATTGAACGTGCATAAACTGCCTGAGCTATTGTGGGTGCCGGAGTTCCAAGTTCTAAACTACTGACAGCAGTCCACAATCCAGTGCCCTTTTGACCCGCTTTATCTAGAATTAAATCAACTAAAGGAGTTTCTGCTTCGCCCACACGGTGACGTAAAACTTCTACAGATATTTCCATTAGGTAACTTTCTAAAGGTCCTTTATTCCACAGCGCAAAAATATCTGCAATTTCATCGCTGTTTAGCCCTAAGCCATCTCGCATCATTTGATATGCTTCACAGATAATTTGCATATCAGCGTATTCAATACCGTTATGTACCATTTTCACGTAATGCCCAGCACCTGCTGGACCAATGTAAGCTGCACAAGGCTCACCTTCTGTAACTATTTCACCTGGTTTTGTTCGCTCTATCGGTTTACCTGTTTTAGCATCCACCTTCGCCGCTATAGCTTGCCAAATAGGCTTAATTCTCGTCCAAGCATAAGGAGAGCCACTAGGCATCAACGCAGGACCAAATCTTGCGCCTACTTCTCCACCTGAAACAGCCGAAGAAAATAAAATAAAGTTATTCTTATATTTCTTTTCACGTGCAACGGTATCTACCCATAAGCTATTGCCAGTATCAATTACGATGTCGTCAGGTTGAATACCCGCACCGATCAGGTTTTCACAAACTTGATCAACTGGCGCACCAGCAGGTACTGACAGTACTATAAGATGTGGAGGTTTTAAGCGTGACAATAATTCGGTATAAGAAGTACAGCCAACAACACGGGCTGTAGATAAGCCACTTTCTGCTTTATCTTGGGCAATAACATCTTCAACTTTACTAATATCAAGATCAAAAGCGGCAATACTGTAACCATTATCGGCTAAGTTAAGCACTAAATTTTTTCCCATAACGCCTAAACCTATAAAACCAATATCACATACGCTGTTGTTCTTTATCATAAAATATCCAGTAAAATTCAAATAGAATGCATTATAGCATCATCAACACACAGAAATAATGCGTTGAATATAAGCCAAAACAAATAAATGTTTTCGTGCTTATTAAATTAGCAGACATTTTAGTAACAATACGTAATAAAACAAGCAACAAATGTACTTATATTGTGATTTACCGATTTATAGCTTGTAATTTTCACAAATTGGTGTAATTTTACTACATAAATTATTTAAGTCTTGTTTTTAAGGTTCATTATGACAATTAAAGTAGGGATCAACGGGTTTGGTCGTATTGGTAGATTCGTATTTAGAGAAGCATTTGCCAGAGCAGATGTTGAAATAGTCGCAATTAATGATTTAATCGATGTAGATTATATTGCCTATATGCTTAAGTATGACTCTACACACGGTCGTTTCAACGGTACTGTTGACGTCGTTGATGGTCATTTAGTGGTAAACGGTAAAAATGTCCGAGTGACAGCCGAACGCAATCCGCTTAATTTAAAGTGGGATGACGTTGATGTCGATGTTGTTGTCGAATCAACAGGTTTATTTTTAACAGATGAATCAGCGCGTAAACATATAACAGCTGGTGCAAAAAAAGTTGTTCTTTCTGCTCCGTCTAAAGACGATACACCAATGTTTGTTATGGGTGTTAACCATACTGAATATACTGGACAAGACATTGTTTCAAATGCTTCTTGTACGACCAACTGTTTAGCGCCAATTGCTAAAGTGTTAAATGATAACTGGGGCATTAAAGATGGTTTAATGACCACAGTTCATGCCACTACAGCGACTCAAAAAACCGTTGATAGCCCTTCTGCAAAAGATTGGCGTGGTGGTCGTGGTGCAGGACAAAACATTATACCTTCATCAACTGGTGCTGCTAAAGCCGTAGGCAAAGTAATTCCTGAGTTAAACGGTAAGTTAACAGGTATGGCATTTCGTGTTCCTACACCGAATGTGTCTGTTGTAGACTTAACCGTAAACCTTGAAAAACCAGCAAGTTACAAAGAAATATGTGCGGCAATGAAAGCGGCTTCAGAAGGCAAGTTAAAAGGCATTTTAGGTTACACTGAAGATGCTGTTGTTTCTAACGACTTTATTGGCGAAAGATGCACATCAGTTTTTGATGCTGAAGCTGGTATTGCACTGACCGATACCTTTGTTAAAGTTGTTTCTTGGTATGATAATGAAATTGGCTACTCAAATAAAATTTTAGACTTGGCAACTTTTATATCAAAATAAAAACCGCGAGTTAAAATTTTACGATATTAAAGCCAGATTTATTCTGGCTTTTTTGTATATTAGATTCCCATAGCAGTATAATACCCTTAAATTTACACACAAATTTAAACACATACCCTTTGTTTAACCCTTTATTCTAAGGATAAATTATGAAAAAACTTTTAATATTAATTATCTCGGCTACTTTTTTAACAGCTTGTGTTTCAACACCAAAACTTGGCGATTATGCTAACGATCCTAATGGGATGTGGGAACAAGGAAAAAAATATTCAGAGAAAGGTGAAAAACTCATTATTAAAGGTGAGAAAACACTAGAAAAATCACGAACTGAACTAAGAGAAGGCGAAGCGCTCATTCAAATAGCTAGCGATACTATTATTCGTTCAAGACAGAGCTATCAGTTAGAGTCTCAACAAATTGGTGCATCTACAAGCCCAAAAGAAATTCAATATGAAGCAGATCGTTTAACTGCCATTGGTGATAAGTGGGAAGATGCAATTGATGACGTAAAAAAAGGTAATTCAATGATTACCAAGTCAAAAAAATTACAAACTGAAGCCCAAGCTATGATCAAAGAAGGTAGAGAGTTGGTTGAGACTGGCAGCAATTTTATTCGCAATAGCCAACGTATGAGATTAGAGCTACCGTTATTAACAGAAACTAAAATCTAGTTTTAATTAAGCGATACCACTGAACAGAACAGGCAAGTTCTAAGCTGACTTGAATGTGACTTGAGTGTGACATGAGTGTTCAAGTAATTGTTTAGCTAAATATTATTTAAATTGCAGTTCTCTTAACAAAAAAAACCAGGCATTCGCCTGGTTTTTTATATTTTAAAATAATGTAAGCTTTTAACTAGCTAAGTAGCAATAGATACTACTTTACGTGTTCTAGCGCTTGTTTAGCTAAACGCGTAATTTCTTGCCAATTACCTTGTTTAACAATCTCATCAGACACTAACCAAGAGCCGCCACAGCAAACTACATTGGGCAATGCTAAGTAATCTCTAATATTATTAATGTTAATGCCGCCTGTTGGGCAGAATTTAATATCTGGAAATGGGCCACCGATTGATTGAAGGGCCTTAACACCACCAGAAGCTTCTGCTGGAAAGAATTTAAGGTGATCATAACCTAAGTCTATGCCATCCATTAATTCTGATATTGATGAAATACCAGGGATTAAGGCTAAGTTACCTTCTTTACCGGCTTGTAATAAATCTTTTGTTAAACCAGGGCTGATTGCAAACTTTGCCCCTGCATCGTAAGACTGTTGTAGTAATTCACGATTGGTAACGGTTCCTGCACCAATAATGGCTTCAGGTAAATGTTTAGCAATGATGCTGATCACTTCTAAAGCTGCAGGAGTTCGCAATGTAACTTCTAATACTTTTACATCAGCAGCTAACAATGCTTCTGCAATGGGTAACGCATCTTTAACATCTTTTATCACTAAAACGGGAACTATAGGGCCCATTGCAAATAGTTCTGATGGCTGAATTTGCCATTTATTTGGTAAAGTCATAATTCCTCTTAATACCTAGTAGTGTTAGTTGTTTGGTTTGTGTAATTGGCTTTACTTTTTTCTGACATAAATTGATCAAGATACGCTGCTGCTCCAAGTAAACCAGGTTGTTCTTCGGTAACGACAAAAGTTGGAATAGGTTGATTAAAACTTGATAATCGGCCTTTTGCCTCAAATCTTTTTCTAAATTCACTGTCGGCAAAAAAGTCGACAAATCGAGGTACAATACCACCAGCGATATAAACGCCGCCGTAGCTACCCAGTGTTAACGCTAAGTTACCCGCAAAACTACCAAGAATACGACAAAATTGTGCAAGGGTTTCAACACATAAGGTGCACTCACCCGATAATGCTTTTCCTGCTATGTCTTTTGCAGACAACATGGTAGCTTCGCCATTTTTTACAAAGCTCAACGCTTGATAAATTTGTTCAATACCTAGCCCTGACAATAACTGCTCGCTGGAAACACGTGCATATTTTTTAGAAAGGAACTGTAATATAGCAATCTCTTGTTCATCGACAGGAGCAAAATCTACATGTCCACCCTCACCGCTTAAACTGTGCCAGCAAGAATCAATAGAGATTAAATTTGCAACACCTAAACCTGTGCCTGCACCACAAATAGAAATAGGTTTATTGGCAATAACATTACCCTCACCTATTTGCACTTTTTGATCAGCGCCCAAATGCGGTATTGAATGAGCAATGGCAGTAAAGTCATTAATGAGCACTAGCTCATTTAACTTTAATTGCGCTTTTAATTGCGATTGTGAAAACTGCCAAGGCAAATTAGTCATCACAATGAGATCTTTATCTACTGGGCAAGCAATAGCCAAACAAGCATTTATTGTTTTGCCCATTAACTGATGTCGAGTCATAAAGTCTGTTAATACAAACGCTAAGCTCTCATGATCTGCACATGCATAGATGGTAATATCGGCAATTTCACCTTGAGCATCGATTAAAGCGACACGCATATTAGTTCCACCAATATCAGCAATAATATTAATTTCATTGTGCGGCATAATTATAGTCCGCCTTGAAAATTCTCATCAAATAGTGAACAAGCACCCGTCTCAGCAGAGCTTAAGTTACGACGCATAAAGCCAAATAGTTCGCGCCCCATGCCTTGGTGATGACCATTGACGTGAAAAATAGCATTTTCACGGTTAGCTAGTTCACTTTCTTCAACTAATAATGTTAACTCGCCAGTTTCGCCATCAAGTAAGATCATATCGCCAGTTTTAATTTTTGAAATTAAACCGCCATCTAAAGCCTCAGGACATAAATGAATAGCTGCAGGAACTTTACCAGAAGCACCTGACATTCTGCCGTCGGTAACTAGTGCAACTTTGTAGCCTTTGTCTTGTAAAACACCTAATGGTGGCGTTAATTTGTGTAGCTCAGGCATACCACGTGCTTTAGGTCCTTGAAAGCGAACAACAGCAATAAAGTCTTTTTCTAATTCGCCGGCGTTAAAAGCGATATCTAGTTCATGTTGGTCTTCAAATACAACTGCAGGTGCTTTAATAACAAAGCTACCTTCACGAAGTGATGAAGTTTTCAGCACTGAAATACCTAAGTTGCCTTTCATAACTTGCAAACCACCATGACTACTGAAAGGTTTGGCAACAGTGGCAATTATTTCGTCATCGCCAGAACTTGTCGCTCCGTCGATCCACAATAACTTGCCATCTTCTAATACTGGACGTTGGGTATATCGGGTTAATCCGCGTCCACATATAGTTTCAACATCTTCATGTACCAAACCAGCGTCAATCAATTCTTTGAATAGCAATGCCATGCCACCCGCTTCTTGAAATTGATTAATATCTGCATGACCATTAGGATAAATACGAGTTAATAATGGCACAGCGTCAGATAAGTCATTAAAATCTTGGAAATTAATGATAATACCTGCGGCTTTTGCGAAGGCAATAATGTGCATAGTTAAGTTGGTTGAACCACCAGTTGCTAATAAAGCAACAATAGCGTTAACGATTGAACGTTCATCAACCATTTTACCGATTGGCATATAATTGCCTGATTGCTGAGTTAAACGCGTTACTTGGCGTGCAGCAGCTTTAGTCAATTCTTCACGCAATTGGGTATTAGGAGCGATAAAAGATGCGCCAGGTAAATGTAAACCCATCACCTCAACCACTAATTGGTTTGAGTTTGCTGTACCGAAGAAAGTACAAGTACCAGCACTGTGATAAGACGCTGATTCAGCTTCTAGTAATTCTTCTTCGCCCACTTCACCTTTAGCAAACTGCTGACGAACACGAGCTTTATCTTTGTTAGGTAAGCCTGAAGGCATTGGACCCGCAGGTACAAAAACGGTAGGTAAATGACCAAATGTCATACTGGCGATCAATAAGCCAGGTACTATTTTATCGCAAATACCTAACATTAAGGCACCGTCAAACATGTTATGCGACAACGCTACAGCAGTTGACATGGCAATAACATCACGGCTCATTAAGCTTAAATCCATGCCTGGTTGACCTTGAGTCACACCATCACACATCGCAGGCACACCACCAGCGAATTGCGCAACACCACCAGTTTCTTTTACCGCTGCTTTAATAATTTCAGGGTAAGTTTGGTATGGCTGATGTGCTGAAAGCATATCGTTATAGGCTGAAACAATAGCAACATCTGAGTGATTAACACCACGCAATGTCGCTTTGTCATCACTACCACAAGCGGCAAAGCCATGAGCTAAGTTGCCACAAGATAAACTTGCACGATGTACAGTTGTAGACTTTTCACCTGCTATTTTTTCAAGATAAGCTGCACGACTCGCTTTACTGCGGTCAATGATACGGTTTGTGATCTGTACTATATTTTTGTTCATAGAAATTTTAGTCATAATTAAAGTGCCCAATAAACTTGTGTATTAACGTCTGGTGCTTGTAAAAATGCTCTGATCGGCATTTCTCGACATTCTTGTCCTGCAATAGCTGTTGCTAACACTTGCTTCTTACTTGCACCGCTTATATGTAAAAATGTATTTTTGCTTTGCGATAATGCGGCAAAACTAAAACTAATACGCTGATAAGGCGCTGATTTTGGTGTAACTTTTATCAGTGCTGCACTATCAGTTGCAAGGCACTGGGTTATTTCATCACTACAAGGAAATAACGAGGCTGTGTGGCCATCTTCACCCATACCGAGGATAAGCACATCTAAAGGCAGTAACTGTTGATTAGCTGCTAAGTTCAAATCTGCTAAAATTTCGGTATTTAAACTGTCGCCCTGTTTAAGATGAAAAAAATTGGCGTTTACGGCTTCATTTTGTAATAGGTTTTCATGTACTAGCTTGGTGTTGCTATCACTTGAAGTAATGTCCACCCAACGTTCATCTGCTAAAGTGATGGTGATAGCTTGCCACGCTAATTTTTTCTTAGATAATGCTTGAAAAAATCCTTTTGGGGTTGAGCCTCCAGAAACAGCGATACTCGCTTTTCCTCTAGATTCAACAGCAGCAGTCAGTATGGCTGCAACTTTATCAGCCAGAGCCACATCTAATAATTCACGTTGCTCGAATTCGTTAATTTGGTACATTATTCCACCCAATGGCGATCATCACGCGCGATTAAAGAAATTGATGAAACAGGTCCCCAAGAACCTGCTGCATATGGTTTTGGTGCGCTATTGGTTGATTGCCAAGCTTCAATAATACTGTCAGCCCACTTCCAAGCAGCCTCAACTTCATCGCGACGAACGAATAACGATTGATCACCTTTTATTACTTCTAGTAATAAACGTTCATAAGCGCCGACAACACGTTGATTGTCATAAGTTTTAGAAAAACTTAAATCTAATTTATTTTCATGGATCTGCATTTGAGAGGCAATACCCGGAATTTTATTCATCATTTCAAGCTCAACGCCTTCGTCTGGTTGCAAACGAATGGTTAATTTATTTGATGGTAATTCGGCATAGCTTTCATTAAAAATGTTATGAGCTTGTTGCTTGAAATGTACAACAATTTCGCTGTGCTTTTGTGGCATACGTTTACCTGTTCGCAAGTAAAATGGTACGCCCGCCCAACGCCAGTTGTCTATTTCAGCTTTTATAGCGACAAAAGTTTCCGTTGAACTATTCGCTTTAGCACCTTCTTCATTCAAATAACCCGGTACAGCGACACCGTTTAGGTAACCGTCTGCATATTGGCCTCTGACTGTTTTTTCTTTAACATTTTGCAGAGTAATTGGTTTAAGTGCTTTAATAACCTTTAATTTTTCATCTCGAATACTATCTGCACTCAAATCTGCCGGTGGCTCCATTGCAAGTAGAGAAAGAACTTGTAATAAATGATTTTGTACCATATCGCGCATTTGGCCAGCTTCATCATAAAAGCCCCAACGCCCTTCAATACCTACACTTTCTGCAACGGTAATTTGTACATGGTCAATGCAATTACGATCCCAGTTGTTAGTAAACAGGCTATTGGCAAATCGTAAAACTAAAAGGTTTAAAACCGTTTCTTTACCGAGATAATGATCGATTCGATAAATTTGTTTTTCTTTAAAATAGCGAGATACTTGGTCGTTAATGACTTTAGATGACTCTAAACAATGCCCGATAGGTTTTTCCATAACTACTCTATCAGCATTATCGATTAATTTAGCTGACTTAAGCCCTTCACTTATATCACCAAAAATTGCTGGTGGAGTGGAGTAATAGTAAACACGTGCACCTTCAACGCTTGATAACGTTTTAGCGAGGTTTTCATAGGCTTTAATATCTTTAAAGTCGAGTTGTTGATAAACCAGTCTGGCTAAAAATTTAGTGACTGTTTCGGCATCAAGCGCTTCTGAAATAAATTCATTTAAGCTTTCATCTATTTGTTTAGTAAAAGCATCAAGCGCTAGATCATTTCGAGCAACAGCAATAATTCGAGTGTCATCACTTAATAAGCCAGCTAATTCTAATTGATATAAAGACGGTAAAAGTTTGCGACGAGATAAGTCTCCCAGCGCACCAAAAATAACAATTTCACTTGCTAATGGGGTATCTATGTTTTTCATAGCATGTATTCTCAATTTTTATTTAACTGTAACTAAACTACATATAAAGCTAATTTATCTGCTATAGCATCGACAGTAAAGTACTTTCTGTAATTTTATTACATTATTTATATTTCATTTAAAAATAACGGCTGCAAGCCAATTTTCAAACAAAGAACTATTAAAGGTTTGCAAAAACCACCACTTTTGTTTTATATTACCCTGAAATATGAAATTAATTTTCATATTTTCTGTTGTAAAGACAGAAAACAAATTACAGTTATTCTTAATATGGACAGTATAGTACCAATTAAGTAACGCGCTAAGGCTAATACGTAATGAATATATTAGAAAAAATCGCCAATGAGTTAGATACTTTCAGTAAATCTGAACGTAAAGTGGCAGAAGTTATATTATCATCACCTGGTACTGTTATACATGCCAGTATCGCCGCCTTGGCGAAGCAAGCTAATATAAGTGAACCAACCGTTAATCGCTTTTGTCGTCGCCTTGACACAAAAGGTTATCCCGACTTTAAACTCCATTTAGCACAAAGTCTTGCTAATGGTACGCCTTATGTTAACCGTCATGTTGACGAAAATGACTCTGCTGATGAATATACCTCAAAAATATTCGAATCAACAATGGCTAACCTAGAATTAGCGCGTAAAAGCTTAGACACTTCAACGATTAACCGCTCAGTAGATTTGTTAACCCAAGCAAATAAAATTTCCTTTTTTGGTTTAGGTGCTTCTGCTGTCGTTGCACATGATGCACAAAATAAATTTTTTCGCTTTAATGTACCTGTTGTTTATTTCGATGACATATTAATGCAACGTATGAGTGCAATAAATAGTCGCCAAGGTGATGTTGTTGTTGTGATCTCACATACCGGCAGAACTAAAGCATTGGTTGATGTCGCCAGTTTAGCCCGTGAAAACGATGCAACGGTAATAGGTATAACAACGGCAGGCACACCATTAGCTAAAGAGTGTAATTTTGTATTATCAGTAGATGTTGCCGAAGATACCGATCTTTACATGCCTATGGCATCGCGCATTGCACAGCTGACGTTAATTGATTGCTTAGCGACTGGATTCACTCTACGTCGTGGCACAAAGTTTAGAGATAATTTGAAAAAAGTTAAAGACAGTCTGCGTAGCTCACGCTTCGAACGTAAAGACTAATGAGTAGCGACAGGTAAAAACCAAACGCTGTAAAACACATAAAAAATATATAAATTTAAGGATTACAATGCCTAGAAGAACCAAAATTGTCGCGACTTTAGGTCCGGCAACTGACGATAGAAACATATTAAAACAAGTATTGGCTGCAGGTGTAAACGTTGTTAGGTTGAACTTTTCTCACGGTATTCCTCAAGATCATATAGACCGCGCTAATATGGTTCGTGAATTATCAAAAGAACTTGGTATTTATGTTGGTATTTTAGGTGACTTACAAGGTCCAAAAATTCGTGTTTCTACCTTTAAGAATGGTCCAATCAAATTAGCAATAGGCGATAAGTTTGAATTAGACGCTTCAATGGCTAAAGGTGAAGGTTGTCAGGAAAAAGTCGGTATTGATTACAAAAAACTTCCACAAGATGTTATCCCTGGTGATATTTTATTACTTGACGATGGTCGTGTGCAATTACGTGTACTAGAAACTAAAGGCCAATCAGTATTTACCGAAGTTACTGTTGGTGGTCCATTATCAAATAACAAAGGCATTAACCGCCAAGGTGGTGGTCTTACCGCCCCTGCACTTACTGCTAAAGATAAAGAAGATATTAAATTAGCAGCAAAAATTAATGTTGATTTCTTAGCGGTGTCTTTCCCTCGTGATGCTGCAGATATGCGTGAAGCGCGTTTATTAGCACAAGAAGCTGGATGTGACGCTCGCTTGGTATCTAAAATTGAACGTGCTGAAGCAGTTAATGATAACGAAGTATTAGACGGTATTATTTTAGCCTCTGATGTTGTTATGGTTGCCCGTGGTGATTTAGGTGTTGAAATTGGCGATGCTGCATTAGTTGGTAAGCAAAAACATATTATTGCTCGTAGCCGTCAATTAAACCGTGTGGTTATTACCGCAACACAAATGATGGAAACCATGATTGAACAGCCAATGCCTACTCGTGCTGAAGTTATGGATGTCGCTAATGCTGTGCTTGATGGTACCGATGCAGTTATGCTTTCAGCTGAAACAGCTGCTGGTAAATATCCGATTGAAACCGTAAAAGCCATGGCGAGCGTGTGTATTGGTGCTGAAAAAGAAAGTTCAGTAACCAATTCAAAGCATCGTGTTGAAACTACTTTTACTGAAGTATCAGAAACTATTGCATTGTCTGCGATGTATGCAGCTAATCACTTAGACGGTGTTAAAGCAATAATTGCCTTAACTGAATCTGGTCATACGACACGAATTATGTCGCGTATTTCTTCAGGCTTACCAATTTACTCATTGTCGCGTCATCCTAAAACGTTAACTAAAACGGCTATTTATCGTGGTGTTTACCCAGTAGCATTTGACTCTACTGGTGCTGTTAATGCTGAAAAAATGGCACAAGACGTAATGTCTGCAGTAGTAAAAGGTTCAGAATTAGTTGCAGGCGATAAAGTTATTCTAACCCACGGTGATTTAATGGAAACTGTTGGTGCAACTAATACGTTAAAAGTACTTACGTTAACTAAAAAGCACTTTGCTTAATATTTTGTAACGTATGACGAAAGCTATTGAGTAAATATCAGTTTTAGTTAATTGGCAATTACTTGTAATAGTACTTAGCATCAATAAAAAAGAGGTAGCATTAAAATGCTACCTCTTCTTTTGTCTGATCACTTAAACCCTTCATAATATTGTTTAATACTTGTGTCTACATAAATCAGCTTGATAAACTAATGGCCTATTTATATGTCCTAACAGCCACTAATCGTTACTAATTAAGTACTCTAAATCACCGATAACTTTATCGAGTTTTTTATTAATACGTTTACGTTGTTTATCATTTGCTGTTGTGACCATATAAAGAAAAATATTAGCAAAAACTTCACTGTTATTATCAGAAATAGTATTAAGTTGCTCATCTCTTAAACTACGTCCATTGACAAATAAACGGTAAAATTCAAACTTAAATTGATGATCGGGTAAATCACCATTTAGCAGTTGAGCAAACTCGTTAGTCCATTGTTGACGATAAGCCATACGGGGCATAAAAGAGCGTTGATATTTTTCACTCAGTTTTGTTACTTGATCTTTTTGTTCATCGGTTAATCGACCAAACCATGACTTAAGTTGATCCTTTTGTTCATCACTACGCTCTTCTAGCCATTCTTGCTCATTCAGGTTTTCAAAGTCATCAATATTATCTTGATTATTTTCTTGTATTGCCGTGATTAGTTGCTGTTTTTGACTGTTCGATAAACTAAAAGCTAAAGGCTGCAATTTTGGCTCTGCCGCCATTAAAAAATTTTGCCAATGTTGTATCAGTTGCGCCAGGTTATCTTTAACACGCTGTGCGTTTATATCACCGTTTATGTCGGCTTTAATACTTTTAAGCTGCTGCACATATACAGGTAACTGTGAAGTGCGATGCCAAAGATGTAATTGTTCAAATTCATTATCAAACAGTTGCTGTTGCTGATCTGTCAGGGTGACATAATCATCCAAGTACCAGTTTGTCCACCAGTCTAAATGGTTATATACAAACCTAAAACTGCAACCTGAAACAAGTACAGCTAACAATACCCACATTAGCGTTGATTTTATTTTTAACATCTAAAGTAACCTTTTCAAGTTCAACATTACGTAGAATTAAAGTTAGTCATCAAACTTAATTGTTGTTGTTCAAAAAACTGTTGAAGAAAATCAATTAACAAACGCAGTTTTTTTGACGTTGCCGCTCCGGGTGGAAATACACCGTAAACATCAATAGCGTTGAGTTGATAATCATTTAAAACAGTTTCTAATTGCCCTGCTTTGATTTTAGGCCAAGCATCATAAACAGGAATTCGTCCCAAGCCATGACCACCTTCAACAAAGGCTGTTCTTGCACTAGCATTATTGGTCGTTATTGTGCCTTTAATATCAACTGTATAGGTTCGACCTGACTTTTCAAGCGTTAATTTTTGACTGGCAAGCTTATAAACGACCCAGTTATGTTGGTTTAATTCGCTGGGTTTGTTTACACGCCCATGTTTTTTAAAATATTCTGGTGAGCCACAAATGCAAGTAGATAACACGGCAAGCTTGCGTGCTTGTAAACCAGAGTCAGACAAAGGTGCGCCTCTTATGGCTAAATCTATACCTTCTTTAAGAATATTTACCACTTCATCGGTTAACATGACATTTAGCTCAATTTTTGGATAAAGATCTCTAAATTTATTTAGCGCAGGCACAATAGTATGCAAACCGACACTCACCGGACAGGTAATTTTGAGTAAGCCTTCAGGTTCATTTTTTACATTTTCTATTTGTTGGTTGGCTGCACTGGCCTGTTGGGCAATGATACGACATCGTTGGTAATAATCACTACCTGCTTGTGTAAGCGCAATAGAGCGTGTTGACCTATTTAATAGTACAACGCCAAGCTGTTGCTCCAATTTTTTAATATGATAGCTAACCACGGCTCGAGAAAGCCCAATATGTTTTGCTGCTGCACTAAAACTACCTTGTTCTACAATATGTGAAAATACCACCATGCTTTTCAGTTGTTCAAAAGATATATCCATTAAATCATCCGTATTAATCATGTAGCCAATAAAACTAATGACACCTATTGTATCAATAATTAAAACAAAGTTATCAATAAACTCTGCATTGTATTAAAAATAATTAAGCCTATAATTTATCCATAGCATGAAGAACATGATTTAAAACGTCGATTAGTTACTAATATTAAAGTACTTAATCAACTTCTACTCCAAAAATTAACACGCATTTAACGCGTAGAGAAGATAAAATGACTACAAATAAAAAAGTATTAATGGTTCTTACCTCACATGATCAATTAGGCGACACTGGAGAGAAAACAGGGTTTTGGCTAGAAGAGTTTGCTTCGCCATACTACCAATTAATTGATGCTGGATATAATGTAACTTTAGCCTCACCTTTAGGTGGACAACCGCCATTAGATCCAAAAAGTGCAGAAGCTGATTTTCAAACAGATGCAACACGTCGCTTTGAAAATGACACCACCAATCAAGCCATATTAGCAACAACCATCAAGTTAAACTTAGTTGATGCAAATGATTATGCCGCTGTTTTCTATCCTGGTGGCCATGGTCCAATGTGGGATTTAACTAATGATCAAAACTCAATTGATTTGATATCAGCATTTATCGAACAAAATAAGCCTGTAGCGGTAGTTTGTCATTCAACGTCTGTATTACTTAATGTTAAAGACAAAGATGGTAACCCTATTGTTAAGGGTAAAAAAGTTGCTGGTTTTACTAATAGCGAAGAAGAAGCCGTGCAGTTAACCGACATAGTGCCATTTTTGCTTGAAGATGAGTTAATTAAGCAAGGTGCAGATTACCAAAAAGGTGACGACTGGGTATCATTCGTTGTTGAAGACAGCGGTATTATTAGTGGTCAAAATCCAGCAAGTTCAAGTGAAGCTGCTGAGCGTTTAATTAAAAAATTAAGCTAATTAAGAATTTATAGCTCGGTTACGACTTAACATAGCCGAGCTAGTAAAAAGTATTAATTTATTTTAATTCCCGAATAATTCAACATTAAGATAATGACTTTGCATAACGTAGATTAATAATGTTAAAAGTTTGATACGCTAAAATACAAACGCCAGTAGTAAACTACTGGCGTTTTTTATTTATTTAAATAAAAAGTATGGGTTAACTTAGCAGACGCTAAACTCCCGTAACCACAGATTAAATGTATCCGCCGTTTTTTCAATGGTTTGATTATTTTGATTGTAAAACCATACTGGAATATCACTGCCAATTTTTTCACAATCTTCATGTTTGAAACAAAACATATTGCCCTTACAATCAGAAGCAAACAAAATATGTCCTTTTGGCATCCCGCTCATTTCATACAATTTAGATAAGGAATATACATCTTCCAGACTTAGGAAGTCTTGAACCTGAGTTAATTCTACTGATAAATCACAGGTTTTTGTCATAACATTGGGTGTATGAAGCAAGCCATAATTAGATAACAAATATTTATATGAGTTAGGTAACGTAACAATCAAACGAGCTTCAAGCTCAGCAATATCTGCAATTGATATAGGGGTCAACGTTTGGTTTTTGCAAAATTCTTCTACAAAACTATCTATAAAGTTATCTTCAGAACTATTGACTAAATCATCGGTACTTCGCACTTATAAACACTCCGAGCTTAAGGCTCTCTAAAATTACATTTTTACATTTTTACATTTTTACATTTTTACATTTTTACATTTTTAAACGAGTTTAATTAATTATCTTTTGAAACATGCTCAAATAAATCAACCAATAAAGAAAATACATTATCTGCTCGGTCAAATGTTTTATCGGCTTGCTGGTATTCCTCTCGCGCGGCATGGTCTTGCCCAATAGCCTGGTAATAATCTCCTGCTTTACTGTGCATTTCAGCGCTTTTATTTAAGTCCGACGTTGAAGAACAACCTGTAATTAGCGTTAACAGTATTAAGCCCATAGTTGATATGCGCACTTTATTCATCCTTGTGTTGCTAATATTGATTTTATTGAGAAGTATTGTTTAATTTTATCAGTAAACTCACTAAAGTTTCTCTGTTTATAGCTTTAATTTTGTATTATTAGATGAACAAAGAATTGTACGAACTAAAAGTGTAGAAAATGCAGTGTTTATAAAAGTTAAGCTTTATAATTTACTTTCAATGCCATAGAAAAAGCTGCACTCAAGGAAACACTATGGTGAGCTTCTTGATGAAGCGCTATAACATCTAGATTAGTTTTCTCTAATGCTTTGTTTGGGTGGGTACCTAAAACGAACACAGGTATCTTGTTTAAAGATAAATTTGTTAGGCCAACAAGCTACTAGGTCTAAATCGTGTATAGGAGAAACGATAAATCCCCCGAGAGCTAGCACTGTAATTTCTGATAACTTAAGCGGTAACGGCTTTTTTAACTTTTTCTTTGTAACTGCGGCTAACTTTCAATTCTTTACCGTTTGACATCACTAAATAGTATTCGCCGTTAAGCTGGCTACAAAACTTATTGATGTAAGTTTTGTTTACGATTGTTGAACGATGACTTCTAAGGAAACGCCTAGGATCTAGTACTTCTTCTAATTGTTTCATGGTTTTTCGTAAAATATGTGTACTATCATGCGTGTGTACACACATGTAATCGCCAGCAGCATCTATCCATAAGATATCTTTTACCGGTACCCTACTGACTTCACCAGCGTCTTTTATCGCTAAAACATCGGAATAACTGGAGATACTAACGGGTTCATTGTTTTCTAATTCTTGAAGAATTTTTTCACAATCGTTACCGGTAACGTCACTAACAAGTCTCACCAGTTTAGATTTATGTTTCGCGTTGACTTCACTACTTATGTTCTGACGTATTTTATCTAAGGTTTGTGCGAGTCGTTGTTCATCAGCAGGCTTAAGCAAATAGTCTTGTGCATGTACCTCGAAAGCTTGCATCGCATATTGATCATAAGCGGTAACAAAAACTACCATGGGCAAATGTAAGCCCTGTTCAATGATAGCTTCAACCACTTCAAATCCATTTAGCCCTGGCATTTGAATGTCGAGAAATATCAAGTCAGGCTGATAAGCTCTAACGGCTTCTAATGCAGCTCTTCCGTTAGTACATTGAGCGATAATTTCTATATCTTGGTGTTCTTGTAAACGCACCGCTAACCCTTTTCTGGCTAGAGGTTCGTCATCAACAATAATAGTGGTGAGCTGCTTGCTCATATTCGACCGCCAACTTCATAGGGAATTCTTATGCTTATTTTAACACCAGTTGGTACATTGTTGGCAACAACTAAAGAAAAATCATTCTGATACAAAGCTTGTAAGCGTTCGCGGGTATTAACTAAACCAACACCTTTTTCGCGAAACAAGTTACCATTTTGAATGTCAGCGCCTGGACCATTATCAGCCAATTCTATCAGTAAATCGTTACCGAATCGGTGCACTGAAACGTGAATGGTGCCCCTTCTTCTTGCACCGCTACAGCATGCTTAATTGCATTCTCGGCTAATGGTTGCAATATCATGCTAGGAACTAAAGCTAAGTTACAATCGCCAGCAACTTCACAAATTACTTGTAAGCGTTCTTCAAAGCGTACTTTTTCAATATCTAAATAAAGCCTGAGTGCTTGTAATTCACTGTCGAGTGTTACCCGCTTCATTGGATCTTTATCAAGAGAATAGCGCAAAAACTCACTTAACTTGGTCACCATGCCATTCGCAGTTTTATTTTCTTCTACCAAAATGAGAGTAGAGATGGCATTCAAGGTGTTGAATAAAAAATGCGGATTTAACTGATAACGTAACATTTTAAGTTGTGCTTGATGAGCAACATTATTGGCACGTAAAACGTTTTGCTTTTCTTTTTGCAACATTTGGTAATACTTAGTACCAAAATATAAGCCGCTCCAACTTAAAATAATAAAGAAGGATAACAGGCTATTTTTGGTGTAATAAAGCCAAAAATCTGGGCGGTAACCATGCTTGTATATTTCCCAGTAATTAATGTTTTTAACCACTTGCCATAATACCCCAGTGCAATAAGAGGTGAGTATCACCACGAAGGCTATTTTTAGCGGGGTAAAATTCCAGATACGACGATAAATATACCTAAGCGGCGCGGTAAATAACCAACCGGCGTAAGCATTTAATAAAATGATAACAAGAAAAATATCGCGTAGATCGTGCAGCAACGAACCTAAGTAATGTACTAAGGCAAAACCACACCAGCCAGCTGTATGTACCAACCAAAATAAGCGATTTCTATTTTCTACAAACTCTTTCCAATTCACACAAAACACCCATTAGTGAAGTTAGCGTAATTATGCGCTATGCAAAGCACTCTCGCACTACCACTAGTCTTAAGATTAGTACGCCTTATCTCATTTCATCTAAAATATTGTTTACCTGAGGGTGGCACATCGGTAATAGCATTATTTGTTTTTTAGCTAAAATTTTGTATTTTACCTGACTAGTGTCCTTATATTTAGATAAGTACCATAAGCAATTGATTAGGATAGATAAATCATAGTAACGCGTAACTAGAAATATAGAGGGTATAGGCATGCATTGCTTATTGACTAGTGAATTGTCGACAATATCAGCTATATTATTGGTTGCTAAGTGAGCCTGATTTATAGATATGTATTGATCATTGATTAAGGCTATTTTAGCGCGTTCAATCTCGTTAACTGCCATTAACATGGCTAGGTCAAAATCTACAGGTGCGATACATGCGCATTCAAAATCTATTAACTTATGCACAGCAACTGAGTTTAGTTGTGGATATTTTAATTGCATAGCATTGCTAAAGTTGGCATCACCATGACAAAGTACTTGTTCAATACTTCCTAACGTTATATTCACATTTGTTAAGTTTTGTTGTAACACCTTTGATAACGACATTAAGTTATTTAGTAAGACGTCATTACACGTTATATTTTCAAATAATTCGCTTATGGTATTAGAAATATCTAAGGTGGGTATTTGAATTTTTGTTGTTTTTTGATCAACACTTTCTAGATTAAGCTGATTTGTTGTTTGCAGATTATCTAACGGTTCAAGTGCATTGTATTGCAAAGCGTAATCAATACGATGACACCGTGACAGCAGGGTTAACATAGTGGCTATTTTAGCGACTTCACTCTGTATAACCGTATCAAGCCCCTCTCCTACTATAAACTCGGTAATTAACCAGTTATTACCTACATACACTACATGAGGAGAAATATTATGGTTAGCCGCGATTTGGCTTGCTAAAGCTTCAGTACTGTTTGGACTTACATACTTGGCGAAATAAAAATTATTTTTATATTCAACACGAAAGCATGGCTGACTAAGACCTGTATTTATCTCATTTATGTCAGTTACCTTAAGTTTTTTAAAACAAGGCAACTGACAAAGCATTTGACTTAACGTTTGCTGTTGCATGGTTACCCGCTTAAATTCAAAGTATTATCTTGCAGATTAGGCGCAATATAACTTTTAATTCGCAAGCTAAATGAAATATTAAATATTACCATCATCATAATTTATTCGGTAACAGAGCTATTGATACACATGTCATTATGTTGTTGACGAAATTGTAATCTGAATTGTTTGCGCCATTGCCAATAACCATAAGCAGCAAAAATAACAAAGCTACCAAATAGAGCAGCGGTTGGAAGCAAATCTTTTTCCATGTACAGATATATAGAAACAATATCAATGACAATAAAATACAACCAATTCTCTAATACCTTTTGGGTAATCAAATAAGTAGCAAATACCGAAAATACTGTTGTAGCGCTATCAAGGTATGGGAAATGTGCAGGGGTATATGTTGCCATTAACCAACCTAAAGCTAGAGAAACTAACGTTAATACTAAAATGATAACGCTATGACGATTTAATGACCATTGACTGTATAGCAGCGCTTTTGTTTCAGTACTGTTATTTGAAGTACTATTTTGGTGCCAACAAAACCAGCCATATATCGCCATGAGTAAATAGTACAACTGTAATAAGCTGTCCATCCACAGATATACATTATAAAAAATAACCGTATACAACACAGTACTTATTATAGCGGCTGGCCAACACCAAATATTACCTTTTGCAGCTAAAACCACATAAAATATTGACGTTAGCACAGCGAGCAACTCAAATAATGGCAATGTAGTGAAATATTGTATAATTTCAGTTGTTGCACTCATTGAATTCGACATTACGATTCAGCTTCTACTACAGAGCGATCACCGCCTATAAACTTACAAATAAACACCGCAGCATTAAGTTTTTGATGTACATGCTTTATCTCAGCCATGACATGCGAGGTAGCAAGATCATAATCGCCAAATACTTGTGTACTCATACCATTGGTGACTACCGATAAACCATCGACTAAACGTAAACGTTTAATAAATGCCCATATTTCGGTTTTAAATTTATCTTCTGCTAATGGGTATAAACTAATCTCAATCGATATTTTCATAATAAATACTTAATAATATTGTTTAACAAAAAGATAAGGAACACGCTAGCCGTTGTAGATGCGTACTCCTTATACGTTATAATTTCAACTTAATGACTAACAGTTATTACACATAAACCATTATTTAACAACAAGTTGTTAACATTTTTATCTAAAAGTTATAATCAAATGTTGCACCAAAAACTGCTGGCTCAGCTAACTGATAATAAGCTTTAGCCGTGTATTCGTCTCTTGGATCATTACCAAAATAAAAGCCACGAGTCGCATAAGTTTCATCAAATAAGTTACGCGCCCATACTTTTACTTGCCAATCATCTTTAGTGTAACTTAGCGATAAGTTAACAACTTCAATTGCTTCTGACTTCTCTTGATGTGTGTCAGAGAATAAGAACTCATCTTTACCATCAACAGATACATTCAATAATAAGTGATCTGATAATTGATAGTTTAAACCAATGTTAAATTGATAACTCGGCGCGTGTGCTTGTTCATCACCCGATTTATCGTTACCGTCAGCATCTATAAAGCCATTATATTCAGTATCTAATAAACCTAAAGCTCCGTATATTTCAAGTTCAGGCGTTAACTGCCACCCTGCTTCAAGTTCAATGCCTATATTAGTGCCTGTTGCAGCGTTGCCTAAATATGAAACAAAGTCTGTGCTGCCATCTTCACGCAATTCTAGCGATGATGTACGCACTTGCATATCATCTCTGTCCATATAAAATAATGCGCTACGAACGTAAGCTTGATTATCTAATAAGTTAACTTTATACCCTACTTCGTAATTCCATAAATATTCAGGTGAAAACTCACGCAAGTTAGCCGGTAAAGTACCTTCGGTATTTGCACCACCTGCCTTGTAGCCTCTATTTATTGAACCGTAGAATAAATTATTCTTATCCATTTGATACGACAACACAACTTTACCGCCAACCATAGAATCGCTTGGAGAAAATTCAAGCATTTCAGCATCGGAGTAATCTGAATTTCTTCGCTCTAATCTTAAACCAGTTGTAAGACTTAACTTTTCATCAAGTTGGCTATCAAACTGAACAAATGCTGCAATATTATCGGTATCGAATGACGAGGTAAAATCGCTAGAAAGGTAAGTGTATTGGCGTAATAAATTGGTTTTTTCTTGCTTAAAATACAAGCCGGTAACCCAAGCGGTGGTGTTGTTAAAGATTTTTCCACTGGGCGCTGAAACAGCTCTAAGTTCAGCAGTGGCTGATGTTTTATCGCGAAAGTAATTATCCTCAGAACTGTATTCCCAGTCAGGGCGAATGCCAACAAAGGCCCAATCTTCATCATAGCCATAATCTAATGTTGAGTCGGCATAGCTGAGTATACTTTCAATGGTAAAATGATTAAAACCTTGATAAGTAAACGTTGTTGCTAAGGCTTTAGTGTCTTGACGATCAAAGCCAGGTTGGTCAGATAAAGTATGTCGATTATTATCGAGGGAGAAAGCATCATAACCGTTATCAAAATCGGCGACAAATGCCGTAAGATCAATCGTTAAGTCGTCAGTGGCTTTAATGGCCAATTTACCACGCATAGTAAATTCATCGCGATTGTTGGTGTCATCACGATTTAAAAAATCGTTTTCTATAAAACCATCGCTACTGTATTGCTCAAGAGCTAAACGGTAGTTTACTTTTTCAGTTGCTGGCCCTGATAAAACCAAACCCGCACTGTAGCTATCGTAATTACCCGCAGACAATCTTACTTTACCTTCAAAGGTATCTGTTGGTTGGTTTGATGTAATATTGATCATACCCGCCATGGCATTAGCACCAAAACGTGTACCTTGAGGTCCACGGTAAACCTCTACTTGTTCAACATCGAACGTTGACGCTATGCTGCCAACACTTGAAAAATCAATACCATCGATAATTAAACCCACTGATGGGTTGATCGGCTCTTTAAATTGGCTACGCTCACCAATACCGCGAATTTGATAATATCTAGCGCGTTGAGTACCACTAGAAAAATTAACATTAGGCGTGCGAGCAATTATTTCTTCAAGGTTTTGTGCGTTGCGTGCGTTAATTTCATCGCTCGCGATAACAGATAAAGAACTTGCGGTCTTTTGTAATGATGTTGCACGAAAATCGCCATTTATGGTGATAACTTCTGTTACTGGTTCAGCAGTATCGGTTGAAGTTTCTGCAGCAAATGTTGTTGAAGTAACAAGGCTAGTCAATATTGCTAAAGCAACAGGTGTTTTTATAAACGTCATTGTGATCTCATAAATTCGATTAGGAATACGCTATGGGATACGGCATGTGGGAGGGTAGCTTATGAGGTACAAACTGTAATAAATAGCTATTTCTACACTATAAGAGTGAAGCAACAAACATAACATTACAGAATGGAATACGATTAGCTTAACCATTCCTACGCCGGTACTATCCGGTTCAGGTTCTAAGGGTTCGCTATGCATCTCAGCCATCAAAATTATAAAAAAATTTCAGGCACCCCTTGGTTCGACATGCATACTAACAATATTTACTGGAAAGTACAGAGTAAATACTTTAAAAGATTTAAATAATAGGTGACTGCTTAACGTGAGTGAGATTGCGCTTATATATAACAATAAGGATTTAAAAGACTATAAAGAATAAAATTGTCCGATGAGGTGTGTTAACGGGTGAGGTACTCAAACTTGATACTAACTTATAACTATAAATATACTAAAATTAAGGCTAAAACCAATCAACTAATAGTATTAACTCATGTCAGGTTAATGGCATTAGTATTCATAAACAGCTCGCTTATTTCATGATTGGCTACCTCAAGCATTATCTATAGTCACATAGCTGTTCTAATGCTTGAGGTAAGAGCTCGACTATTTAATGTTCAACATTTTACCTAAGGGTTCACCGCCAACTAAGTGTAGGTGAATATGATAAACTTCTTGGCCACCATGTTGGTTACAGTTCATGATCAAACGATATCCGTCTTGTGCTATCCCCTCTTCTTTAGCGAGTTTTTTAGCAACACTGAACATTCGGCCAATGGTGAGTTCATCTTCTTGCTCAATATCATTAGCGGTTGCAATAAGCTTATTTGGAATAATGAGAATGTGGCTATTGGCTTGTGGAGAAATATCGCGAAATGCAGTGACAAGCTCATCCTGAAAAAGTAACGGGGTCGGTATTTCTTGGCGAATGATTTTAGAAAATATGGTTTCTTCTGCTGTGTTTTTATCAGCCATCAGTTTACCTTAATAATTGAGAATACATTTGTTGATTAGTTTAACGATAAGCTAAGCGAATAACAAAGGCTTATCATTCGCTTAGCGTAACTCATTTAAAAAATCTAATTAAGTACTCAGTGACTATATTAAATTAACTTAACTGCTTGATCAGTTTTTGTTTACCGTCTGATGTGAAACGTTTCATGTCTTCAACCAGTAAATAATTTACAGGTACTAAAATTAAGGTAATAAAGGTTGCAAATATTATCCCAAACCCCAGAGAAACGGCCATAGGTATCAAAAATTGTGCCTGTGTTGCTTTTTCGAATAATAATGGCATTAAACCAATAAAGGTGGTTAAAGACGTCAACATAACTGGGCGAAATCTTGATTGCGCCGCAATTAATACTGCGTCATACGCTCTAATGCCTGTGCGAACTTTAGCGTTTATAAAGTCGACTAACACTAAACTGTCGTTAACAACAACGCCGATCAAAGCCATTAACCCTAGTAAGCTCATAATGGTTAAATCCATCCCCATTATCCAATGACCAATAATCGCGCCGATGGCACCAAACGGTATTACTGACATAACAATGATCGGCTGTATGTAAGATTTAAACGGTATCGCTAATAAACAATATATGATAAAAAATACAAATAATAAGCCCCAAGCTAGACTGCTAAAAGAGTCTGCTTGTTCGCGTGCTTCACCTTCCAAACTATAAGAAACGCCAGGATACTTGC
Organism: Colwellia sp. Arc7-D; assembly: GCF_003061515.1. Classification (NCBI taxonomy): domain Bacteria; kingdom Pseudomonadati; phylum Pseudomonadota; class Gammaproteobacteria; order Alteromonadales; family Colwelliaceae; genus Colwellia; species Colwellia sp. Arc7-D. The sequence goes on from NZ_CP028924.1 coordinate 2,191,564, forward strand.
CCATTAGCTCGGTTAAAAACTGATTAAGGTCGGCATTTAACGTGGTCATATTAGTGGTGTTTTTATCAATATCCGCAGTAACATTAACCGTTCGATACCGGTCGATACGTTTAATAGCAGACGCACTTTTACCCGGTTTTAATATCGCTACATGCGATAACGGTACTTTGCCACCCGAAGGAGTATTTATCAGCATATCATTGAGTTTAGATATCGATTGCCGCTCTGATAATGGAAAGCGTAACATTACACGAACATCGTCACGCCCACGTTGAATGCGCTGAATTTCTGAGCCAAAGTAAGCGTCTCTAACTTGTCTGGTGACCCAAGCGTTACTCATGCCCATGGCATAACCTTGCGCCGTTAATTCTATTTGCAGCTCTTCTTTACCGTTAGATAAACTGTCAGCGATTTCAAAAGCGCTAGGATACGTTCGAATGCGGGTTTTAACTTCATCTGCGACTTGATTCAAGCTTTTTAAATCAGTTGCTGAAAGTTGTACATCAATAGGATCGCTGCCCCTGCCAATTTCGGCCCTAAAAGTAACACTTTCTGCGCCCGGTAATGGACCAATTAATTCCCGCCACTCATTGACTAATTGTGCTGTACCTACACCGCTGTCATTTTTATCTGCCGGCTGTATTTCAAAGCGTACTCGACCGCTGGCGTCGCTGGTGATAGCCAAGGTATTTAAAATCAAGCTATTACCATCGTCATCGCGGTATTTATCTTGTAATGTTTTGGCTGCATTCGACATTTTTTCAACATAAGAGTCAACGACATCAAAGCTAGTGCCTACTGGCATAGTAACGCTACCACGAGCAGTTTCACTCGCAATACGTGGGAAAAATACAAAGCGAGTCCAACCACTGGTAATGAATGCTAAGATCAAAATAAACATGCCAAAAAACAAAGCTACGGTAGTTAAACGATTACGAATAGCTATTGACAATAATGGTTTGTAATACTTAAGAATTGCGTTTTCAAAACCATCTGCAAAGCCTTGTTGCCAAACACTGAATTTTGATTGTTTTGTACTTTCACTGCGCAAACGCAGCGACTTTAAATGCGAAGGCAGTACAAATTTAGACTCTATTAAACTAAAAAGCAGTACTGGAATAACGATGATCGGGATTTGGGCAAACAATGCTCCCCGCTGTCCTTCAATAAACGCTAAGGGTAAAAATGCGGCTACCGTGGTTAAAATACCAAAGGTTACCGGTGTTGCCACTTCTTGAGTGCCCTTTATCGCTGCTTCTAAACCGCTAGCTGCCGTTTGCGTATGACGATAAATATTTTCTCCAGTCACTATGGCATCATCAACGACAATACCCAGCACTAGAATAAATCCAAATAAGCTCATGATATTTATTGAAATATCAAAAAATGGCATAACAATAAATGCCCCATAAAACTGATGGGAATACCAATAGACACCCAAAATGCTATCGAGGGACGTAAAAATAAGGTCAACAAGATCAGTACGAGAAAGCCACCTTGTAAAGCATTAGTGATCAGGGTGTTTAGGCGACTTTTTACAATTTCGGAATCATCATCCCAATAACTCAATACAAAACCTTGTGGCAGGCTACTTTGGCGCTCATCAATATAGTTTTTTACGGCATCAGCAACGTCAATCGCGCTTTGATTACCAATTCTATACACATCAATTAAAGCACCTTGCTGGCCATTAAAGCGAGCCCGTAAGGGAGTCTCTTCAAACCCATCATTAACTTGTGCAATATCTTCCAAATATAAAAACGTGCCATCAGTATTCGTTTTTATAACAATTTTTTCAAACTCGTCTCGACGATATACTTGTCCCTTATTACGTATTAGAACATCACCGCCATCAGTACGAACATTACCTGCAGAAATATCGACAGAGCTACTACTGATTGCTGTAGAAATTTCAGAAAGGGTTAATTGATATTGCTCTAATTTGCTTTGATTAATATCAATACTAATTTCATAGTCGCGAACAGCATCTAATGCTACTTGGGTTACTTGTGGTAGTCGCAGTAAATCGTCTCGCACTTGTTCAGCAAACTCACGTATTTCTTTTTCACCGTAATCAGAAGCAATGGTAACTGAAATAACATTACGAATACGCTGTGCGATTGCAGTAACTGGCTTTTCTGCATCAGCAGGAAAGGTATTAATTGCATCGACACGGCTTTTAATATCAGCGAGTAAATCTCGTACATCTGTACTGGAGTCAGCTTCAATTCGCACCGATGCCCCACCCTCAACAGACGTACTGGTGATTTTTTCTATCCCTTCAAGATCTTGAACAGCTTCTTCTATTCGAATTGCGACACCTTGTTCTGCGTCTTCAGGTGTTGAACCCCGTAAGGACACAGAAACATTAACAATCTCAGATTCAAAAGATGGAAACACCTCTAATGGAATACTACTTTTTATTGAGAAAATACCGGTCAATAAAATGGTGATCATCAATAAATTAGCAGCAACATGATTTTTTGCAAACCAAGCGATCATGACTTAGCCCCTTGTTCATCAGGCGATTGCTTTGCATTTGGTCTAGATTTTGAGTTTTTATCAGGCTTTTTGTCAGCGCTAGGTTTTACTCTAGTTTGTTTTGATGCTTTTACAGGCTTACCGTCAATGCTATTAAGACTAACCAAGGTGCCAGAGGTTACTTGACCTAAAGGCGTTAATACTAATAATTCGTTGGCTTCTAGACCCGATTTAATTACCGCTACATCATCACTTTGCCATGCAATAGTAATATTTTTACGCTTAAGAATATTATCATCAACAATATACACATAGCTGCCTTGATAAATGGCTTTATTTGGAACAGTTAAGGCATTTTCAATCGTTTTACCTTTAATTTTTGCACTAACATATTGTCCAATTTTTAATGGCAAGCCATTACCTTCATTTACGCCATAAGGATCGTCAATTTGTGCTACTACAAATAATTGCTGTGACTCTTCATCAAATGCGCCTTCGGTGCGCACTACTTTACCTTGCCAGCTTTGACGAGTGACTAAATCTGAATAGATAGTAACAGCAGGCTGTTCTTGAGCAGTGGCATTTTCAAAGCGATTGCTCTCTGGCAACATCATGTAAGGGAGGTCTTTATTTTTAAGTGGCAAACGAATTTCGACATAATCTACGGCATAAATTTCTGCAAGCTCGGTCCCAATGCTGACGACTTGTCCAACATCAACAGATTTACTTAATATACGTCCAGTATATGGCGCAACAATGTTACTTCTCTCTACGGCTAATTCAGCTTTAGATAAACTGGCTTGGGCTGAATAAACTGAAGCCTGTGCCGCCATTAATTGAGGTTTGCGTAGTACTAAATCAGGTGCTTTTTTGTCATTACCTAAACGTTGCCAGTCTTGCTCGGCTTGCTCTACACGCGCTTGTTCTTCACTAAAACTTTGTTCTGCACTAAACAGGCTCGATTGTGCAATTTTAACTTCGGCGAGTAAGTCTCTTTGATCTAATTCAAGCAATACGTCGCCTTGTTCGAAAAAGCCACCGGCTCTAAATTTTGGGTTAATACGGATAATTTGGCCTGATACTTGTGGCAATAACACACTCTGTGTACGAGGCTTTATGGTGCCATAACTGTCAATTGTGATAGCAAGATCATTACGCACTAATTTCTTTACCTCAACGCTAATTTGCGGCAATGCACTTGGACGTCCCCGCTTTGCTGAAGGAGGATTACTTGTAACAATATAGGCTGCAAATAAGAGCGACAATAATACGATGATCGGTAGTAGTTTTTTTAATTTTAACGACATTACTTTTCCATGCTTATACGGTTAGTTAACGATGCTGGTAATGAGTTACCTTTAGTACTGTTTATTTGCTGCGTTTGGGTTGTGCCATCAAGATAGTCACCACCTAAAGCAAGGTAAATTTCGATTCTATTTTGTAATAGTTCATTGGTTAGTTGAATAACGGTAGTTTGAGCATCAAATGAGCGCCTTTGTGCTTCTAATACCGTGGTATAGGTGACTAAGCCACGTAAGTATTGATCAAATGAAAGTTTTTCAGCCGCTAAAGCGTTTTCTTGTGCTTTAAGATAAAAATTATATTGCTGATTAAGCGACTCTCGCTCGCTTACGCTATTTTCCACGTCAGCAAAGGCTTGATAAACTTGTTGTAAATATAGCTTTTCGTTTTGAACTACGGTTAATTTCGCTTGGGTTTCCAGTGACTCGAGTCGGCCAGCATTAAATAACGGGCTGGTTATACTGCCCATTAAAGACCAAGCTAATGCTCCACCATTGAGCAAATTAGTTAATTCACTGGCATTATCTCCAACACTGGCATTTAAATTAAAACTTGGGAAACGTTGCTTATGTGCTATCGCTAAGCCAGCATCTAACGCTAATAGCGATAACCAACTTGCTTGAATATCGGCTCTTCGGGTGAGTAATTGTGCAGGTAAACCTAGCTTAATTTCATCAGCAATAAACGGTAAGTTCTGCTCACTTACTTTTTTAGCTAGCGGATAATCTCCTACCAGCAGCTCAAGTGCTCTACTGCTAACCTTCAATGCTTGCTGCTGTTGAGCTACACGAGCCAATTCTTGGTTAACTGTATTTTTGGTGAGATAAACATCTAATGCATCATTCAAACCCAATTGATATGAAGATTGAATCATTAATAAGTTACGTTGAAGGTTTTCAGCACGTTCTTGATATAAAGTTAGCAACTGTTGTGCTTGGGTTAAATTAAACCAAGCTTTACTGATATCAGCGACTAACGTTAGTTTACTATGCTGGTAACTTGCTTGCGCTGCTGCATAACTTAATCTGTCTTGATTTTGTTGGTCTGACAGTTTTCCCCACAGGTCAATTTCATAACTTAAATCGAGACTAAGGTCAGCGCTATTTTGATACGTAGTGACACTGTTTGAAACCTGTTTATTTCTTGAATTAGCCAGAGATAAAGATAGCTCTGGAAAGTCTGTAGCTGCACTTATATTTAAACGTTCTTTTGCAAGCGCAACACCTATTTTATCGGCATCAAGTGCATAATTATTTTGTAACGCGTAACCAATTAGATCATCTAAGGTATTGTCTTTAAAGCTTTTAATCCAATCAGTCGCTATTGTGTCATTTTCAATTGATGCAATATTTTCTTGCCACTTATTTGGGACATTATGCTCTGTTAAACGACTAGGTTTTTGAAAAGACATCCCTGTAGGAGTACTACAAGCCCCCACAAGCAAAGCTATACTCACTACCAGTATATTACTTGCCTTTAACCTTGTAGTTAACTTGGATATTTTCCAAAAAAGCAAACTAGATTTATGCTTATTATCTCGCTCACTCATTCTGAAATCTTTGTTAAAACGAACTTTCAAAACCCTTCCCCATAATAACAATTTCAATTTCGATATATTAATGAAGTAAGTATAGTATGACTGCAAAATGTGACAAACAATGTTCTTTACACTGCTTTACATAAGTTTTTGTTAAGTACGGTGAATGGTCTATTTATTAGGTTAAATCACGCTGTATAACACAACCAAAATCAAGACAACGCAACAAGGGCTATTCACAGCCTTATCATTATTGGTATTTACCGACTTTATAGAACGTTAATAACTGGACAATAAACATTGATTTGACCTAACAAAAAACGCCAAACAATAATTAATTGCTTGGCGTATGTATTACCTAGTTTTTAAATGCTAATTCAAAGCGGTGAATTAAGCCCTGCGATTGACAACGGCTTGATCTAATTCAGCCAGTAGCGTTTCAGTATCTTGCCAACCGATACAAGCATCAGTAATGCTTTGACCATACGTGCCTTTTTCCCCAACAGCTAGGTCTTGACGGCCTTCAACTAAGTGACTTTCTACCATAACACCAAAAATATTTTTATTTCCATTACTCATTTGGTCGCAAACATCACGGCACACAAGCATTTGGTTTTCAAACTTTTTACTACTATTAGCGTGGCTAAAATCAATCATAATGTTGGTATTTAAACCAGACTTTTCTAGCTGCTCTGTTACTGTTTTAACACTTTCAGCATCAAAATTTGTTTTTCTACCACCACGTAAAATAATATGGCAGTCTTCATTACCTGTGGTTTCAACTATCGCTGAATGGCCATATTTAGTAACAGAAAGGAAATGATGTGAGGCACTAGCTGCGCCAATAGCATCAATAGCGACTTTAATCGTGCCATCAGTGCCATTTTTAAAGCCTACTGGGCATGATAATCCAGATGCTAGTTCACGATGTACTTGGCTTTCGGTGGTTCTTGCACCAATAGCGCCCCAACACATAAAATCAGCCATATATTGCGGCGTGATCATATCTAAAAACTCACCTGCAGTAGGTAAGCCCAAGTTATTTAAATCGAGCAACAACTTACGACCAATACGCAAACCATCATTAAGCTGAAAGCTGTTATCCATGTAAGGGTCGTTAATAAGCCCTTTCCAACCAACCGTTGTTCTTGGTTTTTCAAAGTAAACACGCATAACAATTTCAAGCGTGTTTTTATATTTTTCACGTAATTTTACTAAACGTTCACCGTATTCCAGTGCCGCTTTTGGGTCATGTATCGAACATGGACCGATAACAACCAATAATCGATCATCTTTGTTGTTAAAAATATTACTTATGGCTTGTCTACCAGAAAAAACCGACTTGGTTGCTTGCTCAGAAGAAGGATATCGCTCAAGTAATGCGATAGGGGGTAAAAGTTCTTTAATGTTATTAATACGAACGTCGTCGGTTTGCTCAAACATGTTGTTTCTCTTTATGCTGCGATTTTAATGTATATTTACGTCTAGACACCTAGATGATTAGTCTCAAATTTAACTTATCAGTGTTCTTACACTAATAGCAACATAAAATACGAAAAAAGCGGTATAATCAAAACATTCGACTTGCATGAAAATTAAATCACTTTATTTTATAATTTACTCGTCGTATTTTTTATCAAACAAATATATAGGTTGCTCAGTATTATGAACCACTCTCACCTCCCATTAATTGATTTGCACCGACATTTAGACGGTAACATTCGCCCTAAAACTATTTGGGCATTAGCACAACAACACAACATTGCTCTTCCTGAAAAAAGCTTTGAAGCATTTATTCCACATGTTCAAGTTCAAGGCAGTGAAAGCGATTTATTAGCTTTTCTCAGTAAGCTTGATTGGGGCGTTGCTGTGCTTAAAACCTTAGATGACTGTAAGCGTATCGCTTATGAAAACGTAGAAGATGCTTTTAATGCCGGTATTAATTATGCCGAATTACGTTTTTCACCCTATTATATGGCAATGAACAATAATTTGGTCGTTGCTGATGTAGTAGCTGCGGTAATAGACGGTGTTAATGCTGCATGTAAAGTTTATGACGTAAAAATTAATTTAATTGGTATTTTAAGTCGCACATTTGGTGTAGAAAAATGTCAAGCAGAGCTAGACGCCCTTCTTGTTCATAAACAGCATTTAGTTGCAGTAGATTTAGCCGGCGATGAATATAACTTTCCTGGCGAACTGTTTGTCGACCACTTTAACCAAGTAAATAAAGCCCAACTTCATGCCACTATTCATGCCGGAGAAGCTGCAGGGCCAGAAAGTATATGGCAGGCTATCAATCAGTTACATGCAACACGCATAGGTCATGGCGTTGCTTGTCATCGAGATGAAAAGCTTATGGATTACATGCTCGAGCATAATATTGCCATAGAATCATGCCTTACTTCTAATTACCAAACAGGTACGATTAAAGATATTAGCCAACATCCAATTAAAGACTTTCTAGCACGTGGATTATTAGTTTGTTTAAATACAGATGATCCGGGTGTGCAAGGTATCGAGCTAAAAAATGAATTTAACTTAGCTAGAAACATCTTAGGATTTTCAGATAAAGATATTCAGCAGTTGCAAGAGAACTCATTAAAAGCAAGCTTCTTATCTGACAGTGAAAAAGTACTTTTAAAACAAAAGGTATCAAATAAAGGATAATGTACATTGTTGAAATTGTTAATTTGAGGTTAAAATAGCTGATTAACAATCAACAAGGAGAATACGTGTTCGAAGTTATAATCGCGATAATCACAGGAATATTTGTGGGATTAATATTTTCGCTACTTAAATTGCCTATACCCGCACCACCAGTTTTATCAGGTATTGCTGGAATTTTCGGCATTTATTTAGGTGGTATAGGTTATCACTGGATCACTGAACGCTTTTTCAGTTAGAATCCAACTTTAAACATTTAAAAGACATATCAGTAAAACACCCTTGATAGCGGCTGAGTTAAAATAATATCAGCAATGGCTAGAAACTTACTGTGATTGAACACCACTAAAAAAGGTTAACACTCATGGCAACAGCACACATAGAAGCAAACAACGGCGATTTCGCAAAAACGGTACTTATGCCGGGCGATCCTCTACGCGCAAAATATATAGCAGACAACTTTCTAGATAACGTAACCTGTGTAACTCGCGTACGTAACATGTTTGGTTACACTGGCACCTATAAAGGTAAGCCAGTTTCCGTAATGGGCTCAGGAATGGGTATTCCATCAATATCTATCTATGCAACAGAATTATATAAAGACTATGGCGTTGAAAGTATTATACGCATAGGTTCATGTGGCGCAGTTCGTGATGATATCGAACTACGTGACATTATTGTCGGTATGGCAGCAAGCACAGATTCAAATGTAAACCGCTCACGCATGAATGGTTGTGACTTTGCAGTAACAGCAGATTTTGATTTATTGCATAACGTTGTAAAAACAGCAGAAAAAACAGGTAAAAAAATTCGTGTTGGTAATATTTTCACCTCTGATTTGTTTTATACGCCTCAACCTGAAATGTTTGCACTAATGGAAAAATATGGCATTTTAGCTGTAGAAATGGAAGCTGCCGGTTTATACGGTGTTGCTGCCGAATATGGTAAGAAAGCATTAACTGTATTAACTGTTAGTGACCATATAAAAACTGGTGAACAAACTACAGCTGACGAACGTGAAACAACGTTCAAAGGTATGATGGAATTAACACTAGATAGCTTGCTATAAACTAACACCTATCTCGTTAATAGCAAAAAGCCAGTCGATTGACTGGCTTTTTAATATTGGATAGCTTCACTTTATATAACTTTATATAACTTCATATAAAATTGACTGACGCTTTATAAATCTACTTTTTAAAGTAATAACCAATTAATTCAGGAAATAAAATTTATATTATTTCCTAGTTACACTTAATTCATGAAAAAAGTAGCAATGATTTACATGACTAATGTCGCAAAACTACCAAGATTACAACTTAATTCTTCCTTTATTTAGTTGTAATGTATGCTCTCCCACGCCTTTAACATTAAGTAAATCATCAACAGAATTAAATTGTCCATTTGATTCACGATAAGCGACGATTGCTTTGGCTCTTTTTTCTCCAACACCTTTTAACAAAGCTAAGGTTTCAATATCAGCAAGATTGATATCTACCACATGAACTTCTGTAGTAGATACAACCTCCGGAACTTCGTTAAACCCGGCAGCACGCAGTGGCATTGATAATACTGTAAATAAAATTATAAGAGCGTAACAGATGTGACTTTTCATGTAACTTTCCTTCTAAATAGAGTTAATTTCCTTATAAGTGAATTATTGTAGATAATAATTCACTGCATTAGGTTTAGAAGTCTTGTCGAGATTTGTCAAATTAAGTGCATATAAAGTTCTATTTGCTAGTTGATCCTAACTAATTGAATGGTTAATTTCTTGTAATACGGCATGTGGGTTTGCAGCTTTGGTGATTGGTCGGCCAATAACTAAGTAATCAACACCAACATCAACGGCTTGACGAGGCGTCATAATACGCTTTTGATCGTCTGCATTACTGCCTTCTGGGCGAATACCAGGTGTAACAAGCTTAAATTCTTTACCTAGCAGTTGTTTTAATGACTCAGCTTCCATTGCTGAACAAACTACGCCGTCTAAACCTGCTTGCTTAGTCAACGAAGCTAAGTGTTTTACGTGCTCAGCCGGAGACTTAGTAATGCCTATACCCGCAAGGTCCTCTTCTCCCATACTCGTTAACACAGTAACCGCAATTAAAAGCGGAGCTTTGTCTCCATAAGGTAGTAAGGCTTCTTTTGCCTTTTCCATCATTTTAAGGCCACCTGAAGCATGTACATTAACCATCCACACTCCTAGTTCTGCAGAGGCAGCAACCGCCTTAGCAACCGTATTGGGAATGTCATGAAATTTTAAATCAAGAAAAACATCAAAACCACGTTCTACCAGTGCTTTTACAAAATCAGGACCAAAATGAGTAAACATTTCTTTGCCAACTTTTAAGCGGCAATCACTCGGTTGAATTTTGTCTACGAAAGATAATGCTTCATCTTTGTTATCAAAATCTAAGGCCACGACAACTTTTGCGTCTCTCATGCGCTTCTCCTCAATAATTAATTTTTAATAATACAACGCTCTTTGCGTCAAAAAGCCTGCAGAAAACAGGCTTTATATAATTTATAAATACAGCTATATCACTATTTAGCTGAGTTATTCACCATCTAATCCACGAATAGGTTTCAACTGCTCCCAGTCATGACACGAAGGACATGACCAATAGTGAGTACTTGAGTTAAAACCACAAGTTCTACAGCTATAGCGGTGCTTAACATTTAAGTATGCTGTAACTAGCTCACGAATGACTTCAAGGTTATCTGCTGTATTTTCAGATTGGTTATCACCCATCTGCATTTTTACAAAATGTTTGAAACCACGAATGGTCGGTCGACGTTTTAACGCAGTTAATATAAAAGTTTTTGCGTGGCTGCCGCCTTTTGCTTGCTCAATATGAGATAAGTACTTAATTAACGCACTAGTACTACCCGTTTCTTCGTAAACTTTTCTAATAAATTTGAAAAACTCTTTCTCAGCATTAAGCGCCTGATAACAAGTAAACATTTTCTCAATTACGTCAGGAAAAAACTCTTTGTCTTGTTCATAAATAGCTTTGTAGCATTGGCATGCTTCTTCGTACTGTTGGTGGTTTTCATAAATTTGTGCCATCAACCAATTTGCACGAGAAGAGTTTGGATCATGACCTAAGGCATTATCTAGAAGTTCAATAACTTCGATAAATTCATCTTTATCTAAAGCTATGGTCGCAAGTTCACAATAAAAATTTGCTAACGTGTGTAAAAGTTTGGTGTCACGGGTTTTAGCAATAGCTTTCTTAAGCGCAATACCCTGCTTCCAATCTTTAGTCGATTGATAGATTTGCATTAAAGAAGTTAAAGACTTTAAACCGTAGATTTTAGATTTTAATAACTTATGGAACATATCTTCAGCACGATCGTAAAGACCAGCACTGAGAAAATCTTTTGCAAGCTCAAACACAGCTTGTTGTTTCGCACTGTTAGGTAAGTGCTTTTGGCGTACTAAATGTTCATGTACTTTTAATGCTCTATCAAGCTCTCCACGGCGCCTAAAGAGGTTTGCCATGGCAAAGTGAGCTTCAACAGTATCATCTTCTACTTTCAATGCTTCAAGAAGATAGTCAATCGCTTTATCTTGTTGATTTGAAAATAAGTAATTTAGTCCTGTAGAGTATTTTATAGAGAGTTCTTGCGTTGCAGAATGATTGTTTTGTTTAACGCTGTTGCGCCCCATAAACCAACCGTACCCCATAGCAACAGGTAACAATAAGAATAATAATCCTAGCATACTAAGACTTCTTACTTGTTAACGTTTGATTTTTTTTATTGGGTTTGACCATACTCAATAGCTTCCAAAATAAAACAAATAATAAGCCTAGAACAAAACCGATTGCGGTAAATAGTCCAACGGCTGTGGCAACAGAGATATTTGTTTTTGCAATCAAATAATTTAGCGTAAGCATTTGATCATTTTGACTACCAAAAATAAACGCGACGGCAAGTAAAATAAGAAATAGTATAACGGTAATATAAAGACGCATAGTAGTTCATCCAAAGCAACACAAAAAAAAGGCATGCTCATAGCATGCCGTTTATTCATTAATTCTGCAATTACGCGATTGAAAGATTTACTCTTTCACGTAATTCTTTACCAGGTTTAAAATGTGGAACATATTTTCCGTCAAGTTCTACAGACTCGCCAGTTTTAGGATTCCGTCCTACGCGAGGAGCACGATAATGCAACGAAAAACTGCCAAAACCTCTAATTTCAATACGCTCACCTTTTGACAAGGTATGCGCCATCATTTCAAGAATTTCTTTAATAGCTTGTTCAACATCTTTCGCAGCTAAATGATTTAATTTATCTGCTAATCTTTCAATGAGTTCTGATTTGGTCATTTGACCTCCAGTGTTCACTATAGCTTCGCGCCATCGGATTTAAACATTTAAGAAGAACTGCTTAAATGCAGTTCTTCTTCACTTGGTATTGCTATGAATTAAAGTTTAGCGTTTTTAAACGCTTCAGCCATTGCACTTAGACCAGAATCTTCTTCTGGAGCTTGGTTCAATGTATCCATCGCTTCACGCTCGTCTGCTTGATCTTTAGCTTTGATTGATAAGCTGATAGTGCGGTTCTTACGATCAACACCAACAAACTTAGTTTCAACGCTGTCATCAACAGATAATTCAGTAGTCGCATCTTCGATACGTTCACGTGAAATATCAGCAACACGAAGGTAACCTTCAACGCCTTCGGCTAATTCAATTTTAGCGCCTTTAGCATCTACTTCAATAACCTTACCTGTAACAATAGCACCTTTTTTGTTATCTGCAAGGTATTGATTAAACGGATCATCTTCAGTTTGTTTAACACCTAAAGAAATACGTTCACGCTCAGGGTCAACTTGAAGTACTACAGCTGAGATTTCATCACCCTTCTTGTATTCACGAACAGCTTCTTCACCGCCAGCCCATGAAATGTCAGATAAGTGAACAAGACCGTCAATACCGCCGTCAAGACCAATAAAGATACCAAAGTCAGTGATTGACTTGATCTTACCTGATACTTTATCACCTTTGTTGAAGTTCTTAGCAAACTCTTCCCAAGGGTTCGGGATACATTGCTTAAGACCAAGAGAAATACGACGACGTTCTTCGTCAATCTCTAGAACCATAACTTCAACTGTGTCACCTAAGTTAACAACTTTAGATGGGTGGATGTTTTTGTTAGTCCAATCCATTTCAGAAACGTGAACAAGACCTTCAACGCCTTCTTGGATCTCAACGAAACAACCGTAGTCAGTTAAGTTAGTTACGCGACCTGTAAGCTTAGCGCCTTCAGGGTAACGTTTAGCGATAGCAACCCATGGATCTTCGCCTAACTGCTTCATACCTAATGAAACACGAGTACGTTCACGATCGAATTTCAATACTTTAACTTGAATTTCATCACCAACATTTACGATTTCGCTTGGGTGCTTAACACGTTTCCAAGCCATATCTGTAATGTGAAGTAGACCGTCAATGCCGCCTAAATCTACGAATGCACCGTAGTCAGTAAGGTTCTTAACAATACCTTTAACTTCAATGCCTTCAGCAAGAGAAGCTAATAATTCATCACGTTCAACACTGCTTTCTGATTCGATAACAGCACGACGAGATACAACAACGTTATTACGCTTTTGATCAAGCTTAATAACTTTAAATTCTAAATCTTTACCTTCAAGGTGAGTAGTGTCACGAATAGGACGTACATCTACTAATGAACCAGGTAAGAAAGCACGAATATTGCTAACTTCAACTGTGAAACCACCTTTAACTTTACCGTTGATAACACCGATAATAGTTTCTTTTTCTTCATAAGCTTTTTCAAGCACTTGCCATGCTTCATGACGTTTTGCGTCATCACGAGATAGAATAGTTTCACCGAAACCATCATCTGTAGCTTTAAGTGACACATCTACTTCATCACCAACAGACACTTCAACTTCACCCGTAAGGCTTTTGAATTGGTCAATTGAAATAACAGATTCAGATTTTAAGCCAGCGTCTACTAAAACGTTGTCTTTTGTGATGGCAACTACAGTCCCTTTGATGATTGAACCAGGGCGTGTTTCGATTGTTTTTAAACTTTCTTCAAAAAGTTGTGCAAAATTTTCAGTCATAACTTATATATAAACTCAGTTATTAATCCAGTCAACGTCATTGTTTCATGGGGTAATTAAATAATTGCCCAGTGCATCCGTACAGTAGGCATAAGGTTAATTTTCAGCTTACATTAATTTTTCATTACTAAATGAAAGGATTTTACCAACCACTTCTTCAATAGAAAGTTCAGTAGAATCAACAATTAATGCACCTTCTGCAGGGACAAGCGGCGCCACCTTGCGGTTTTGATCTCGCTCATCTCTTAGACGTATGTCATCCAAAAGGCGCCCGATTTTAACATCAAAGCCCTTGCCTTTCAACTGATTAAATCTTCTTTGTGCTCTTTCTTCTGCACTGGCCGTTAGAAAAACTTTAACGGGTGCATCAGCAAATACAACGGTACCCATGTCACGACCATCGGCAACTAAGCCAGGTGTAACCTTGAAAGCACGTTGGCGTCTCAATAATGCTTCTCGAACACGTGGAAACGCGGCTACTTTTGATGCTAGCGCACCAATTTCTTCTGTGCGTATGGCGTTTGAAACATCTTCGCCTTCTAAAATAACGCTACCTTCACCTACAGTAGATATTTGAAACTGAACATCAAGGTGTGCTGCTACTGGCAACAATGACTCTTCATCTTCAACACTAATATTGTGGTGTTGGGCTGCAACAGCTAAAACGCGATAAATTGCGCCACTATCCAATAAGTGCCAACCGAGTTGTTCTGCAACAATACGGGCTACTGTTCCTTTACCGGCACCACTAGGACCATCTATAGTGATGACTGGAATGCTTTCCTGCATTTATTTATCTCCTAAAGTCGAAAATCGGCGGCATTATACGGGATTTACAGTTCAAAATCGCGTTATAAATTATTATGTAACATTTTTTAAAATGAAACCGTCGATAACTTTTCAAAATAGTCAGGAAATGTTTTAGCCGTACATTTTGGATCATTAATGGTTACCGGTGTGTCGCTTAATGCAACAAGTGAAAAACACATAGCCACTCGGTGATCATTATAAGTATCAATTTCTGCATGTTTCAAAACTGCTGGTGGGGTTATTGAAATATAATCTTCGCCCTCAACAACTTCAGCCCCGACTTTTCTTAACTCTGTTGCCATAGCCGTTAAACGGTCTGTTTCTTTCACTCGCCAATTGTAGATATTTCGAATGGTGGTTGTGCCAGTAGCAAAAAGCGCCGTTGTTGCAATAGTCATAGCAGCATCTGGAATATGGTTCATATCCATATCAACAGCGGTAAGTGGCTTACCAATTACCGTAATAGACTCGTCATTCCAAATAACTTCTGCGCCCATTTTCTCAAGTACATCAGCAAAGTGCTTATCACCCTGTACACTTAACTTACCAACACCGTGAACCGTGATTTCTCCACCTTTAATTGCACCAGCAGCTAAGAAGTATGATGCAGACGATGCATCACCCTCTACCATATATTTATCAACCGCTTGATAAGACTGATTGCCTTTGACAGTAAAAGATTGATAATCGTTATTTTCTACTGTGACACCAAATCTAGCCATAATATCTAACGTAATATCAATATAAGGCTTAGAAACTAATTCACCTTCAATCTCTATGTTAGTATCAGTTTTGAGTAATGGAGACACCATCAAAATAGCGGTTAAAAACTGACTTGAAATTGAACCATCAATGCTGACAGTACTGCCAGTTAGCTCTTTACCTTTAATTTTTACTGGCGGGTAATCTTTGTTTTCCATGTATTCAATATCTGCATTGAGTTGGGCTAATGCATCGACTAAATGACCAATAGGTCTTTCTTTCATTCTTGGCTCGCCAGTTAATACAAAGTCACCTTTGCTTGCGGCAAGTGCAGCACATAGTGGACGCATAGCGGTGCCCGCATTACCAAGATATAACTCCAGTGACTCGCTAGTATTAAAAAAGCCATTATTACCGATAACGGTGCACTCTGTACCACATTCACTTAAGGTAAATTGAACACCTAAAGTTTTTAGTGCCGCTAACATATAGTTAATGTCGTCACTGACTAACAAGTTGGTGATTTTAGTTTCACCCTTAGCAAGCGCTGCTATTAACAATGCACGATTAGATAGGCTCTTTGAACCTGGTAAGAATATTTCACCATTAATTTTATCAATCGGATCTAGTGTTAGTTGTTCCATGTTATTTAGCCTCTGCTGCAAATTTTTTCATAAAATCAATTAACGCTTGTACGCCCTCTATTGGCATAGCGTTATAAATACTGGCACGCATTCCGCCCACCATACGATGACCTTTAAGTGCAGTTAAACCTTGTGCTTCAGCCTGCTTGACAAAATCAGCAGACAAACTGTCATCCGTTAACCAAAAAGGAATATTCATCAAACTTCTATTTGTGGAAACAATGGAGTTTGTATAAAAAGAACTTTGATCAATATATTGATAAAGTAACTGTGCTTTTTGTTGATTAATATCCGCTATGGCACTAACACCACCTTTAGCGAGTAACCAGTCAAAAACTAACCCTGCTAAGTACCATGCATACGTTGGAGGAGTGTTATACATTGATCCGTTATCAGCCAATACTTGGTAATTCATAATAGAAGGTGTATCTATATGAGCATTACCCAGCAAGTCATCACGCACAATAACTAGCGTTAAACCAGAAGGGCCAATATTTTTTTGCGCACCTGCGTAGATTAAACCAAACTTACTCACATCAAATTCACGGGATAAAATAGTTGATGACATATCTGCTATTAATGGAATATCACCGGTGTTAGGAACGTCAAAAATCTCGATTCCATCGACGGTTTCATTTGGGCAATAATGTACATAAGCAGCATCTTTACTCATCGGCCATTCAGTGCTGGCTTTTACGCGTTGAGTGCCATTACTATTATCCACTACATTGATAACATTTATATTGCCATAATGGCTTGCCTCTTCAGCGGCTGACTTAGACCAAGCACCCGTTACGATATAATCGGCACATTTATTATCGCCTAGAAGGTTTAACGCCACAGCAGAAAACTGACCGCGTCCACCCCCATGGCAAAATAATACTTTATAATTGTCTGGAATCGACATTAAGGTGCGTAAGTCGGCTTCGGCTTTATCCGCAACCGTAATAAACTCTTTACTTCGGTGACTCAATTCCATCACGGAGCTACCAGTACCGGCAAAATTTAAAAATTCATTTTGCGCTTTTTTCATCACATCAACAGGCAACATTGCAGGGCCTGCGCAAAAATTGTAAACAGTAGACATCTAATACTTCACCTTTCTTTAATTTATCTTATCGCCCGATAGTAATTAAAATGAGTAAACTCTTACGATAAAAGTTAATCTCATTAATTAAATTTTATGCCTTGTATTGAAACAACGACTTTCGTTGTTTCAATGAAAATTTTAAGGTCACTAGCATACCTGTTTAATCGTTATCATCAATTCAAAAATCAACTTTGATATAACTTTTATATCAAATTTTACTCATAAAAAAAGGCGGTAATAACCGCCTTCCTTAAATTAATAACGGTTACTCTTGAGTATCGTCATTATCGAGTGCTGAATCTTCACCTTCACTCTCGCTAGATTCAGGTGTATCAACTTGCTCACCCTCTACTGCTTGAGTCAACGTAGGCTCACCATTCTCGTCTAGTTCGTAAGTTTCAACTTCTTCAATTTCATCAATACGTTGTAAGGCAACAACATGTTCCCCTTCAATAGTACGAATAATACGAACACCTTGAGTATTACGACCAATAACGCTAACTTCGCCTACACGAGTACGAACTAGCGTACCGTTATCGGTGATCAACATTATTTCGTCTTGTTCTTCAACTTGAACTGCACCAACTACTGGCCCGTTACGTTCGCTTACTTTAATTGAAACAACACCTTTAGTCGCTCGACTTTTCGCAGGGTATTCATCCAACGCTGTGCGCTTACCGTAACCATTTTCAGTAATGGTTAATATTGGTCCATCGTTTTTCGGTACAATTAAAGATACAACCTTCTGATCGCCCTCTAACTTAATACCACGAACACCGGTACCTGTACGTCCAATCGGTTTTAAAGCCCATAATTGCTCACCCGTTTCTGGGTCAACTTTTATTTCGCCTGTTTCGCTATCGCGTCTCTTTTCGTTAAAACGTACAACTTTACCTGCATCTGAGAACAACATAATGTCATTCTCACCATCGGTAATATCAACACCAATTAAGGTATCGTCATCACGCAAGTTTAAGGCAATAATACCGTTAGCTCGTTGGTTTTTATAAGCTGTTAAAGCAGTTTTCTTAACAGTACCAGAAGCAGTAGCCATGATTATAAATTTATCTTCTTCATATTCACGTACCGGTAAAATAGCAGTAATACGTTCACCCTCTTCAAGCGGTAAAATATTTACTATTGGTCGTCCACGTGCTGTTCTACTAGCTAAAGGTAACTGGAATACTTTCAACCAATAAAGTTTACCGCGGTCTGAGAAACATAAAATGGTATCGTGGGTATTAGCAATAAGTAAACGCTCAATGAAATCTTCTTCTTTCATCTTAGTTGCGGCTTTACCTTTACCACCACGGCGTTGCGCTTGATAATCACTTAATATTTGATACTTAACATAACCTTCATGTGAAAGTGTTACCACTACATCTTCTTCAGTGATTAAGTCTTCCATTGATAAATCATGTGAAGCATTAGTTATTTCAGTACGACGCTCATCACCAAATTCATCACGAATAGCTTCAAGCTCTTCTCGAATAACTTCCATTAAACGTGCAGGTGTCGCTAAAATATAAAGTAATTCAGCAATAACTTCTAATAATGCTTTGTATTCACTTAAGATTTTTTCGTGTTCTAGACCCGTTAACTTATGTAAACGTAAATCTAGAATAGCTTGTGCTTGTGGTGGTGTTAAAAAGTATTGACCATCACGAATACCAAACTCTTCTTCTACCCATTCAGGGCGAGCGGCATCATCACCAGCAGCAGCTAGCATGTCAGAAACAAGACCTAAGTCCCAACCTTGTGCGAGTAATTGCTCTTTCGCTTCACTAGGTGTTGGTGAGTTCTTAATTAACGCGATAATCGGGTCAATATTAGAAAGCGCTATCGACAAACCTTCAAGTAAATGCGCGCGTTCACGTGCTTTACGTAATTCAAAGATTGTTCTACGTGTTACTACTTCACGGCGATGCAATATAAAGGCATCAAGCATTTCACGTAAGCTGAATAATTTAGGTTGGCCGTTAGTTAATGCCACCATATTCAAACCAAACGAAACTTGCATTTGGGTAAGCTTATACAAGTTATTTAAAATAACCTCGCCTACTTCACCACGTTTCACTTCAATTACCATACGCATACCGTCTTTATCAGACTCATCACGTAAGGCAGAAATGCCTTCTAAGCGTTTTTCTTTTACCAAGTCAGCCATTTTTTCAATCAAACGGGCTTTGTTAACTTGATAAGGCAATTCGAACACTACAATTGTTTCTTTACCCGATTTTTCATCGACTTCAATTCTAGCGCGCGCACGAATTTTAATTTTACCACGACCGGTAAGATAAGCTTCTTGTATACCAGCACGACCACTGATAATACCCGCAGTTGGGAAATCAGGTCCTGGAATTAACTCTAAAAGCTCTTCAAAGCTTATATCGCCATTCTCTATTACCGCTAAACAGCCATTAATAACCTCTGTAAGGTTATGTGGCGGAATGTTTGTCGCCATACCAACGGCAATACCAGAAGTACCATTAACCAAAAGGTTAGGAATACGTGTTGGCATAACTGCTGGTATCATTTCCGTACCGTCGTAGTTAGGCACGTAATCAACAGTTTCTTTATCTAAGTCGGCTAAAATTGAATGAGCGATTTTCGACATTCTAATTTCGGTATAACGCATTGCTGCTGCTGAATCACCATCAACAGAACCAAAGTTACCTTGACCATCAACCAGCATATAGCGTAATGAGAAGTCTTGGGCCATACGTACAATTGTATCGTACACAGCCGTATCACCATGCGGGTGATACTTACCTATTACATCACCAACAACACGTGCTGACTTTTTATACGGCTTGTTAAAGTCGTTACCTAAAACATTCATCGCAAAAAGTACGCGACGATGCACTGGTTTTAATCCATCACGCACATCTGGTAGTGCACGACCTACGATAACGCTCATTGCGTAATCTAAATAGGAGCTTTTTAGCTCATCCTCAATATTGACAGGAGCAATATTATTCGCCAAATCGGTCATAAATTGATGGTATCCCTTAACGTAAATCTAATTCAGAAAATTTCGAAATTATTATTTTTAATTAACACGGCATACTAGCATAAATATTTCTCATGCCCTACCGCTTTATTTTGCTTAATTCTGCCGTTAAAAAGCTAAAGTTTCAAGTAAATGCTAGATATAAAGTGTTTATACAATACAGATATGATTTAAAAGGTATTTGTTGAATTATTATTACATACAGATCAGCTTAATGTGGATAGCTGTATGCATTTTAATCACATGTCATTTTTAAGTGACAATTTAAGCTATCAACATCGTTTTATCAGTACTATTTAGTCAACATTAAACCAGTACTTTACGGTTATATAAATTGGCTCAAGCTGTTTAAACAAAGATAAAAGCTTTATTTACAGTGAATTCATCTTGCTACTAGGCTTGTCGTAAATATTGGTTTAGAATCTGAAATATAAGTAAACCAACAATGATAAATATCTATGTCTAACAACTTAAATGTTAACCCCGACGAAATTGCAAAGTTTGAACAAGTTGCCAGCCAATGGTGGGAACTAGATGGTGATTTTAAGCCATTACATCAAATAAACCCGCTTCGCCGTCAGTTTATTTGTCAGCATGTTGGCGATATATTTGCTAAAAAAATAATTGAT
The DNA here is from genome assembly GCF_003061515.1 of Colwellia sp. Arc7-D. Taxonomy (NCBI): domain Bacteria; kingdom Pseudomonadati; phylum Pseudomonadota; class Gammaproteobacteria; order Alteromonadales; family Colwelliaceae; genus Colwellia; species Colwellia sp. Arc7-D. The sequence goes on from NZ_CP028924.1 coordinate 2,212,546, forward strand.
GTTGGTTGCGGAGGTGGAATTTTAGCTGAAAGCTTAGCGCAACTTGGTGCAGAAGTTACCGGGATAGACATGGGCCAAGAGCCGTTAAATGTTGCCAAGCTACATGCTTTGGAAACAGGTGTTAATGTTGACTATCAAAAAATAACTGCAGAAGAAAAAGCTCAGCAGCAACCACAACATTATGATGTAGTTACCTGTATGGAAATGCTAGAACATGTGCCTGATCCTGAATCAATCATCAGTGCCTGTGCACAAATGGTTAAGCCAGGTGGTTTTGTTTTTTTCTCAACATTGAATAAATCTTTGAAAGCTTATTTACTGGCTATCGTGGCTGCAGAGAAAATATTCAAATTGGTACCCGATGGAACACATGATCATAAAAGCTTTATTCGCCCTCAACGTTAATCGCTTGGGCTGAGTCATTTGACTTAAAATGTATTGATGCTGCTGGTATTCATTATAATCCTTTTACTGAAAATCATAAATTAATCTCATCATTAGATGTTAACTATATTCTTTGTTGTCAACGGGTTTAATCTTTAATAGCCATCATCGCGTTGAAAAACGGTTCTCAACGCGAACATCCCTTCAAGTCAACCTTAATCTAGAGATATACTATGCTTTCAACTCAGAACACCAAAAATATAGCCAGCGTACTTTTTGACCTAGACGGTACATTATTAGATACAGCTGATGATTTAGGCGCGGCTTTAAATCATGTGTTATCGCTGTACGGTAAACCACAAGTGTCAGCACAAGATTATCGACCTATCGCTTCAGATGGTGCTTTAGGCTTACTAAATCTTGGCTTTGGTGATGCTATAAAACAGTACGATTATGAAGTATTACGTCAGCAATTTCTCGATTACTACCAAGAAAATATTGCTGTGCATACTTGCCTTTATTCAGGGGTAGCAGAATTACTACAGCATTTAGAAATAAATGAAATACCTTGGGGGATTGTCACCAACAAACCTGAAGGGCTAACTAAACTGCTATTGCCACACTACCCTGAATTTAGTCAATGTGCTGTTATGGTTGCGGGTGACACGTTAACAAAACGTAAGCCTGATCCAGCGCCAATTTTATATGCCTGCAAACAAATGAGTGTTGATCATCAGCAATGCTTTTATGTCGGAGACGCTTTACGTGATATTCAAGCTGGCAATAGTGCAAAAATGACCACTTTTGTTGCCCAGTGGGGATATATTCTCAGTGATGAAAATTGTCAATCGTGGCAGGCTGATCACATAATTGCTGCACCGTTAGATTTAATCTCCTTTATTGGCTAATGAAGCGATTAAGTTTGAGCACATATGGATAATGTTTATTAACTATAAAGTAAAAATATTGGTAAAAAGTACATCTCAGGCGGTTATCTGGACAAAAAAACGTCAATTATCAGATTTTCTTTGTAAAAGCAGTTTAAGACCCCATCGCCGCCTGAATATCATCCTTATTTCTGCACTCGTACTAAAGATAAACATAATGCGTTGATAAAATAATCACTCGTCAATTCATGTGTTCAATAATCAAACCAAAAACATAAGACACTGATAAATAAGGTTATTATATTTTTTATTACCTTTAGTCATATAAAACACAAAAATTAACTTAAAATAATTTAGTGCTAAAAAATAAATGAAAATAACCGTTGCGTTTTACAAAAACCAAAATCAAAAAGCACTACTAAGTTAGTTGTTACTAACAGAACTTTTACTCTAAAAAAATCAACCTAAAAACGATAATTTATATCGCTTGCATTGTAGTGCAAACCTCACTATCTTGTGATTAGTTTTTTAAAAACCCCAAGATATAGTGCATTTTTCATTCAGAGACATATTGAATGATATACGATTTATCTCGTATAAATGACATTTTGAGGCAATTAACATTTTAAGCACCTACTGTGGGTGATTAAAACAACAATTAGATTTACAGGTCTTTCATGAATAACAACCTTTTTGTTACAAAGCGCAATGGTTCTAAAGAGCCAATCGACTTAGAAAAAATCCATAAAGTAATTGCTTGGGCTGCAAACGGCTTAGACAATGTTTCGGTATCTCAAGTTGAACTTAAGTCACATATTCAATTTTATGATGGTATTAAAACTGCTGACATTCATGAAACCATTATTAAATCAGCTGCTGATTTAATATCGGAAGAAACACCTGATTATCAATATTTATCTGCACGTTTAGCCATATTTCATTTACGTAAAAAAGCTTATGGCCAATTTGAGCCACCTAAGCTTTACCCGCATGTTGTAAAACTAGTAGAAGCGGGCAAGTATGATGAGCATTTATTAGCTGATTACACACCTGAAGAATTTGAGCTACTTGAAGGCTTTATGGATCACAGCCGTGATTTAGACTTCAGTTACGCTGCGGTAAAACAATTAGAAGGTAAATATCTAGTACAGAACCGTGTTACTGGTGAGATATATGAAAGTGCACAGTTTTTATATATTTTAGTGGCGGCTTGCTTATTTGCAAAATACCCTGAAGAAACACGTTTAGATTACGTAAAAGGTTTTTATAACGCTATTTCAACCTTTAAGCTTTCATTACCTACGCCTATTATGGCTGGTGTTCGTACGCCTACTCGCCAATTTTCATCTTGTGTATTAATTGAGTGTGGCGATAGTTTAGATTCAATTAACGCAACATCTAGCTCGATTGTGAAATACGTATCTCAACGTGCAGGTATTGGTATTAATGCCGGTCGAATTCGTGCACTGGGTAGTACAATCCGCAATGGTGAAGCTTTTCATACCGGTTGTATTCCATTTTATAAACTCTTTCAAACAGCTGTTAAGAGTTGTTCGCAAGGTGGAGTTCGCGGCGGTGCTGCCACCCTATTCTACCCATTATGGCATTTAGAAGTTGAAAGCTTATTAGTACTTAAAAATAACCGTGGTGTTGAAGAAAACCGCGTTCGACATTTAGACTATGGCGTACAGTTTAATAAAGTAATGTACCAGCGTTTAATTAAGGGCCAATCTATTACTTTATTTAGCCCAAGTGACGTACCAGGTTTATATGACGCTTTCTTCGAAGACCAAGATAAGTTTGAAGAGCTTTATGTTAAATACGAAGCTGATGATTCAATTCGTAAAAAATGTATTAAAGCGATTGAATTATTCACCTTATTTGCACAAGAGCGTGCAAGTACAGGCCGAATTTATTTACAGAACGTAGATCACTGTAATACTCACTCACCTTTTGATCCGACTGTTGCGCCTATTCGTCAAAGTAACTTATGTTTAGAAATTGCTTTGCCAACCAAGCCAATGGAAGATGTAAACGATCCAAACGGTGAAATAGCCCTATGTACTTTATCGGCATTTAACTTAGGCGCAATTGAAAGCCTAGACGAGTTATCTGGTTTAGCTAATTTAGCCGTACGTGCTTTAGATAGCTTATTAGATTATCAAGACTACCCAGTACCAGCAGCACATACCGCTACAATGGGTCGTCGTACTCTCGGTATAGGTGTTATAAATTACGCTTACTATTTAGCAAAAAATGGTGTTTTCTATTCAAATGGTAGTGCGAACAACTTAACGCATCGCACATTTGAAGCGATACAGTATTACTTATTAAAAGCTTCTAACGAATTAGCTATTGAGCAAGGTTCTTGTCCTAAGTTTAATGAGACTCGTTTATCACAAGGTATTTTGCCTATCGATACCTACAAAAAAGAAATCGATAACATTACCGGTGAACCACTTCATTTAGATTGGGAGTCACTTCGTGCCAGTATTAAAAAGCACGGCGTAAGAAACTCAACCGTATCAGCATTAATGCCGTCAGAAACTTCGTCTCAAATTTCTAATGCGACTAATGGTATTGAGCCACCACGTGGTTTAATCAGCATTAAAGCAAGTAAAGATGGTGTTTTAAAGCAAGTTGTACCTGAGTATTTACGTTTAAAAGACAACTATGAGTTACTTTGGAATATTCCAAGTAACGAAGGTTACTTGCAATTGGTTGGCATAATGCAGAAGTTTATTGACCAAACTATTTCTGCTAATACCAATTATGATCCTGCTCGTTTTGAAGGTGGAAAAGTGCCTATCAAACAAGTATTAAAAGATATTTTAACCGCTTACAAGTTAGGGGTTAAAACGATGTACTATCACAATACTCGCGATGGCGCTGACGACAACCAAATTGAGATTGAAGATGATTGTGCCGGCGGTGCGTGTAAGATATAGCGTACTTAAAGAGGAAAACAACAGGTTTTCCTCTTTTTTTGCCAACCAATTTTTCAAGCAATACACATAATAAAAAAACTAGATAACCAACACTAAGTAATGAAATACAGCCTTTCGAGCGCGCTATTTCAAGGAGAAATAAATGTCGTACACTACGTTTAACCAAACAGCTAACAATGCTTTGTTAGAGCCAATGTTTTTGGGAAACAGTGTAAATGTTGCACGATACGATCAACAGCGCTATATGGCGTTTGAAAAACTGATTGAAAAACAGTTATCTTTCTTTTGGCGTCCAGAAGAAATTGATGTATCTAAAGACCGTGCCGATTGGCAGAGCTTAACTGACTCTGAAAAGCACATATTTATTTCGAACTTAAAATATCAAACGTTACTTGATTCTATGGCTGCACGTTCGGTAAATGCTGTTTTACTACCACTTGTTTCACTACCAGAAGTAGAAACATGGGTTGAGACATGGGCATTTAGTGAAACTATTCATTCTCGTTCATATACTCACATATTACGTAATTTATTTTCTGACCCAAGTGAAGTGTTTGACGACATCATGGTCAATCCGGCAATTTTAAAGCGTGCTTCAAGTATCGCAAAATATTTTGATGCTGTGATTATCACTACGCAATTATTACAGTCGCAAGGCCCTGGTAGTTATGAAGTGGACGGTAACACTATAGAAGTCAGTGAACGTAAATTGAAAGAGCGTCTTTTCTTAGCAATATGCTCAGTTAATGCTTTAGAAGCTATTCGTTTTTATGTCAGTTTTGCCTGTTCATTCGCCTTTGCCGAGCGCGAATTACTAGAAGGTAATGCCAAAATAATTAAACTTGATTACAGACAGAAAAGTACACAAAAGATTAAAAACGTTAGTAGAATGCCAATAAAAACAACGAACGCCATAAGTATTGGTTTATGTGAAAGCTCACATAACTACAGTATTGCAGCTTAACATAAATATAAACGTGAACTTTCTGAGAATAAATTTATGACTTATACGACTTTTAATAAAACACCTAATAATGCCCTGCTAGAACCAATGTTTCTGGGTAATTCTGTAAATGTCTCAAGATACGATCAGCAAAAACACATAGCTTTTGAAAAGTTGATTGAAAAACAGTTGTCTTTTTTTTGGCGTCCGGAAGAAATTGATGTTTCAAAAGATCGTGCTGATTGGCAGAGTTTAACCGAGTCTGAAAAACATATTTTCATCTCTAATTTGAAATATCAAACCTTGCTGGACTCAATGGCTGCTCGTTCAGTTAACGCTGTTTTACTGCCATTAGTTTCATTACCAGAACTTGAAACTTGGGTAGAAACATGGGCATTTAGTGAAACTATACACTCACGTTCTTATACACACATTTTACGTAATTTATTTACAGCTCCTGGTGAAGTTTTTGATGATATTGTTGTTAATCCTGCCATTTTAAACCGTGCAAGTTCCATAGCTAAATACTTTGATGATGTGATTCTATTAACTCAATTATTACAATCTCAAGGTCCAGGAACATACGAGGTGGATGGTAAGTCAGTTGAAGTTAGCAAACGTAAACTTAAAGAAAAGTTATATTTGGCAATTTGTTCTGTTAATGCTTTAGAAGCCATCCGTTTCTATGTCAGTTTTGCTTGCTCTTTTGCGTTTGCTGAACGAGAGTTGCTTGAGGGTAACTCAAAACTGATAAAGCTTATCGCTCGCGATGAAGCACTGCATCTAACTGGTACCCAACATATCCTCAATATCTGGCGTTCAGGTAACGATGACCCAGAAATGCGTGCAATTTCGACTGAAATGCGTGATCAAGGTAAGCAAATTTTCATGGATGTTGTTGAGCAAGAAAAAGAATGGGCCGACTATCTATTTAAAGATGGCTCTATGATTGGTCTTAACGCCGCTATTTTAAAACAATACATTGAGTACATCAGTAACCAACGTTTAAGTGCTATCGGCTTTGATGCACCCTATGACATCAAAAGTAATCCACTACCGTGGATGAACTCTTATTTGGTTAGTGATAACGTCCAAGTGGCCCCACAAGAAACAGAGATATCTAGTTACTTAGTTGGTCAGGTTGACTCGTCAGTATCAAGCGACGATTTCGACGATTTCGACTTATAGTATTTATGCCTTTTAGTATTACGGTCGAGGGACGGGAAATACCGTTCCTCGATAAAGACAAAAACATTCTAAACACCCTAGAAAGAGAGAATATCGAATCACACTTTCATTGTCGTGATGGCTTTTGTGGGGCTTGCCGTTGTTCATTAAAAAAAGGTACTGTTGACTATCAACAGTACCCTTTAGCTTATATTGGTGATAATGAAATTCTTACTTGTTGTGCTTACCCTACTTCAAATATCGTAATTGAATTAGATTAAACTATTTAAATTAAATTTCTAATACCTTACATCAGCACCTTGCTCACTTTATAGCACCGTAATAACTTTATATATTTACTTGCAATGCCACTGCTTTGGCGTAAGTGCCAGTATAAATTCATGGGCTATGTGATAAACATTATTATTATCGGCCCATTCAATTTGTTTACTAACCTGTTCTAATTTCTCAGTGTCAGAACACTCAAACCAATAACCTAAAATAAACGATCTAGGTGGTTTTGAAGAGCTACTAGACTTTGTTAAGAGCTCTTCGAGTTTAGCCCACTGTGGCGGCATGGGGCATACTCTATTTTGAATTTGGCAATACTGAGTTAATGCAATTTTATTCACTTTATTCCCCCAAATATGAAGCTTAGTAAGCCGTAATATGCTCTTATTGAACCCCTAGTGCTTTATATACAGCATCGACGGGATCACTAAAGAAACTAACTTGGAATTTGGTAAAAGTTTCCGCTGGAACTGTTGGAATATCTGTCGCTGATGCCATTGGAAGTAATACTTTGGTAGCTCCAGCTTCTAATGCAACCTGCATGCTAGAAGCTAAGTCTTGCACAGGGTTAACAACACCGCCAAGTGTCATACTTCCTAGTACTACCATCTGTTCTTGTACTGGTTTATTAAGAAGTATTGAACAACAAGAGACTAGTGATGATAAGCTTGCTGAATGACTATTACCTGAGCTTTGCAAATCAATGAAGTGTAGATGAAATTCGTGCTCAGAAAATCTAGAACTTGCAGCAATTCGGTTCAAATTACCTTTAAAATATTCAAAACCTACACGTACTTGTTCTTTTGCTGAAGTGTCAGAACCCAATCCAGAAGTAGAGTGTTTGCCATTACCAGCAGTCATTTGGCTTTCAAGGCGGTATACACCTAATTTACCACCAGATCCATTGCTGACAAAATGAACTACACCTGCATTTGTAATACCTGCAGGTATTAAGTTTGAACCACCCTGCTCAGGTACGTTAACGAAAAACTCTTCAAAGGTTTCATTATCAATGTAGCTAAAGTTAACATCAAAGAATTCCATCCCACCAATTTTTTTAAGTTGCTCTTTTACACGACGACGAACTTCAAGTGCATATATTAAGCACGTTCTTACTTCATCCTTCGTGTAATCCCCATGGGGCACCAATAGTTTTAATAGGCCTGAAGTTGTTCTTCTAACGCCAATAACATCACGTTGATTTAAGTTATTACCTAACTTGAAAAACTTATCTATTGCATCAGAGAAAGTTGTTTTACGCATTTCACGCATATACTCAGCTAAATAATCAGTGATCAAACCGAAACGATCAGTGAAGAATTCAGGACGCATTTTTGGAATTTCCCAGCCAGGAATATATCCATGAAAACGATCGAAAAAAGCACAATCAATCATTTCATCAGGGAAAGGTGCCAAGAGATGACTTGTTTTAACTAAAGTTTCAACACTGTGATCAATATTACCAACAAACACCATCGATGCCTTTGCTTCAATAGAGTCACGACCACGCGAAAATGATCCTGACGCCATATAATCTTTCATGATCTGAATACCGTCTTTGTCTTTAAAGCGTATACCTGCAACTTCATCAAAAGCGACAACATCCCACATACCAACTAAGCCAATTTGGCGAGACGACATATTATAAAAAAGATTAGCAACCGTTGTTTGGCCACCAGATACAAGCAATGAGTTGGGTGAACATTCTTTATATACATGTGACTTACCTGTCCCCCTAGGCCCAAGCTCACACACATTATAATTATTTTCAACAAATGGTATCATCCGCGCAACTAAGTGCCATTTTGCTCTTTGATCTAAATTAGCAGGCTCCATGCCGATTGAGCGTAATAACAAATCCATCCACTGATCCAACGTAAATTTTCTACGTGCGTCATATATTTCATCCATATTCATAGATGGCATTTGAATAGGTTTTAAATTAAAAACACTAAATGGTGATATCTTTTGACCTTCTTCATAGAAATAACTCAATGTTATAATGCACCAGATACCGCCAGTTAAGAGCTTTTCGTTTTGCTTAACAATATTATTGGGAACGACAGCATCTTTAATACCTAAGTTGGAAAGGTTTGCTTCATAGATATCTTTTTTCTGGTTTAGCTTAACGGATACTTTATCAATAACTTTGTATGTACCCTTTTCTCGAATCAACGATTTCGCTTTTTCAGCTTCATCTGGTCGAACATAGTTCTCCGTAAGAATTTTTTTTACGTTTTTCATGCCTTCATTGATCAAGTCATCTTCAGCAGAAGAACAATACATACCTAGCAGGTACTCCAGCACGTATACAGGTACGTTAGCTCCTTCTTTGAGTTGCTTTGTTAAATCTTTCCGTACAACACGACCTTTAAATTCAGTTGTCATTAAGTCGTCTAAATCCATACCTCGAAGATCTGCTTTTTCTTCATTAAATGTTGGGGGTAAAGATTCATGAGTCACCTGCTCTGTTAACTCGTTTGACTCACTTTGTTCACTATCCAAATTATTTTCAATGCTCACAACCACTTTCCCCTAAAAAAAGTCATCTTCAAAAGCTAAATCAATGGTCACTGAATATGTAGTTTTAGTTTTACTTTCAGTATCTTCCATTACTAGCTTATAGCTTATGGTGCGGTCAAAGCCACTACCTTCTAATTTCACTTGAACGCTTCGTTTACGTTCTTCCATTTTTTCTGATACTGAATCGAACCTTATGTTCTCAGGAGAACTTACATGATTGCCTTCAGGGTCTTCAAGCCAAATTTTTAAATCACGATAAACATAACTATCACCAATTGGATCAGCCTGTAAGAATTGAATGCTATCGATATTTGAAACTATTTTAATTGGGCTATTCAACGGTACAACACCAACTTTTTTCTTAATTTGTTTTTCTTTAACTGTTGAATGAATAGCTCGTAAATGCATAACAGGAACACAAATTTCCTGGGGCATAATACCACCATGAATAAACTTTGCTCCGCCGACAAAATGGAATCTATTACTACCGCGAGGCACAATAAATTCAGCATCTGAGTCTGGTAATACGTTAGCGGTATTAGACATTTTCCCTACCCAGTAACTATCAGCTTTTGGTAAGTTTTCTCCAACTAAATAGCGCTTTTTAGAAATTTTAGTGCCTGGGGGCTTAGATTGTAAGGCTGTTCGATCTGACTCTGTAACATCACTTTGATTAAACAAAAATCCGTGATCAGCGGTCAGAATAACTCTACCGCCTTTAAGTTTATCGAATATCCTAATTATCAGTTTATCTATTTCATCAATAGCATCTCTTGCTGCTAAAAACGCTTCGTTTTCGGTACCACCATCATCACCTATAGCATCAATTTTATTATGATAAATATAAATTGCTGATGAATCTTGAGCTAAATCTCGATATTGCTGATTAGTCCATTTCATTACATCATCATACGTACAAGCTATACCACCATGTGCTTGCAAAATTTTATGCCTGTTTTCTGTGCCATGGGCAGAAATACCATCCAACTTATACTCAACACTTTTATTTAAATGTGCCGTAAACTTTCTATATGGGAGTAACGACGCCATTCCTGCTTGAGTATATGATGGGACAACACCAAGCTGTGAAGTTAATTCGGATTTATAGCGCTTACGATTATTAATCGAGTCGTGAATTTCTTTTGCGCACTCATAGCGAAAGGCATCAGAAATAATTACAAACACGCGCTTAACACTAGGTTGAAGTAACACTTTTTGAACTTCACGATTGTAGAATTCGTATTGGTTATTAATAATTGGTAATTTCCAATTTTCTAGTAGCGATTCTTTATCTACAAGTTTGCCCCAAGCTATTGCAAAATCGTGCAAAAACCAATCTACATACAAGCTTTCAATATCGTCGACTAAACCTGTCAGTTTCAAAATATCAGAGCCGTTCTGTGATGCTCTAAGAGAGTTTTCAGAAAATATCCGATATGTCGTGTCAAATTGATGTATTTCTACTTCATAAGCTTTATAAAGAGCACTGGCTGTATCAAGTTTTTTAGTGCCCATAAAATCAAAACCATCTACATACTTTTCTTTAAGCTCATAAAATTTCTTCGCTGATTTTAACGCTCGATGAATTGCCGCATACTTTTCATCTTGATAACACCAGTGGCTTCTCAAGCGAATAGAAACCCAATCAGCAATATCATTTGAATTATAAGCAGGTAAATCTTTAGCGAGCATTTTGAGTAACTCTTCTTCTGCATCGACAAAAGTTTCCACAAAAAGTAAATCACTTGGTTGCTTGAATTCAGCAAGCTTGTTTTTAATTTCTAGCTCGAAAGATACATCTTTAGCAATAAGATTGTATGACTTGGAAAGTGTTCTACTTTCACGCCATGCTTTTACAAAATTAATAACCGATGCTTTTTTAGCAGATGTGCTTCCGGCAAGATCTTTAATATCTTTAGGAAGCTTTTCATTGAGGCTTTTATCAAAAGTAATTGGTAACAAATGAGACGACAAACTTTGTGCAAATGCAGAGTCAACAACACTAGCCCCTGATGACTGTAATCCATGATAGCAATCTGTAACTAATAGCTTAGTTATTAGGTCTTTTACTGAATAAGTGCTTTTTGCACTTTCTTCACTACTACTTAACCAATAATCGACATTAAGATAACCAAACTCTTCAATTGCTAATGTCCAAAATGACTTTTCTAAACCATATTTCTCTATTTCTTCGAGTATCTCATCAGCTAGCTCAGGCGCTTTGCTGTATTTACTTATTAATTCGTTTAAAACTGCAGTAAAGCTGACAGATTCTACTTTAGCTAAAGTGGCGATCATGGCTAATTCTAAAGCCTTTTTGTCGGCATTGTCAGGAAGCAAGTTTCTTAATTTACTATAACGTTGTTTACTTCCAAAAAATTTCTTATAACGACTAACTAGCTGACGAAACTCCATTCTCATCCCGAGTTCATTGAGGATCATAGAACTAGAATCAGCATAAAATTGCTGCGCATATAAGCGAATATCGAACAGCCAATCTCTAGTTGGCTCATTGACTTTTTCATTACTATAAAGTAAAAAATTCTGCTCTGGCTCTAACAACTCAATACGCTGCTTAACCTCAAGATGCGATTCAGAATCTAGCGCTATAGCGTTAATTCCTAATGATTGTAATTCGGCACTTAGCTCAGGAAACTGCTCCTGAAACTCATTATCGTCATCTTGCCAAAATACCAAACGGCATTTCTCAAACTTGGCAAGTATTCCTTGTTTAATTTGTTCTAAATTCATAATTATTATGTGAAAAACCTTAGTTAATTATGCCTCTTCTACTTTAAGTAGAACAACATCCAACTTTATATCTTTGGTGACAATAGCTACAAAGTTGATAATACCTATTCTCGTTTTTTTGAAGTTCTGTAAGTTGCTTCTTAAAGTATAAGTTTTCATCTTTTTTATTGAACTCGCTTAAGAGTTCACCAGGTACCAGATCCCATGCATCATCAACGCTTGTAATGTTAGATCTTACCGCTAAGCCTAGTTGTTCCCCTTTATAATTAACTAGGCGTAAGGGCTTTTTTGACAATGTATTACTCGAAATTTGTAGAGCGAATTCAAGATCATAAATTTGTAATTCTTGTGGTGCTTGTTCATCTAGTGATTGAGCATTAATTTTAATAATTAAATTTTCATCAATCTGATAACTAACGTCAATTCTCTCCTTCATTGGTGGAAAGTCTTTATTAACAGGAACGACCATATTCTCATAAGTTGTCCTCCTATCCGTTGCTGCAGACTTGCCAACCATTTGAGGTCTTTTAAAAGTAAATACTGCTTTTCCATCTCTAGGATCAGCACAATACATAGACTGAGTAAAAGCATCAGGAGTGTAACCTCTTGACGGTAACTTTGTTCCCTCAGGTATAACAGTTAATAACGAGTTTCTAGCTTCAACTAACTCGAAGGGTTTTGCTAAGGTTAAACACAAGTCATCATGTGCTATCCATGCAGCACCTTCAGAAATAATCCGATCACCTATGTCTGAAACCTCCAGTGTAGCAACGCCAAATAATTCTCTTAAATGTTGGCGTATTATTGGCATGTTAACCATGCCACCAGTAGCAAGACATAATGCTATAGTCTGAATATCTACATGTGCTTGTTCTTGTGATAATAAGAATTCTATTTCACCAATTCCGGCATCAATAATCGATTTTGAAATACTATCTAGTTCATCTCTGGTTAAAGAGTGCTCTATTTCTGCCTCATCACCATCAGCATTAAAATAGTCATCAATCCAAATATCAATTTTCACACGTCTAGATAAGTCTATTTTAGCTTTTTCACACTCTTCAAGCAGCTTTGCTCTCATACCTGGATTTCTAGATTTATTTGTCGCTACATCCCAGCCATATTTCTTAGCATGCTTCTCTTCAATGTAATTTAAAATGGCTTCATCTAAATAATCACCACCTACTTTGTTATTGCCTCTATTCATTATTTGAACGATAGAGCCATTACGAACTTGGCAAAGTGTTAAATCTAATGTGCCTCCACCCCAGTCAAAAACTAAGATCATTCTCCCTTCATTCTTTAATAATTCATTTTCACTATCTGGTAGGCTCTTAAAATGACCATATAATGCAGCTAATGGCTCGTGTATAAACATCTCAACGTATATACCAGCATCTAGCAAAGCCTCACGAAGCGCTTGACGTCCCCTTCCATCCATAGCTACAGGAATCGTAACAACAGCATGTTGCAAGTCAGCAATACCGTCATCATCTTGTTCTTTAGCATCTGCTATAAGAAAGTTCATTAAGTCAGTAACAACTTCCTTTGGGTTCTTTAAAACTCCGCCAACCGGAAAATCGCTTCCACCTATAAACTTTTTAGGCCCCCTAACAGTGCTCCCTTGAACACCAATAGTTTTTTGTTGAAGCTTGTTTTTAGCTTTAACACCACAAATAACATCTGTACCTTCATAATGAACAACTGAAGGATGCGGACGATCCCTTACCGTAAATGATTTTACTTTTCCTTTTAGTGTAACAACTGAAATTAAGCTATTAGTTGTTCCAAAATCTATCCCTATTTTTTGAACCATTGTAAAGCTCCCTCTATATCTTCTATAACTAAATCTAATTTATCTACTGCAAAACTTACTTTAGGTTCATCTTTTTTAAGACCCTTTAATGAAGTTTTAAGAGTCGGTAGCACATCCTCTTCAAGCAAGTTTATTGCCTTAGATTTTACTTTTCCAGTGTCATCTTTTAAGTGCACACGCTCAGCTTTAACTTGCATAACATCGGTTGTGAACTGTTTTTTAAGAGATTCCACTTCTGCAGTTAAAACTTTTAGTTGAGTCTCTTTTTCTTCAACACAACTTTTTAATGAAGAAACTTCTAGAATTAGTTTATTATTGTGGTCTGTAATCTGACTAACGGTTTGCTGTTCTATCATGCACTGTTTTTTAGCGGAGGATTCTTTTTCTTTAAAGTACGCAATACTTTCAACGATTGAGTCGCGGTTTGAAGATAATAATTGTTTAGCTAAAAAATATGGAATAGACCGTTCTTGTTTCTTATCTTTACTTTTTGTATTTTCAGCTAGAATTTTATAAAACCAATCTAAAATCAAATCAGGCTTAGATTTTTCAAACTCATAGCACCATAAACAACTCAAAGCCTGTACATTTTTTCTCATTGAATCAAGTTGAACTAATGTCATGCCTTTCGACTTATCGGCAACAACATCAATGTCTTTGCTAATATTGAGAGCCTCTTTAGCCTTGTTGATTTGATTGCTCTTTTTTATCCCTTCAGCACGGAATTCAAATTTTTTCTTAAGTTGAGCATTCAATATACCTACTGCATCTCTATTATTTTTATATTCAGACAACATTCCCTGAAAAATATTAGACTCCGCATTTAAAGGGTTTAAAAACTCCAAACTGCTTACAATACTCACACATATATTAATGAGTAAGCGCTTTATTTCAGAGTGATTGCATTGCTGAGACGATATAGCTAATTGAAGAACTATTTTAAGCTCCTTATCATTATTTCTTACTAGCTTAATGATATTTTTTAACTCTAATTCTGATAATCTGTCATTAAGTTTAATATTTTTGATTGCCGTTTCATGGGTTGTCGTCAACTTCAAAGGTTTTGCCTTCAAAGTTTTTTTATCAATTTCAGTTGTAAAAATATCAACTAATATTTCTTTTAATGAGTTCAATACTTTTATCGGTTTACTTATTTTTGTAATTGAATCTTCACTTTTACCTTTGGGTAAACTTAATTTATCTCTCATTAGCTATTCTCATCAAATATTTCTAAATTAAAAACTTCGTTATATTTTAACTTTTTTATGCACTTAGCCATTTCAATGCTATTCCCTTCCATTATGGCTTTTCTAAACAATATATAATCAAGTTTACTTTTATCTTGTACTGTTAAAGTATGACTGCGCATTCGAGCAACTCGTTGTTGTATAAACTCAAAGGTGGAGCTTTCAAACTCAGTATAAACACACTCTAATATAAGAGATGTCATCCTATCTGTAGGGATGCTCTTTGAAGCATCATCAAAGCTCCCCACTTTGTTATTGCAAACATCACCAGAAAAAAAAGTTAAGGCTGTTGTTAAATAAGGCAGACTTTGGCCAGCTGTAGGGGTAGTAAAATTGTTTTTATTAAAATCAATTAAAGACACAATTGCTTTCGCTAATAATGATTCATACGTAGATAATATGCTGTGAGCTTGATTGAATCGTATTTCATGATCTTCAAAAGTAATAAATTTTGTTTTCCCATCTTTAGCCATTATACCCTGGAGATATTTGACTAAACCATCGACATACCATTTAACTGAACTAAGTTTGGATGTACTTTTTATAAACTGGTCTATTAACTCTTCAGTGAAGTCGTCTCGACTCAAAAACAACCAAAAATATTCATCTACTTTTTCTATTTCTTCAAGTTTAGGGATCGAGATATCGATCTCAAATGTCTTTCGTATTTTTCTATTAAACAGATCTATCTTTAAAAACTGATTTAGCTTTTCAGAGACAATAATCTGAATTTGTTCTACATCAGTCTCAACATCATTAATATACATTCTTTGTACATTGCTCAGCTCAATATCATCAATTGAAATCGTATCTCTTAGATAAAACCGACTAGAAGTTACTTCTCTTCCTTTAATCCTAAGAGTTGGGTTTTTAGTTGGATGCTTTTCCCACTCATGTCTTACTCTTAAATCATCACTAGCAAAATTAGAATTACAATAACGACAAGAAAATCTCACAGGTTGGAGCTCTGTTTTTATTCTACTGTCAGGTATAACGACAGAACCACCTGTATTTCCTTTATAAACAAATGTTGTTGAATAAAGCATGCTAGTTTATTTCCTGACTGGCGACTTGCTCTTTCAAAAATTCCAGATGAAGCAACTGAGCCTTAAATTCATCATCACCTATCACTATTTGCCATCTCTCTTCCATGAACGCTAAGAGTTGTAGTCCGCGACTCAAAATAGATTCAGGTAACCACTCTAACTGTTGGGCTAATTCATTTTCTGAAGCTGAACCGTTATAAAATCCAACACCTTTACCGTTATTCTTTTTTAAGTCAAAGTTATCGTTTTGCAGGCTAGAGTTTTTAGCTCTGCTAAGCGGCACTAAGTTACCAATAGAATGTGCTACAAACTGAGTCTGCTCTTTATCTAAACTGCCGAACCTTGAAAGCCAATAGTCATCTTTAGGTGTTTGTGGGAATACATGTTCAATCGTTACATTATCTTTTTTATTCGCCGTTAACTTTTCCCATGACAGTTTATTTGAAGATTGCTTTCCTCTTGAGCGCAGCCACTGCTCATGTTCGTATAAAAAGTATCTCAAACCGTCCCATTTGAAAAAACCGTTTAATCCCAACTCGTATTTCTCTGCAACATGCGAATAGAATCGTTGAGGATCATAATAATGATTGATCCAACCTTGGGTTTTCTCAATTATTGAAGCAATTGAAATAGATCTCACCAATAAATCTCTGGCCATTGAGAAGAACTCAGTGTCACCAGTATTTGAACGTCTTTGACTTAAGGTAAACAAAGTAAAGTTGTATCTTTCAGCAGCTAACAATAATGAATTTACGTCTTCTACATTTTGCTCAGATACATACGCAGCAAGTAATAGAGGCTTGAAGGCCCTAAAACTTAATCTATGTAGTCTATCAAGCAATAATTTATTTTCATCATTTGTGTATTCAGGCAACGGAAAATAAGGGTTATGCATGTAAAACCAAGGACGAATAGATTGCTGAAGACTAGTGACATACTTATCCACTTCCTCAACCGTTATCATATCTTCATCTTTTTTAGGATGAGTTACATTTCTAGCGGTGAATTTCTCATCTAATAAAAACTTAATGTAGTCATCACCTTTGCGGCGCGTGTATTTAAAGTACATAGTCCAGTGATTACGTAAAAAAAGGTGTTCACTGAGAGGAGCTTCAGGATTTTTTCCTAGATACTCATAAATGGTTTTCCAAGCGTTATTAATCTTAGCTCTGAGGACGGCATGACCTTCATGCTCTTTAAACAGTGTCGAAAGATAAATAAGGCGATTTTTCAATAACTCTAAACTTGTTAGGGGCTTACCGCGATTATTCATAGTTTCAAAGGTGACAAACACATCAATTTCATCATCAATCTCATATAAGTTGAATTTAATTTTTTGCGTCAACTTTTTATAAATTAATGCGATCTCATCAGTACTTAGCTCTTTAAGCTTTCCCTTGAAGAATGCTTTAGCTTTAGATAAATTCTGAGTGTATAAGGTTTCTTGATATTGGTTACTATGAGAATGAACACCAAAAACTTTAGTCTTTAAATACTCGTCACTTGGGTTATCTTTCTCGTAACCAAAAATGAAGCTTTCTCTTAAACCATCGTCAGCTCTATTGATAATATATTGCTTTCTTATAGAATCTAGAGATTGGTAGTTTAGCTGTGTATCGTTATTTACTGTTTCTAAAATTGCCTGCATTAACAGCATTGATGTTGTTAACCTTTGTTGACCATCAACAACATAAAAAGGTCTAAAACCAACACCTTCAATGATCCATTCGTCATTGTCCCATCTTTGCCATAAGTCTTTTGTTACAGGCTCTAAGGTAATAACGCCAGTATAGTGAACGCGTTCAACATTAAGGTGAAGAATATCTTCCCAAAAATCGTTGTATTGATGCTCTAGCCAAGCATAGCCACGCTGATAATCAGGTATGCGTAATAAGCGGCGTTCGAAAATATCACTTAAACTTTGTAATTTCATATTATTTAACCGCCTTTCCGTGGATGGCTTTTACATCGGCTAGTAGGTTGCCGAATTTTCCATAATTGGCTTTTACACCATCATCTAGATCAAGTGTGATTCGTTTTTCAGCGTAATGCTTTAACTGATCGTCGAAGGTACGGAGTTCAACTTGTTTTCTCTCTAACAACTTAAGCTCTTTTTCGATAGTTCTTGATTCAGCAGTTGTCGCTTCAAGCTTTTGCTCTGTTAGCATCGAGTGATGAGCTTCATATTTACCCATTAATGGTGTGACATACTCAGTACGCATACGTGATAGTGTGCCTTCGTTATAACGATGCAAATACACTAAACATTCAAAGGCTTTTTCTTTTCCAGAACTAAATAACCAATAGATAGGGCGCTTTTTATAAGTTTTGCAATGGTCTTTAAAGAATTGCGTTGAGAAGTAACGGCGAACTGTATCCATCGCACCTTCACCTTTTTTAGGCTTCAAGGCATGTAAACACAAACTTTCAACCACAAACTCTAAGTTCTCATTTAGATGTTCATTACCCCAAACCGTTTTAACAAATTCTTTAAAACGTGCTGTTGCATCGTCATCAAATAACCATTCTTCACAGGCTAGAGGAATGATACCGTCATCATCGGCTGGAAATTTTTTATAAGCTCCTTCAGAAATCAGTTCTTTGAAGCCTTCGTTACTTGAGCTTGCATAAATTAAACCTTCTTGATCAAGAGAGTATCGCCCCATCATACAACCCAAAACAAAACTAATTAAATCTTGTGTAAACTTCGAAGTTGCTCTTTCTGAAAAATAAGTACCTAATTGAGAAGATTTATATTTGTAATAAGGGTTTATATTTAAAGTAATTTCATCAATAGAAATTACTGACGAAATACCACTTTTAACTTTATAATCTGTTATAAAGTGTTTATTTAAACTTTCTTCTAGTGTTTTGGCTTTTTCGCATATTACTTCACAACGTTTGAACCAATCTTTTAAGAGAACTATCAATCTATTCTCTTCAGTATTTTCGTTTAAAAAAGCGAATGTTGTGAATTCATAACTAGTTTCTTGTTGATTCCAGTCCCATTTATAAATCGCTATAATATCATTTACTAAAGTATCGACTTCAGGCCCACCTCCAACAAAAGGCAAACGATCTAAGTCTACTTTGTTTAAGGCAATAGTTGAGCTAATGTATGAAATTAGCTTTTTTGAAACGTTAGAATTAAGGAATCCAAGTAACCAATTAATTGAAAGATCTTCAGAATTAAAGTAACTTCTAAAATTCACATCAAATACGCCACCATGATTATAAAATCGATAACTATTGGCAGAGGTTGCTATTGATGAAGCAGAAACAGATTCTTTAAAATAAAAGCCTTCGTTCACTACCCTTCCACCGGCAGCACCAACCGTCGCAGCTTTGATCTCTTCACCATCATTCTTCCAATTTATGATAAATTCGTTGTTACCAAACCATTTCCTATCATCGCCACCTTTGTTATAGGGGAACCATTTTTTATTAGTTAGTTGTGCTTCATTCCTGTCAGATGCTTTAAAATAAATATTTAGAGCACTGGGTTCGAACCAATATCTAAGAAAGCGTTCATTATCCGTAGAAAGCAAGCCGATCTTAGGGCTAGCTAATTCAGAAAGAGGTGTTTCATTTGTAAATAACTCTCTAACCTCTTTTGGCATCCAATATGAGACAGGGTGATCGCTAATTTTTAATAATTCTTCTTGAACTACATCAGTAAACCGTTGATTGCCATTTATCAGATTTCTTCTTTTTACTTCATCATCACCATCTATTAATCGAATAAAGACAGGTTTAATAAACTCTGTTTTATTCTTTTGTAGGACCCAGGCAGTTGTCTGGACAATTTCACCGGAAATCTCTTTAAAAGCCCTAGCTCCTAAATGAGCTAGACTTATAATGCTAAAGTTACGCAAGATATTACTTCTTAATCCACTAAATGAGGTTAAGAACATCCATGATTGCATATTGACCTGAGCATGAAAACCAAAGGTCTTAGTTAACTCATTTCCTCTTTCCATAAAGACACCAAAAAGGTCATTTTTAGAATTCGGATATTTTTTGCTCACGTAATCCTTCAGAATTTTGTTCATTTTTTTAATACCCATATAAGGTGGGTTAGCTATGACTACATCATTCTGTGTACTAAGTAAAATAGCTTGCTCTACAATTGGTATTAATTTATTGGATGCATGCTTTGATGAAGGATCTGAACTTCTTAACTTTGCTTTTAATAAATGCCTTAAATTAGTTAAGCTCTTTAAGTATTTATGATTAATTTGAATCAATGAACCGAGCGTTTTAGCCTGCAAAAAAGCTGATTTAAGCGTTTGTAGTAATTCAAAGTATCCTTCATAAATACCTGTTGGTTGAACAAAACCTTCTGACAAATCATCTAAACCATCAAAAAGTCCACCCGTTGAACCTTGTTTCTGATTTCCGTCTAAATTTAACGCTTGCCAAAGTTTGCTTATATCTAAACCTTCTGTTGATTGAAGAGAGTAAACATTAAGCGATACTTCACCATTTTCAACGCGTTGGAAGATGCGTCTATCATCTTCACGAGCTTTCATCATTAAGGCAAAGCAAGCGAGTTGAGCAGCCCTATCGTCAATGTCTAAACCATAAATGTTTTTAGTGAGAATTAACTCTGGAATTTCACGTAACCGATATCCGCGTTCAAGGTAAATTTCACGCATAACTTCATAAACTTCAACCAAAATATGGCCACTTCCAGCGGCAGGGTCGAGAATTTTAATTTCTTCAGGGTCGATACTGGTTGGAGTTATAGCTTTTAGCTGCTCTATGACATCATCTGACTGCTGCGCAGGCTCAATGTAATACTCCATCTTGTCTTTTAACTCTGATTCAGGATAAGTAGCTAGCCATTGTCTACCAAGTGAGTTTTGCACTAGGTATTTAACAATCCAATTAGGGGTAAACAATTGCGTCGCAGCTGGAATATCCTCAGACTTTACCACTTTGCCGATAACAGCATCTTTGTGTTCTGAAATATAGAACTGATATAACCAACCGATAACTTCAATCTCTCTCCAATCTTCTTCTGGTATTTCGTTCACTAAGCCTTTTAAGATAGAGTCAGTTTTCGTTAGGTTGTCTGGAAGCAATAACTCAGTAGCATCGTCTATTGCTTCAAACATAAAAGGCATGATGTTATATAATCGGTGACATTGGCCTAGTAATAACTCTCGGTATAACTCTTCTTCTTTATTACCTGCTAATTGCAGTTCGATGATGTGATTTTTATCCAAATACTTTTTTTCTGGATCGAGGCTATCAACCACATCTGATGCATGGTCTAAAATTTCAGGTAAATTGTCTGTGCTGTTAGGGTTACTAAGTACACGGAAGCCGTGGTCTAAATAATCGTGTAACTCCATATAACGAATGGCTGCAAAACGGTTAAACCATGTATATGCCATTTCGCGAATGAACAAATCATAGCGTTCTTTATGGGTAGCTAATGACTTCTCAGATATTTTTTGTTCAAGTCGTTTGCGCTGCTCGCCTTGTTTATTAGTAAATGCACGACCTTCGATTAGGGCAACACTACCTTCAAATTGAATGTCAGCAATATTGTCTTCGTATATGCCAAACTGTGCAGCACGCTTTTTAATAGCGTCAATAAATTGAGAACGTGCTTTGGGTGCGTAGGCTTTTAAATTTTTAGTGTTCATATAAATCTCGTTATCGGTTCCATGATGTCGGTATTTTTAAATAATATATTTATTATTTACTATTAAGTTAATGCTTAAACTCTTCAGGCTACAGGCAATGTATACTGTTTTTTTCGAGCATTAGGCTTAACAAGTTTATCTATTTCAACAAGGTGTTTTAGCCATTTATCGAGCGCTGTTTTACCCATTATCTCAAACTCAGGAAAGTGGTTTTCAAGTTCAGATATATCAATAAGGTTTTTAGGCTGAGCTTGTATTAGCACACATAGTTGGTGATAAAAGTTATCAAGTAATGGTGTTGTTGTTGTTTGTGTCGGAGGCTGACTTTCTAGCTTTGTGTTTTCTGCCTTATCTGGCGTAACAGAAGGCGCAGGGCTTGCTAATTTATCCGCATGGGATACTTCTACGCTGTCTTGACTTATAGCTTCAATTTTCTTTTCACTGTTAGCTTCTATCTTAGCGACAGGGTTAGATTCGTTTGTATCATCATTTAGACCACGTTTATTTTCGGTTAAGTCTGTTTGGTGCTCAGCAATGTTGTCTGGAGTTTCAAGTGACTGCGGTTCAATTACCTTTTGAGTATTCTCAATAAATTGTGATTGAGTATTTTCTAGATTTTCGGCCTCATGTTCAAAGTTAAGTGGCATTGAAAACATATCTTCTTGAAGGCTACTTTTATTACTCAAGTCCAAGTTTGTATTTGGGCTTTTTAAGGTTTCATTCGTCGAAGGCGTTGGCTTGCTACTCGGCTCAGCTTCAGTTTTTAAAGGGGTTGTTTCATGCCCCTTAAAAAGCAATTCAGAAAACTGTTCTGAAGAAGTGGTAGGCGTAATTGACAATGCTTTCGCTTGAGCCTTAGTCGAGTTTTTAGTCTTAACTTTACCTAAAACACTCCCATTAATTAACCCTTGATTACCTGCTTGTAAAGGCTCTTGATGAGTAGAAACCAACAAAGGCACCCAATCTTTTTTAAGATTTTCTTTTGCCCCTTCCCATGTGCCGCCCTTTTCACCAGAGGTGATCACTAGCGTTGCATTTGATAAAAGGTATATATATTTATTTCGGGCCATGGCATTAGCAGGAGTAAAACGCCCTTCAGGATAAAACGGGCTAACTAATACTAAGTTATTTGCTTTTAAATGCTGTCGCCATTGATTTGAAGCGCTTGCTTTAAACAGACTATCTGCAAGTACGCCAATGGCGGTATTGCCATTATTTAATGAGGCAAGCATAGCGTGAGAATCTACCCCTTTTGCGCCTCCAGATACAACTTGATAACTTAACTGGTTTATATGTTGTACATATTGCGTTGTAGCCTGTTCATCATCATGATTACAATCTCTTGAGCCGACAAAGCCTATGGCAGGTTTTATTAATAATGCAGAATCACCTACCCCAAACAATAAAGCAGGGCTTTGATGTTTTAATTGTTTTTTGATATTTTTTGGGTAGTGCTCATGCTGTCGGTCTATGATCCAAACCCCCGCACTTTGCCATTTATCAAGCGCTAAACTTAAGCTTGCGCCTCTATTTAGCAAGTCTTTGATTCGGTCATATGTGATATTAGCTATTGTGTTTTCTAAGCGTGAAAAATCAATTATTTTCTTAGCTTTTACATGACTAAGTGGTTCATCCCACAAACCCCATATATTATCAAAGGAGTCTTCATTGAGTAAATCTACGGGTTTTTGACCATTTTGATTTAACCAGCAAGCAAAGTAGCCGTACTCATTAATTGAAAGCGTTTTATATTTTCCAAGTTCGTTGGAATTGAAAAAGCTGGTAAGTAACAGTACTGCTTTAATATTCTCAGTAATCATTAGATTATCACTTGTTTTTGACATAATTTTAATTGTTTTTACTCGTGCTAGTGAGCGCTATCGGTACAACTTTTGAAACACCGCTTTGCCTTAATAACGCACCCGCAACTGTAAATGTCCATTTAGAGTCAACCGCATCATCTAATAGCCAAACGGGTGAAGAATACCCTTGTGAAGCATCTATACCAAAAGCCCCATCTAGGTTTTTACTTTGATAAAAGCTATTTTCCATTGTTTTTTGAGGTGGTCGAACTTCAGAAATGCTGATCGTATCTTTACATTCTACTCCTAAAGCTTTTGCTAAAGCATGAGCAAAATTACGGACTAAGTTAGGATGCCGAGGTGAAGGTACATAAGTAAGCCAACTAGGGCGTTGTTCATAGGGAATGCTATTGATCATTTTAACCATTGGAGGAATTAAATCATGGCTAAAACTTCCTTGCTGTTTACCCTCTGCCACCATGTCTCCCCAACCACCATCTTTCCATGAAGAAAGCGCCATACCTTTTTCTATCTTTAAGTTTTTGTCTCGGTATGGAAATCCATAGCTTTTAAACGCTAACCCAGCATTAGCCCCAGAGCTTGCAAATGTCGCTCTTGGTTTAATTTCTATGTATCGATGTCTTAAATAATCATTTGCCAATATCACTAAGTCATGATTAATTTTATCAGACAATTTATTAGCCGGATTGCAGTTTTCACACTTACCACAAGGTTGTGTTTCTGGATCATCTAACTCACTCGATAAAAACTGCATCAAGCATGACGTAGATTGATGGTAATTATTTAATATATCCCATTCGCCTTGTTTAATATTATTTAAACGGTCGATTTTGTCTTGCGGTATTTTGTAGTCAAACTGTGTACGATAATAATACTTATCATCTTTCAAAATTGGTGATGGTTGCTCAATCCCTAAAAACTTCAAAATACTTGTAATGGTACCTTTTGAAAAGTTAACAAAGGGCTCTAAATCTGTTAATTTTACACCGTCTTTTTTTTCGATTACATCTAACAGCTGATTAATTTGATGTTCTTTAGGGAATGCATTTTCTATAAAATACTGCTGAATTTTTCCATCTTCTTTACCTAACATCATGATACCGATAGCACTGTCAATGCCACGCCCAGCACGACCAACTTGTTGGTAGTATTCAACAACATTACCTGGTGATTGATAATGGATAACAAAGCTCAAGTCTGGTTTATCAAACCCCATTCCTAATGCAGATGTAGAAACTAGCGCTTTTATTTTGTTTTTAATTAACGCTTTCTCTAAGTTTTCTTTAATTTCACTTGTTTCTAATTGACTATGATAAGCATGAGCATCAATGCCTTGTGTTTGCAAAAACCCAGCTACAATTTCACAATCTTTGGTGGTTTTTGCATAAATAATACCTGTTCCTGTTATCTCTTTTAAATATTGAGCTAACCAAGCTAAGCGTTCAGATTTATTAGACATATCAATATTTTGGAGTTGAAGGCTTTTACGTGTTAAAGGCCCTCTAATTATAGATAACCGATCACCTAATTGATCTTTGATATCGTTAACGACTCGGTTATTAGCAGTTGCCGTTGTTGCTAAAACTGGCATGTTTTGGGGCATATTTTGTAATACGCGAACAATGCGGCCATAGTCAGGCCTAAAATCGTGTCCCCAATCAGAAATACAATGCGCTTCGTCAACAACAAACAAGCCAATATTGCCACTAATGCGGTTTAAAATATTTTCTGCAAAGTAAGTTTGCCCTAATTGTTCTGGCGCTATGATCACAGCATCAACTTCACTGGCTAAAATTTTGTTTTCCGCCGATTGACGTTCATATTTATCCATGGAAGAGTTGTAAGAAACCACACTCAGCCCCAGCTTTGCCGCTGAATCAATTTGGTTTCTGATTAAGGATAACAAAGGCGAAATAATTAATGTTGGTCCGAAGCCTTGAGAGCGGCGAATTTTGGTGGCTATAAAGTACACCGCACTTTTACCCCAACCTGTTCTTTGAACCACTAAAAGTTGATTCTGTTTATTAACAAGTTCGTTTATTGATTCCCACTGATCTTCATGAAATTTTGCCAATGGGTTACCTGTCATTTCATGTAAATATTTTTTCGCTAATTCTTTCACTTTTTTCCTTCCTTGGATTGCTCAACGAAAAGCGTTTCGTCGAGTATTTTAATTCCTTTTATAAGTGTGCGACCTACAAATCGAATTGGCTTAGACATAACTACTTTATAAACCAACTCACTTGCATCTACGAGCCCTTTAGCAGTACCTTCTATCGCAACACCCGCCCCTTCAAAAAAAGATTGAACACCATCTACGCCTTTATCATATTGTTTGGACGCATGGTTAATACCATTAAGTGATGCAAAAATACCTAAAGAAGCGACGCCTGTTAACACAAGATCTACAGCCGTATCTTTTGCATCAATAACTGTGCCCCCTAATGCGTGTTCAACGCTATTGGTGATGTCTTCATTACTGTATCCCCCGTCTATTACACCAGTTGCTAACGCAACCTCAGAAGTAGCGATAACTGGAATATCATCATCTACTGAGTTTATGTATGCAATATTATCTGTCGCTTTAATTTGCATCTCAGTTCCGCCAATGAGGATATCTGTATCGGGGTTATTGAAATGCTCATGTAATTGACCATTGGTATTATCAGCAACCAGTTGTTCAAAATATGCACCTTTGGTGAGGCTCACTAATCCAGCATGGCTTTCTGGTGACATCCATAGCGTTTCCCACCAAATATCTGAGTTAGACATATTTTCAAAATTGCCATTAACAGCTTTGAGTGAACCATAAACCTCACTGGCCGAGATAAGATCATCGGCTATGGAGACAGGAACAGATAATGACGCTAACCATGCCATCCCCATGGAGCTATCATTTACATCTTTAACAAGGTCAGTTTGTGTAGCTTTTAATAATTGCCTATATGTAAAATCAATGCGTTTTTCGCTCGTAAGTTTTAACAAATTAAAATGATCATGTAGGGCTTGACAGTCGGCGCCATAAACCTCAGTAAACTTCTTAATTGCCGACTTTAACTGGCTAATTTGAGTATCTAACCCACGTAAATCTAATTTTTCACCATGTTTTAATTTATTCCACCACGAAAAGTCTTTATAAGCATTTTCCCATAATTGGTTTAATTCATCTCTTCTCGTTTCAAATGAAACTAAGGTTTCGTCTAGTTTATGGCGTGCCCTGTATAATGGGATGCCTTTTTGCTTTGCTAATATTTTTTTAAGGTTCTCTTCTTTTAATAAATCTTTTTGACGGATTAATTCACTCCGCTTTTCACGAAGTTTTTGTTCTTTACTCTTAAAAACATTCGTAAAAAAATTCATTAATAATCTTCCTTGATTACTTAATACGCACTTTATTATTGTTAGCTACTAATGTAGATAGTTTATCTCGTAAGGCATTGATGTATTTATCAATATCTTGCTCGGTTTCTATAACACCCGCTAAATTTACTTCTCGTAATAAACTACTGGTATCAACCGAAATGATTTTTTTAGGGATAGGTTCAGCTGCTTTAGGTGGTACTGGTGGTTTTGTTGGTTCGTAATCAACACTTCCGGTTCCACTTTGTTGCTCAGCTTCTTGTTGCTTTCTTCTCGCCTCAATTTCAGCTTGTTTAATAGCTTGAAGCCTTGCTGCTTCTTGCTGGCCGATATATTGATTTATCAAGTCATGTGCATTTTCTAGCAAGTGGATTGACTCTGCTTGCTCTTGCAAAATTTCTGCAATACCCTGCAAACCATCTAGGTTTTTTAAGGCTAATTGCAATGGTCGAAGTGCTTTATTACTTAGCTCAGAAGGTGCTTTTGCATCTTCAATTTGCTGCGTAACTTCTTTAATACGCTCTTCAATACGTGACTTTGCATGCACTCTTTTTTCTGTAATCAGTTGTTCATTAACTTTCGCCACTTTAGCAATAAGTGGTTCAATGTTTCGAATATATCTATACGGACGAGAATTACTATATATAGCTTCAAGCTCTTGCAGTGCTTTATTCGCTGTATCATCTTTATCTAGAACATTGCGATTACGGTCAAACTCTTGAGTTAGTGATGTTGCTAGCTTTTGCCATGTTGTGAATTGAGTCTCAAAAAAGTTTTCTAAATCTTGATAGTCTTCTTCAAAATCAAGTAAGTCGTTATCACTTGCCAAAAACTGCTCTATAAACTGAAAGCTTGATTGAAGTTCAGTTAAACCAGCCAACATTACAATTCCGCAATCTATCTCTTTCCCGCCAGGGTATTTACCCGTCGATGATTTATGCGAAAAAGCCTCAAGTTTTGTTTTCATGTTGTTAAGGTTATCTTGAGCGGTATTAAATAATTCTTTTTCGCTATCTGGCGCATTTTTACCAAAAAATTCTTTGAATAATTTGGCCGCACGCTTAAGGTTTGCTTCTGATTGTTGCTTAACACGTCTAACACGCATTTCTGCACGTTTTCTTACTTGAATTAAATTATCGTAAGCATTTCTCAGCGGTACATCTTGTTGACGCATTTGAAACGTAATTTTATTAGATAATGCTAAGCGAGACATGATGAGAAGTATTTCTTCATCATTCCAACCAAATGGGCGCTTTGAAAAACGTTTAACAATGTCGTCTGCAGTGATTGAACGGCCAGTGTCATCTGCTAAAGTGATATGTTTTTCAACCTCCAAAGTCGCCAATGGGTTAACTTCTTCCGCTTTAAGGTCCAACCCTATTTGCCCTACATCATCAGCGATTAAAGTGTTTTGTATCTCACGACGAATTTCACCGGGAAATGGTTTTACTAATTTAAGTTTACTGAAGGTATTTTCTATTACGTATTTATAGATTTCGTCTAAAATAATACTGATCGAGCTACCTTTAGGGTTTTGCTCTGATCCTAATGCATAAAATTCAGCGTCTTTTAATAAGTCTTCTACAATTGTTTTTATTCTTTCATTTCTCTTTCGGTTTTCAGAACTTTTTTGACTTAACAGCTGTTGCTGTTCTGGCCTGTTACCCGTAGTGCGACGTATAAACTTTTCAGTTTTAACTGTAGTACGTATTTCATCGACTATTTTAGACTTATTAGCCAATTTGATGATGATCGAACCGCCACTGTCTTGCGATAAATTGGCACAAAAAGCAGAGGTATATTCTTTATAGTTTGCTTCATCGAGAGGAGAAATAACTTTAACCAATAAGTCTGATTCTTGCGACCCGTCACGTGGTAAGCCATCACAAAAGCGACTAACTGGGAAATCTTGCTTATTTTCAGCATAACGATAATCTTTATTTCTTCTTAAAACTTCATCAAATATTACATCACTGAGTTTCTTAATTTCATCTGATAACTCAATTTCGGTTTCTCTGATCTCGTTTTCAATTTCTTTTTCTTCATTGGTTAAGAAAATATACTCGTCACCTTGACGAGCTATCAGTAAATTTTGCTCTAAAGAGTTAAGTGCTTGCTCTATATCACGGCGCAGCGCTAAACGGTCTTCATCGACTTTTCCTATACATAAAGTAACAAGGTTATCGAGTGTTGATTTAATGACATCAACATAGCGTATTAAGAATAAAGTTTTTAATATGTTTAAAGCAAATGGAGAAATTGAGTCTTTCTCTTTTGCTTGGTCAATATCTTTTTTAACAGAGGTATCTAGAAAACTTTCTATCGCTGGATAAAAGTAATATAACGGAATTAACACACCGACAGATTGATTACCTACTTGTTTTGCTGCGCTTTGAAACGCATCAAGCAATGAACGTTCACCTCGACTTAAATGTAATCCTGTTGCTCCAGCCTTGCGGATTGCTTCAAATATTTTTTGTACCAATGTGTAGTGATAAGGTACAAATGGATAACTATGAATAAAGCTTGTTGCGTCTTTATAGTTTGCTAGCTCTGCAGTGGTGGTTGAGTCAAACGCCAGTTGGTTACGAAGGATATCGCCTTTCTGATCATACAGTTTTGCTAATAACTCTCGAGCTGGTTGCTCTTTTTCAAGTAAACGCTTTTCAATAACCTCACTGGTATTAGAGCTTGAAAGTGATAATCGTTCAAAGCGCCCTTGAATTTTTGAAAAATCATGGCCTTTAGAGCCTGCCATTTGGCCGATAACTGAGTCAATATCTTCTTGAGAAGTTACCACTACCCAAGCTCGACCTTCACAAATGGTGCCTAAGTTTTCTGTAATCGTTTGTAGCTTGAGCATCATTTGAGTGTTGTTACCAATAAACTGCCCCACTTCATCTACAAAAAATAATACTCGACGTTCAATATTTGAGTCTAAGTATTCTTTTACCCATTTACAGAAGTTTGAAACATCTAAAGTGAAATTATTCTCTAGTTGATCAACCCATTGTCGAGCTGATTCGGTTGTTTGTTCGGTTACTTTAGCAAGGGCTTCTGCCATGTCATCTCGATAGAAGTCATAGGCATCACGCTCATCTAGCCAGTTAGCTGAAGTTAAGCTGGTAAATTCTTCTTGAAATTTAATAAATACACCGCGACTGTCTAACTCACGCTCTAAATGCGCAATATGGGGATGGTCACCACTAAATCCCATTTGTTCGTTAAACACTTTAAGAAATACTTTTAGGATAGCATCGTCACCATCATCGGTATTAGCACGGCTGTCTATGTTAAATAATATGACAGTATTTTCTTTGGTTACAGCTGTGTTGATTTCACTAATAAGGAAGCCGTCTTGAATTTTATCTTTAAAAAATTCAACAGCTTTTTTACTTTCACCACCATTGTGCAGCTCATTGCGAGCATCAATATTTTGCAAAAGGTATGAAAGGATTTTGATAAAATGTGACTTACCTGAACCAAAGAATCCGCTAACCCAAATTCCTAATTTTCCTGAAGCAGCTTTAGCTTTTGGATCGCGAACTGAAGGCATGTAGCAGTCGAAGAATTTTTCAAAGTGCGTAAATAGCTCTTTAGTGACAACATATTCGTCTAATTCGGTAAATACAACGTGATCTTCTTTTTGGTCCGCTTTAACAACACCATTAATTTTACGTTCGATGTCTTTAGTGAATAAATCTTTAATTAGCATATTTGACATAGTTTATATTTCTCTAGTAATCCATTATTTTTGAAAGGGCTAAAGTCCTTTTCATTAATTTTATCAAGTAAAGTTCATGCGCTAATCTGGGCGCTGTGGTTTAAGGAACAAGCTTAAAAGCACGGTAATAACCATTTCCGTCCATCGTGCTAAAAGCTTTAAGTGTTAGTCCATCCCATTCACCAGGATAAAATAATACGGTTGGTACATTGCCTACTTTTGCATGTAGAGCATTCAATAAGCCGTGGCCTCGAATGATTGGCCAAGCGCTCCCCAAACCATGTAATAGAATAAATTCCGTTTTTGAGTCGCCAGAATTATCTAAAACTATTTTATTAGCGATAAACTCTGCCACTCTATTTTGTTCAAGCGGGCCTTTTAACGCTTTAAATAGAGCATCATCGCCACGCTCTTTTTGGGTTTTAAATGCTCGTTCGGTTAGGTTTCTAGTTTCAAGCATTTCAAGAACCACCTCGAATAAATTGATACTGGTAAACGTTCTGCCACGTTTTTGCATTTTATCCGTCATGAAAGCTATGTGCTCTCTTACCACTAGTTCTGATTCTGCCTGATAATCAAATACATAGAAACCAATTTCATTTCCTAAACCTTGATTATTTAGAAAGTCTGCACTTTCTATTTTTGGTATTATTTGATCTAGCCTAGCCGTTAAGCTTTTTTTATTATTATTCATTTATTTATCCCCGTTTCATTCCTTGAAAGTTAAACTTCCATTGCCGCTATAATATCTTCACGATCCATAACAGTGAGTAATGTTTTGACTTCCGGTAATAAGTAAACATTTTGAAGCTTTTTGCTACGTGTTGACTCGATATAACCTGCATCTGCCAATACTTTAAAAGCGACTTGAGATATTTTATAAGTAGTGGATGCTGTCATTTGGGTATACTCTGGAAACAACCGTGACCGATCATCCCAAAATGACTCCCAATCTGTACTATCAAGAACTTCGCGATACATTCGTTTTGCATCGTTATATACATTTCTCATAAAATCAGCGAGCATTGTTGAATTAAGTAATGTGGCAGCAAACATTAACTGAGTGGTAAGTTCTGTACTACCAAAAGCGAGTTGCTCAATGTACTCATCGCCCAAGCCTTCTAAACGTTTATTAATTGTCGCTGCGTTTCTTTTAGCTGAAGCGTCAGATCGCTTTTGTAGAATGTTTTGATTAACAATGGCATCTAACCATTCTTCTTTTGTTGGTTTTTTCAAAAGTAGCTCAGAAATTAACTGACTTTCTCGGATCATCAAACTACCACCGATTAAGTCGCCTAAGTATGCCTTACTACTTTTAATACTATCATTTTTTACATGTACTTTAGATGTCATTATAACTTCCCACATCTGCTTTATAACCTGGCGCTATCGCTAAGTTTTCTGCCCCATAAAGAGTTTGACGGTTACGTAACCATAATTGATATTCACCACCTTTTAAAGACGCTTCAGATGTACAGTCTACATTCCAGCGTCTTAATAAATATCCAGCTAGCGCTGCACGAACATTTAGCCCTAGAACCTTATTTTCCATACCATAATCTAATTCTATAGCGGTTGGGTGTTTAATGTTTTTAGGATGCGGTACAAGCTCTAAAGGCATCATTCGCATCCATTGGTGATCTTCGAGTTTATCTTCATTGGTACTTACATTCTGTGAAAGAATTGTAACTTTGGAAATTCGTGTTATGACAAAGTCACGGAATGAATTTGATTTGCGATCATAAGCTCTAACATGCCACCTCAAGCCATTATCTACAATGCTATGTGCTACTAATTCGCGTGCAGCAGAGCCACTACTTAGTGATGTATAGATAATACTGACTGCTTTGTGATTAATTATCGCTTGGATAAGTCTTGCGACAATGAATATGTCTGGAATATTAAGTTGGCTCGGCGCTGCAACCGGAAACGTTACTTCACCAATGGCATCGTAGCCATCGCTTATTTGATTCGCGAGTTTAGCCAAAGTTTTACGAGGATCGTGTGTAAACAATGGTTTGAAAGTATCACACTGAACATATATTCGCTGCTTAGTGTCATAAGACATGTTCTCTGGACAAAATTCCTTATAAAGGTTTAAATCGGCCGTCGCCCCAGACATCCCTTTCTCAAACTTAGTTACAATCTCATTGCGAGTAATTTTACCTACAAACAGTAATTTAAAATCAATATAAGCAAGCCTTTGTTTTTGTGCGTAATTTAGGTTGTCCAAATTCATTATGTTGTATGCATCAAGCTATTGAGTGAAGCTAGTGTGTATCAAAATCAAACACACCTCAACTATTTTATAAATTTTTTAATAATTTATTGATTTATCCGATTACTAAACTAAAGTTATTAAATAAACTAATTAAATTAAAGGTTCCCGATATGGCAAGGCATGCGGAAATATCGAAAGAAGAAATTATTAAAGCTGGTGTAGCAATAGAGAATGCTGGCAAAAGGCCTAACTCTGGCGCTATCAGAGTTCAACTTGGTAATCGCGGTGGATTTGCACGTATAAAAGAGGTTTGGGAAAGCTACGCCAACGAAAGAAGCTCTGAAAGTTTAAGTAATGATAATGAAACAGATATAGAACTGCCTACTGAAATTCAAGAAAACCTTGATATAAATGTCAAACGAGCCATTAAAAACTTAAAAGATATTACTATCAATAGTTATAAAGTCGCACAACGATTAGCTGAAAAGCGTGTTTCTTCTACTATTGAAGAATATAAATCAAAGATTGAAAGTTTTGAAGAATCAGAACAGCAAGCTGGCATAGCCTTAGAAGCTTGCGATGATAAAATAGCAGATTTATATGATGAGTTAGAGCAGCTTCAAACCAAGAATGAGAAATTATTATCTGATAACTCTCACTTTTCAGGTCAAATAGAATCAGCCATGAAGCGAATTACTGATTTAGAAAAAAAAGAAAACGAATTTTTCGAACTGAAAGAGCAATACGGTAAATTGCTTGGAAAGTATGAGATACTTGCCTCGAAATAATTGTACTTTTCATTTATTAAATAAGGCGTGGCTGCAAATTGATTTGATACTTAGAATACCAAACGTTCTAGATTATACCTTAAATATAAAGTAAATATAAAGTAAGTATAATTTGTAGTCGCTCAGACTGTATCTAACAATTCCGAGTGTCAGGGCGACAGAAATTCGCCATTACTTTTTAAAGAAAAAGCTTGTTAAAGGTCTCAGGGCGACGTGCCGAGCCAATGACATTAACCCTATTATTACTTCCAGCATTTATTCAAAACATTGCCCGCACGTCAAAGTGACGATGATGATTTAACAGATTTAATGCCGTGGAATGTGCAGCTAGACTTCGATTATAGCTAAGCGCACTACTTAATTGTGCGCTTACATTTAAAATAGACTTTTCTTTCAAACTATCACTGCCTGAATACTCAGATAGAAAGATATGATTAAGGCCAAATAGGTGGAATAAGCTTGCCATTGGAAAAATTATTGTAAATAGTCACGCTACTAACATCCCAACTTGACAGGTTGGCGCTAAAACTTTCTGCTTTCCAAAACATATAGCTCATGTCAACAACATGACTAACATCCCACGCAGAAATATCTTGGTTGAAAGAGATCGCGTTATAAAACATGGAACCCATGTTAGTTACATTGCTTACATCCCACATAGAAATGTCTTGGTTGAATGCGCTGGCACCAGAAAAAGTGCTATGCATATTAGTTACATTGCTTACATCCCACATAGAAATGTCTTGGTTGAATGCATTTGCTCCAGAAAACATGTAGTCCATATCAGTCACATTGCTTACATCCCAAGCTGAAATATCTTGGTTGAAAACGGTCGCGCCAGCAAAAGTGTTACTCATATCAGTCACATTGCTTACATCCCACGCAGAAATGTCTTGATTGAATGCGCTTGTTCTAGAAAACATGTAGTCCATATAAGTAACTTTGCTTGTATCCCAAGCCGAAATATTTTGATTGAATGAGCTAGCGCCACTAAACATGGCCCACATGCTAATTACATTGCTTGTATCCCAAGTGGCTAGATTTTGGTTAAATGAGCTTGCACCAGAAAACGTGTAGGACATATGAGTTACATTGCTTACATCCCAAGCCGAAATATCTTGGTTGAATTCGATAGCGTTAGAAAACATTCCGTTGATATGAGTTACATTGCTTACATCCCACGCGGCAATACTTTGATTGAATGAGCTAGCGCCAGAAAACATATCAAGCATTAAGGTAACCTTGCTAACATCCCAACCAGATATGTTTTGATTGAATTCGCTTGCTCCTCGAAACATAGCAACCATGCTAGTCACATTGCCAACATTCCATCTAGAAATGTCTTGGTTAAATGAGCTAGCACCAGAAAAAGTCCAAATCATACTTGTCACATTGCTTACATCCCACGCAGAAATGTCTTGATTGAATGCGCTCGCGCCAGAAAAAGTGTCACGCATACTTGTCACATTGCTTACATCCCACGCAGAAATGTCTTGATTGAATGCGCTTGCTCCAGAAAACATGTAGTCCATATCAGTAACTTTGCTTACATCCCAAGCAGAAATATCTCGGTTGAATAAGCTCGCGCCAGAAAAAGTCCAACGCATACTTGTCACATTGCTTACATCCCACGCAGAAATGTCTTGATTGAATGCGCTTGCTCCAGAAAACATGTAGCCCATATAAGTAACTTTGCTTACATCCCAAGTAGAGATATCTTGGTTGAAAGAGGTCGCGTTATAAAACATGGAACCCATGTTAGTTACATTGCTTACATCCCAAGTAGAGATATCTTGGTTGAAAGACATCGCGTTATAAAACATGAAACCCATGTTAGTTACATTGCTTACATCCCAAGTAGAGATATCTTGGTTGAAAGAGATCGCGTTATTAAACATGGTACCCATGTTAGTTACATTGCTTACATCCCAATTAGAGATATCTTGGTTGAAAGAGATCGCGTTATCAAACATGATACCCATGTTAGTTACATTGCTTACATCCCAAGTAGAGATATCTTGGTTGAAAGAGATCGCCTTAGCAAACATGAAATACATTGTAGTCACATTGCTTACATTCCAAGTAGAAATATCGTCATTAAAAGACGTAGCATCGACAAACATACCATCCATGTTTGTAACCAAAGATAAATCAGGTTCGTCTTGGGCCTTTATCGATAAAGAGTGACAACCATTAAACATCGATTGCATTGAAACCCAACGATTACTTCCCCATTGTGTGACCTCAGAAATATAGCACTGCGATTCTGGATACGAGATATTAAAATGTACAGAAGGTAATAAACCAGTTACAGTCAACTCATATTCACCATTAGATTCATATGTATGACTTGTATCACTAGTTAAATTTGTCGATTTGTAACCATCTCCCCAATCAATAGAGTAATTATAGGTATATTCATTATTAGTATAAAATTGAACACTATTACCATCTTCTATTTTTACTGTAAAAATAAATGGCTTCTCATTAGCATCTATTATGCTTGTATTTACAGTCAGAGAGGCTAAATTAGTTAACTCCCCTGTAGTTAATTGAATACGGTATGTAAGGGTTAATTGAGTGCCTTGTGTCACCGTTTCATCGACTTTTAATCCAAAGTGATTGAATTCATCAGCCCCTAAAGGGCTCAGGCCATCGCTCATAGTCTCAGTAAGTAAGTAGGCTTCAAAAGACTCATCTTTTCCTGACCACGTAACAATAGGAGCCAAAGGAAATTGATAAGAGCCACCTACTTGAATATTAATAGTCTTAGCTTGTGGGACTTTAGGTGAGGCTCTTGTTGGATGATAGCCTGAATAATCACTGCCAAGCTCGAGAGTTAATTCAAACTCAGCTAAGCTAGATAATTCATCGTTATCTGGATCTAAATCTTTGTCAGTATCGTCATTAGGATCAAGTCCGTAGAGAACCTCCCAAGCATCAGCCATTCCATCATTATCAGTATCTAAGTGATATCTGATATCGTTAGGGAATACATCAATGGCATCGTCATAACCATCACCATCGCTGTCTAATAATTCTCTATAGCCAAAGCTAATATCAAGTTGGATAGGCGTGTTAATAAATGAACTAGTACTTTGAGAGTTATTTAAGGGAGCATCTCCCACATTAATATCTTTGGTAATAAAAACTGCTTTAGCAATTTTACTTGTTTGATTAGAGCTTTTTGCACT
Organism: Colwellia sp. Arc7-D; assembly: GCF_003061515.1. Lineage (NCBI taxonomy): Bacteria > Pseudomonadati > Pseudomonadota > Gammaproteobacteria > Alteromonadales > Colwelliaceae > Colwellia > Colwellia sp. Arc7-D. Next base: position 2,249,316 of record NZ_CP028924.1, read on the forward strand.
TGTTGATTTAGGTGTCGGCAAGTAGGCTTTTACTTTAATTGCTTTTCCACCATATTTTTTACATTTCAAGGCTTCTAATAATGGCTTACTGGCTCCTAAGACAACTTTCTTTGATGTTTTACCACTAGCTGTAAAGTGCCACGTAACATTTTCTACATTAACGAAGGTTGTCCCACCTGACTTATCCATTCTGGTGAATTGATCATTACGTCCTTTAGCATTTAAGCGTAAACAATCTTTCTCAACTTCTTTCCTTATTTCCTTTGAATAACTCATCGGTCCCGCTTTAACCTCGTGAGTATCAACATCTATAGATTGAGTTCCATCACTATTTTTGTATACATCCCCTTTGTCTACAACAATATCATCTCTTCGTTTATTAACTAATTCACCAGCTTCTTTTCCATTGATATATTTTTTACCTTTGGGCGGTGTCATAGTAACTTCTTGTTTAGTGACAGCTCCTGATTCTTTAATCACAGATTCAACAAAATCTTGTGCATTTTTCCAATGCTCATTAAGAAGAGACCTATGAAATACACCGTTAAAAGCACCTACGTCGGGGGCTAAAGGCGGAGCTTTGACCACTTCAATACTATCGTCATCAAGCAGGTTTTTTAATTTTTTTACATCTACGCCTTTCGCAATAGCTATAACTTCATCAATGGTAAAGCGAAGGGGAGCGGCAGAGGTATTAAATTCATTAGATAGTTGAATTGCATTTCTTTCTAATGATGTTGTATTACTTACAGAGCTACTTGCACCTTCATACATTAGGGCATCTAACACATCCGCACCAATTAAGGTTGCCATGATTGAAATCTTTTGTGTGTTAGTGAATTTTGATGCATATTCAGATAACAGCTTTATGATTACATTAGCAAATCGCTTATTGTTTCTAAACTTCTTAATTAAAGGAATTATCTTGGCATAAATCTTAGCTGCATCACCCCCAGCAGGAATCAAAGAAACCAAATCTAATACAGCATCATCAAAACGACCATAGATTAAATTTGCAGTTAAATCTCTGGCAGTTAATGGAATATCAGCAATAGGAGCAAAGGCGGCAAACATTCCTGTTATTTGTCCTATCGCTTGGTAAGAGTTTTTAGCCTCAAACGCAGACCCTTTTTTTAGTCCATAGCCTATATGTGTTATTTTGTATTCTGTAAATAAATCAGCTCTACTTATGGCTTTATTATAAAGTGCAAGCTGATCAGAATAATTATTAAAATTTATATATTTAAATTCATTGGTACCATATCCATTATGAAAGTGACTACGCAAAGTAAAATTATTCATTCCTAGCTGTTTAACTTTTTCTAGCTGTGATGACCATATGGCAATACTTGCCTTATTAAATATTTCAGAGAATATGCCATCGGTTTGTTTTTCTAATAAGTAATTAATGGTTAACTCTATCTCTTCAATACCTTCATAAGTATCTATAACATTAGGTGTGGTTGGATCTAAACCTAAATCAACAACGCCATCATCACCTAAATTAGGAAACGCAACTTCACCTGATAAGTAATATTCCATACCGTCCATCAGGCCATCACCGTCTGTATCTGGATCGGACGGGTCTGTTTCAAGATAGAGCTCTTGTTTGTCCAACAAACCATCATTATCAGAATCTTTAGAGTTTGAGTTTGTACCTAAAAAGTATTCATCAGCATCGCTAATCCCATCTTTATCTGAATCATCAGTTAATGGGTCTGAAACTTTTTTATATGTTTTTAAATAAGAAATACAGGCTGATGATAAAAAGGGACCATCACAATAATCAATATCTCCAGAATGACTATTCAGTGTACTAGTCTTTTGCGACTTACCAGTTGTTAAAGAAGATGGCGAATTCGAACCTATATTTAACCAACCTTGTAATTCATCATTATCATTAAGGGAATCAGAATCAGAATCGGCGAGCAAATAATTAGTTTGAACAATATTACCTTCATCATAAATAACGAAGCCTAATAGTTCATCAACATCAAGCAATGTGTCTGAATCGGTATCAGTATCAGACATCCACTCATTATATTTACCATTCACAGTCTTACGAACTCCGGCTTGCGAAAGAGCATGCTCGTAGAATTCTATTTCAAGTAAAACGCCTTCTAGTTGCTTATTGTTCAAACACGAAGTTGTATCATTATTTGCATCACAATTACTTAAAGGCTTACCGATGGTTATGGGCATAAACGCAGAGTATTCAGGAATGCCTTCTAAGGCTTCTCTTTGCTGATAGGGCTTACCATTTAGATATATCGTGAACTGACTATCTTGCTTTACAAGCGTTACGGCTGTGGGTTTATTAGAAGGTTGGTCAATAAATATGTAATTGTAGTTACCTAAGCTTTCAGTATTTTCTTGTGATAATAAAACACCTTCTTTATCTATCCGATCAAAATATAACGTAAGACTATAATTATTGACGTTAACATTAGGTGAGAAAACAATAGCGCCAGTGGTATTAATCAACACCCCTGATTCTTCGATATGAGAACCAATGGTATAACTAGGATTGCTACCTAAATTAATGGCTCGACTTCCCGTTGTACTTGAAAAATCAAATTTAAAATTTGGCGATAAGTTTTCCTTTGTAAAAAAACGTTCATATAAAGCTTTACTCGTTTCCGTGTTAGCAATAACAAAAAGAATTGAGCTTAAAATATTACTTGAAGTAAGAGATGAGTTGGTTATATATGGACTTTTATTAAATGAGACCTTTTGAGATAAAGTTGAAATTTCTTCTGATTGAAGCCCCATAAGCTCTTGGACTGTAGCTTTTACTGTTATTGAATCATTTGTAGCATCCAAGTTATCAATCATACTGTCGGGAACTGGCTGTAAGCCTAACGTATTATCATAATAAAATATTTTTGTACTTGTGGAATCTGTTTGTGTGTTCAGTGTTAACGATATTGGTTCGATAAAACTTGCAGGTAAATCTATAATATCTAGTTGATATGAGGAAGGGACCGTAAAGGAGTCATCAGCCGGTACTATTTGGTTTACTGTCACATTAAAATGTTTTTTTAAGTTCGGAGTCGCATCCACTGTTAATTTTATTAAGTCATTATTAACAAATATTAGCTCCTGAGAATCATTTAAGTCACTTACCCCATCATCATCTGAATCTGCCTTTAAAGGATTAAGGCCAAGTTGAACTTCTTCACCATCTAGAAGTCCGTCTTCATCACTGTCACTTTTAAGGGATCTGTCTTTAGTGTAATTTCTTCTTTGTCAGTCAAGCCATCTGAGTCAGTATCATGAGAAAAAGGTGAAGTTGCTAATTCTTGCTCGTGAAGATTAGTTAAGCCATCTTGGTCATTGTCTTCATTCGCATCAGATATACCATTTTTATCGGTATCAGCAAGGCTTGGAGACATATGTTCATTTGAATACGTAATTTCATAATCATCCTTTAGACCATCACTGTCAGTATCATCGGTGTAAGGATCTAAGCTGTAGTAATTATTAACTTCTTCAGAGTAAATAGATTCAACTATTACTGGTTCAGGTAAAGGATCTTTCTTTTTTTCCGAGCCACTCCCACCACAGGCCGTTAGTCCTAAAATACCGGAGATAATTACTACAACTTGAAAGTAGAAGCGAGGTCCATTCATTTAGCAAATCCTTATTAAGATATATAGGTCAATTTCAATCAGATATGGTTATAAAAGCAACACATGTAGACTACTAAAAAATAAAAGAAAAAGACACAATATAAGGTTACATATTTTGATTTACTTAAGTAAGCGCGTAATTAACCCCTATTATTACTTACAGCATTTTTTCAAAACATTGCCCGCACGTCAAAGTGACGATGATGATTTAACAGATTTAATGCCGTGGAATGTGCAGCTAGAATTCGATTATAGCTAAGCGCACTGCTTAATTGTGCGCTTACCATATAATCGCTGATGATAAATCACTGAAAGTACTCAGCACTCTGTAACTAAAACTGCTGAATTATTTAAATCAATTATGACAAAAATTTACTAGCAACAAAATCAGTGCACTATTGCAGAAACTGTAAATGTTTACTACTTTTGATGTATGGAGTCTCAAAAAATGGAGTTAACATGACTAGTATTACTGAGGTCAAAAAACAACGGTTATCCCCGCCTAATGTATTAATAAAAACTTGGTGCACTCTAGCTAAAGATGAAGACGAGCAAGTGAGTATGCATGCTATGAAAATGCTTTTAGATACTTTCGGTGACTTGGAATCAATCGTAGAGTTTGTTAAGAGCAATAATATTAAAGTTTAGTGTAACGACATCGCCTTTATTTGTTCATTTTTTGCTGGACAAAAGTAAATTATAGTAATGTGATGACTGTATACAATTGAGTGGCAAAATTTATTTGATCATGACATTAAGCTTATCCGTCAATCTAATTTATCAAACAGAAGTCTATAGTTTTCATTTTCTAGTTGAAGTTTTGGCTTTGCGGTTTTTCCCGTTTGAAAATTAAATGCGAAAGAAGGTTGAGTAATGACAAAGTGGTAAGCCAGTATCGTAGGAGTAAAAATAGAGTGTGGATTAAAGAAACTTGGATTATTTGCGCTAGGAGTTTTGAAAAAGTACCCGCTTCCCTTAACATCGTCAAATCTGATTCCTTTTTCGGTAAAGCAATATGAAGAGGTAAATGTTCCGCTTACTTTTCCATTTGGATTCAATTCTAGTTTTAATTCTTTTACCGAATCCACATTAATACCCTGTTGGCCATTTTTAGGTTTAACATAAATTGAAGATAAGCCCCAAGTTACACCTGATTTTAGGTGGCTACCAATATGATTTTTTGGAATAGACAATGCGTCGACCTTTTTGATGATCTCATTTACATGTAGGACTTGTCCTTGATTAGAATTTGATCTTGATAACAAAATCCCTCTCCAAATGCTCTGATTACCTAAGACTGGTGAACCAGACATACCCTCGTCTAATGAAGGAGAAGCTATCCTAAAAAACTTTGGATTATCATAATAGTCAAAGGTCATTAACTCAGACTCTACTTTCTGGAATGTTGTAGTAGCTGCACCTGAAAAACCTAAAATTGTAGACTTTTCCCTATCCCTACAAAAACGTGTTCTACCAAGCTCTACGGAGAGCATCGGAGAGCTCTTTAGAGAATCATTTTTTGGTACTCTTATAAAGGATAAATCTATATCTTTAAAGTTATTTAATACCTCACCACCTAAAATTTCTATTTTCTCAAATTGCGGAAAATCGGTATAGTGATAAAAGTAAAAATACACATTTGAAACGTCAATCTCATCAATGACATGCATTGCAGTGGCCAAATAAACAAATTTATCATCATGACCTACAACTACCCCGTTTCCATTAGTAGACATATCACTACTTTGAATCTTGACGACTGACTCGACATTAGCACTGGCTTGAGTGAAGATGAATATCAAGAGTAATAAGCAAATTTTATTTTTCATTAGTAAATTTTACCAAAGTCAACGTGAATGTAATTAGCACAAATATAGTATTGAAGATTATGAGTATAAAATTATTCTTCGCAAAGAAGTAAAGATAGTTTGGAATTATGTTTGTTCTATTTGAGCCATATTCAATACTAGATGTATGCCCTTCTAAAACTACATTTATTGATCCATTTTTAATGAACAAGTCTGTGATATAAAAAATGTCACTTGCCTGAAAATAGAGGCGAGAATTTTTATGAATATTGATTTTTTCTCCTATGCTCAATACTTCAATAATTCCAGACTTGATAGAGGGTTGCAAAGTTTCATTTATCAACTGATTAATATTAAGATGATCTATTTTAATAATTTCACTCTCCATAAGCCCTGATGCATCCTCAAATCTGAAACTCATGTTAAATTTTTCATCTGACGGCTTAACTATAATTGCACCACCTTCAGGGATCTTTTTTTCTTTAAAAGTATTAAACCTATAAGACGAATCATTGTTTATAGGATGGAAATCAAAGGATGACTCAATATTCTGAAATTGAATACTCACTTGCTCTACTTCAGATTCAAATGATGAGAGCTTAATAATCGCTCCTTCTGGAATATTCAGTTCATTTACGGATACATTTCTCAAGCTAAGTCTATCACCAATGTCGGTTGAAATTTTGTTGTCTGCTGCCGACTCCCCTCCAATAGACGATTTGCGAGCTTCAAATACAGAAAAATTCTGGACATAAACGTCGTTTTTATCAATTGTTCTGCTCAAAGCGAATAAGTTATTCAGATCATTCCGAGTTTCAAAAGAAAGCGTTTCGACCTGAAGTGTTATTAGCACGTCTGATCTTTTGTTAAATAGGCTAAGTGCTGCAACAATCATCACCACGATGATAACAATGGCGAACAATAGTGGATATCCTGGTTTTAGTTCAATTGATGTCATATTCAGCATGGTAAAAAGGATATTTGTAGGTTGATTTTCGATTATTAGACCAAGTAATGTTTAGGGTTAATTCGTAGAAACCTTTGTCCATCTCATCTGTATTGAGATCAAGGTTAAAGGTAGATGAGGCAAAAAGATCTGTTATCTCTCCGCTAAGCGTTTCCTGACTCTCGTTAAAAACAATATATTTAATAGATTTGATATTAGCAGGAGTGAAAAAATGTAGGACATAAGTTTGTTCTTTGTTAACTTCAGCATTAATGCCATTTTTTCTCAACAATATAGGTAAATATGTTCCATCATTCAATGTAGCCTCTATTCCTAAATTTCTGGCTCTGATACCGTGTTTATCCAGTACATTATTTACTGACCAAGGCTCAAATACACTCCAACCTTTCTTATAATGTGTTTTTTTGACTTCCATCTGATAATTTACATCGTTTTTTACAATGTTATTAGCAGTAATTCGCGCCTTACCTTTCTGCGGTAAATATATGTGTAACTTTAGTAAATCGCCCTTTGAATATGAAGCCAGTCGAGATTGAGTAAAAGATACAAGGCGAAAAGAGCCTGATACGTTTTTCTGAACTATAGCTTCCCAACGATTGCCCTGTTTTATATTCTTATCAATTTTTAGCTCAACTGCATGAGTAACGCCAATATTTACACTGATAATTACAGCGATTAAAAATAAGCATTTAGTTATCAAAATTGTTGGTGAATTTCTATTCATTTTACTAACCATAATTTACAATTTAAGACGTAAAGCAATGCGTTGTCAAAACGCTATAATGTGAGGCATAGGGAGAGGAAATAATTATTTAAACTCAAATAATACACATTTTCCAACAACTCTATAATGTGCAGCTAACTCCTAGATAACCTGCGCACAGCTTTATACTTGGTTAAACCATATCTATCGCATTTAGATATTCTTTTAAAATATCCTATCGACATTTAAAATTCATTTTCCGGCGCACTTCACCAAAAACTTCGTATCAATAACTGTTCTTATTCAATCAGTATAGTATATTATCAGCTATGTTGCGTTGGGATTAAAAAAGCATTATTTCAGTGCAGAAGTAGAATAAAACGGTTCTATTTGTCACTATAACTGGAGATATAATCTCCCCTCAATGAGCCGAACATTAAAGACTAAAAAAGGTTAAAAAAATGAAATATATTTTTCTTCTAATAATGCTATTTTCTCAATTATCTTATGCATCATCTAACCTCAATGGAAAAAATGTAATATGCGAAAGCTTTGACGGCAGAGCTATTGGCTTAGAGTTTTTAAAATCAGATGTCCAATTACTGTACGCTGAACGAGATGACGGGAGAATATATGGCTTGGGAGGGAGGGCATATTATGATAGTTTTACTTTTTTTTACTCTACTACTTATGATGAAATCAAAATTGGTATTGCGGATAAAAATTTTAAAGAGCTTACACTTTTCGACATACTCAAAATTAATCGGCATGATCTGGCATTTATTTTAAAGACTGAGGCAACTAATTCTTATAATATGAAAAATTTAGAACAATTAATGAATTTAATTGGCAATAAAGGATCATGCAGAGTGGTTGATGATCTAGTTTACGAACTAACAGAACACAATAAGGAAGAAAAGAAAAAGCAACGTAGGATGTTATAGATTCACTAGTTAATACTTAAAATAACCTTTTCCAAGTAACTGTATAATAAATAAGTTCTATACTAGCGAGATAATTTCATAGATTCTTAAATCTATAATTGTCGCTCTAACTATTTAAACGAAAGCCTGAACAATAATACTCATGATTTTTAATTAGCTGCTTATAAATAAGCAGCTATTAATACTTTTGTTATACCTTAATTGTGGGAAAGGTAAAGGCTATCTTACCGCCCTCAGGGCTCAACACCATTGGCCAACGACATTAGCTTAAACAAATATTGAAAGAGCCGCTAAAGTATCTAAGTGAGCATTAAACAGGATGATTTCAAATCATTATTTAGGTCTCAATAAGTTGACAAAAGTGACGGTTAATACGTTACAGGGTCTATAATTATTATATCCTTAATTTTTTCCTACAATTTTCAAAATTAACTGCCAGCTTGTCAATTAACTCTTCTTCTTTATAACTTTGAATTTTAATTATTTCTTTTTCAAAAAATTCTTTAGCTTGAACTGGGTAAGCCTCGAGCAATTTATTTCCCAAAATTTTTGAAACTTTCCTAAGCTCTTCAGTCCCTTTACTTGCCCCTTCGGCTGCTTCATATGTTCTGGCTAGCATATTAAATGTTACTACACATTCAGCTAATTCATTTGCTAAAGACGTACCGGAATAAAATAAAACTACCAACAGAATCATCATTTTCTTTTTCATTTTCATATCCATATTTAAAAGTAGCGAACCAGGCACGAAGCCGATTAAAACTTGAGGTTTAAGAGTCTTTCTGTTCCCTAAAAAACATCGAAAATAGCGTCTGAAGCAACAATTTGTTGACCAGATAAAAAAGCCAGCATACTACTATTTAATCCAAAGGGAATAACATCCAAAAGCAAAATAGATATTCCTAAAACAATAAAACACATTTTTTCATTTTATTACTCCATGCCCTGTGATTAATCGATGCTAGATTTTTACGTATACTTGCCTAACCAGCCTTTAGGATAACTCGGTCGTAATAAATGCCCCCTGAGAATCGGAGGTACTATGTAATAACTCTTTCGAGTAAATCGCCTACATCGCAATACTGAAACACAAGAATTTAGTGATTTTGGCTGAATTAATTACTCTACAGCGTCAATAGCTTGTTAAGTGGCAAATTATACATTAGTTAAAATAAGCGGCAAAGGAACAAAAAACAACTATTTTTTGTCCATCTTTAGTATGTTAGGTATATATTCCACATAAAATCTACTTTGGTTACATATTTATCTGAATTAAAGCCTTTTTGTAATCCATTCGAAATTACTGCTATCTTTTGTTTCAAAGTCGTCTGTTATGACTTTTATATCAATTAAGGTTATTTCATAACACTTTAGAATTACCTCTTGTTATTCGTTTTTGATTTGCATACTTGTTATAAAGGGATAACATGAAGTTTACGTTCACTTATTTCATACCAGCTCACTGTAGCGGTCAAAAATAGCATTCGAAGAGTGAAAAATTTCAGATGGCAATTATACAAGGAGTTACAATATGAATGATGAGAAATTTACCAGAGCATTACAATCAGTAGGTCAAGCTTGCTTCGTGAAATACTTTACTGATTTTTCATCATCCACTAAATCAAATGAAGATATAGTGGAAACATTAAAATCTGATACTAACTATACAGATAAATCATGCCTGTCGAGGACTGGTCATGCTCAACGTATTATTCGAGCTGGAATGGCAACTAAGGCACTAAATACAATAATCTCTTCAACTTCACCAAGAGTGTCAGAAGAAACTAGGCAGCTAGCAAGAGAACACCTTAAAAACCTAGCCTAAAATGATAATTCTCACAACATCCATCACTGAGACAACACTTTAGTGTTCATATATAGATTATCAATTAATTCAAAAAAAGTGAGCGCTTGGCTCACTTTTTAATCTTCATTATTAAAAACCCAATACAGCAACAATAAACTGCCAATTGTAGTTTCAGTTTCAGTTTCAGTTTTTTAGTACTGTATTTAGGTAAATATAAGCACTTAACGATGTTAATAAGTCGGTTCTTTAAACGTTAATAATCTGACTATATATAACTTCACTTACGCCCACGTATTTTTAAACTCCATAGATAGTGAATAAAAAACTATTAAGGCAACTATTTATTAATTAAGGTATAAAAAATTTCAACCTTTAGTTAAGTGCCAGCCACTCCCCTTTCTACAAGGATATATTTCTAAATCAGTATCGCGCACGTGAAGTATATACTTAGCGGCGTCATAAGCTTCATCGAATGAAAAATAAGTTTTTTTGGGTTTGCCACTCCTCCCGATACAACAGTCAGCTTTGTTACGAGCTCTAAGTCGAGGACGAAGTGGTGTTCCTAAAGGATTATACTTACAATACTCATTTGACGATAAGTTAATATTTGGATTATGAGCGGAATCCCCCTCAGCTGAATGAATAGCAGTTTCATTGAATTCCCGAGGGAGATATTGCTCTAACATATGCGCAAAACATGATTCATTTTTCATAATTAGCACCTTCGTTAATTAACACAACTGGTTCAATAGGTAGATAACGAGCTTTGAAGACTGCTTCGTTAAAGTTAATTTGCTTTAATGCGTTTGCTGCACCTATTTTATTTATGCTATCACTGTATTTATAACCAGAGTTCCTTGATGAGTTTTGATAAAAACACCCCTTAGGATCAATCATTAAATATGATTCAGTCATAGCTATATTAGATTCAGCAAATATTGGTAAACCTGCATTACTGTGTTTATCTACAAAATGATTAAATTGTTTATTGGAAATAAGAAGGCTATCTTCACCATATGGCATGACCTGTAATGCCTTCCATTTATAGGGCCTAATTTCTGATATTAAGCTAACGAAATCCTCTTGCCAGTTAAACTTATTGACCACAGTATTAATCTTTGTTTTAAGACCTTGTTGTGTACTTGATAGCTTTTCTAATGCTAATTTCAAACCATCAGAGCTTAAAGAGTTTCCTTTTCTATCAATTCTCCCTATTTGACGCCTAACATCATAATTCTGGCTATCAAAGCTAATCCCAACCATATCCAATACATTATTAGGAAGGTCAAATTTATTATTTAATAAATAGTGGCCGTTAGTGATAATTGAGGTTTTAAACCCTTTTTGTTTAGCTAGCATCAGAACAATTGAAAAGGTACTACCCAACATCATTGGCTCACCTCCTGCAATATTTAACCGAACATTTTCATAGCTAAGCTTCTGTTTTAAAGGTGAATTCCCTTTAATAAAGAAGTCCGCTAGGTTATTCAATAGTGCTTCTATAGCTTCAAGAGAGCGATGTAATTCATTAGGTTTACCCCACTTGGCGAAACAGTAATTACAGCTATAATTACACGCTTCCGTTATGTGCCAGTTGATAACTAACTCTCTAATATGTGTATTTTCGATATTGATTGATTTCATTACTCAGCTCCTAGCAGTGAACAGTTAATGAATTGGAATATTTTTATAATTTTCCGCTCATCGCTCCGATAGTTAAAAAGCTGATAAAACATATTACTAATGGTATACATTAAGGTAAGTCGATAGTTTTTGATCACGCGAAAACGTACTAAAGAATTGTTACACTTTACTTTTTGTGGGCTTGAACACTTATATGACTTAACTAGTTTGATATCGTTTGTTAAATTTACTGATTTTAACCGAGGCCAATTCAGAAAATTTTTCCAAACATGAAAATTAGGTAATGAAATCGAATTAGCAAGCTTTGACTGTTCAATTGGGAGTAAAGCATTTGTAGATGTAGACATTTTGGAGCACCTTTTTATTGTTGGTGCCCCTATACGCAGGTGAAAGTAATTTTTTTCGCTTTTTATTTATAAAGGTAAAAGAACAACACTCGCAACTGATTTAGCTTGACTTAAAATAGACTCAAAATCATTACCAATGCAATCACCCTCAACAAAAGTTAGTAATACTGCTCCTTCTTCTGGCTTAAAGCACCAAGAATCATTTGAGCTAATCACTCCATCACCTTCATTATAAGAATAAAAAATATTAATAACGGTATCACTCTTAAAACTAATAGAGGTAACGTTATCTAGTTCAACGATTTGTTGCTTTCCCCATTTAACTTCAATTGATAAAAAACTATCTTCATCTGAATGCGAGTCAGCACTCAAAACAGCACTAAACGGTTCGTACCCAGAACTGAAAATACTAATTAATGGTGAGTTGATGTTCTTCTTGGTAAAAGACTTTACCTTTTTATATTTAAATATTATTGCTGGCCACTTTACAGCTAAGCGACAAAAAGCATTTAAATGTTCTCTACGATTTATTGCATCAGCCCATTTTTCTTCGGCGTCAGGCTGACGTAAAAGTATCTCCCAGTTGTCGTCGGCAACTTCAAGGCCTTGTACCATTTCATCCAAAGATAACTGATCAAGTCTCATGATACCTGCTCCATTAATAAAGATGGCTTAACTTTTAGCTGTTTCAGCTTTTGTACATAGTCTGAATGACTAGGATCATTTTTATTTATTTCATATACATCAAGTACCGCACTCTTGGATATGGATTTAAACAACGCACGAATGATAAAATCTTTGTCTTCAGTTTCAACATATATTTCATTAAATTTATCAATTATACTTTTAATAGTTTGTCTAATTTGAGTTTTAGTGTGGTGACTTTCTTTATATCTAGCTACGTACTGCGGACGATTACTACCTTTTACTAAGTACTTATTTTCATAAAGTTCGACTGTGCTCAGGTGTTCTCTAATATTAAAAAACAAATACAAGAACCTAAAAGAGGCATCTGCCTTATACCTTGTTTTTTGTGTATCAGAAACATCATTGTCTATTTCTAATTCGCAAGGACTCTCTTCTATAAAAGACAACTCATTTAAGAGCTTTTTATTAGCTGACAGCCAGTAACCTATCAAGTCTGCTGCAACTTTTTGGTTAAGTTTATTTAGGTTTATCGCTAACTTTTCTAACTGTAAATCTATATGATTTTTTTTAATTACTATAGGCTCAGGAATCTGTTCTGGTGATGTCTGCTTATTTGTTCTATTTCCGGTATAAATCATTCCAGCCGATTTATATTTTACCCAGAATGCTAGTTGGCTAAACAAAGTTATATCTTTAGGGATTCCATTAGGTAAGCTTTCGACGTTAAAGTGCACTCCGTTAAACAAGTCTATGATCTTAATAACCGCTTTACCCTGAGTCTGAAATGTAAGAGATATTGTTTGCTCATCGAAATTTTCTAGGGCCTGCTCAATAACCAACTCGATTACTAGTCGATTTTTATTTACATACTCTAACCGCCCATCATAAGTCCAATCAGTAATTGGTAAGTCATTATCTTGCATTTTTAATAAAGCCTGCCTGCAAATTCATTTGTGTAATTAGGGTATTCACCTTTTGCTGTTGGTCTGAAGAAAGTTCCGATCTTGGGATGTATTTATTTTGCTGTTCACTGATACCGCAAAACCGCATACCGCTCCACGCAGAAGGATGCTTTAATGATCGTTCCAATAAAGCCATATCTACATTAGGTGCTTTAAAATTTCGTGCAAGTATCGGCCCCATAAGTGCTCTTAACTCCTGATTTTCAGTATAATTACATTCAAGCATTTTAAGGTACTCTTTTTCACCAAGGGTAGTAATTTTATTCAACTCTTCGTCAACACCACTTTCTATCCACCAGCGTTGCGCCCTTAACAGAGCTTCAGATGCGCTCATATTATTATTTTTAAGCTTATCGTATTTTGCTTTGATATGTGCAGTAACCAACTCAGGGACAGCCCAAAGCGAACCTATCGCAGTTTTAGCTCCTGACTCTAACATCCTCATATCCATACCAAAGGGCTCATTTACCTGGCTAGGTAAAAAATGCAGAGGAATATTAGAGCCACTTTGACAAGCCCAAAACTCTATACGCTCAGCCCCACGAACGCTATGCAGCATATCAGCATCTCTAACAAAATAATTTTCAAACAATAGCTTAGGTCTATCTGGGTGTTTATGCTCACAATGGCCATAAAAACTAAAAATATTAGACTGATATAACTGATGCAAAAAATCATTTTGAGATTCAGCAACTTCAGTCAAAATGTTGTCATGAAGTGCTAATTTATCGAATAATGTATCACCACCAACAACACTGGTAATAGTAGTTTTATCATCATAATATTTGACTTGTTCATACAAATACATCAGTGAAGGCAACCAGTTTACCTCATTGACCAATTGATAAAGTTTTTCACCTGTTTTACCTGTAGCCCCCCAAGGTATATGCGAAGCGAAAAATGAAGGAAGCAAACAAACTTTGTGTAAGTGGCTAGGGAGCATCAGTTTCCAATCAATAAATCCTAAATCCCAATCGGTATTAACTTCTTTATGATCGGTAACAAATGCAGCAACGTTATTGATAAGGTTTTTAGGTAAGTTAAATAAATATCCTCTGGCCGTGATTTGATTATTTTGTAAATAGGCAACAATTACCAATACATCATTATAGTGATCTTCAATATCTATTTTAACTAACACTTGATCTGGGTGAGTATTAATAGCCTCACGTAAATCATTCAATGTGATTTGATAAGTACGCTGCCTGTCTTTTACGTAATCTGTATCTAATCGATCTATATATTGTCCTAATATTTTGAAATCCCCCAAACATAAGCTAGCTTGTTGCTTTAAGAAATCTAAAGGGTTCGAGGCCCTGCTAGAAAAATCAACTATGTTGGCATATTTAGAATCATTAAATATTTGTACATCTTCATTGTTCGTTTTTTGAGACCTTTGTGATTTTAGTAACTTCGCACTATCAGAAAGATAATTATGTAACTGCGACTTGTTCACATGGCTTGCCATAAGCGCAATTTCATTCAAACCATAATAAATGCTACCTAATTTTCTTAGCGCACCTAATAGAACTTGACCAACAGGGTCTTTAATATGAAGCCAGCACAAACTAGTACTTTCACAAAAGCGCATCGCACTAGTATTTTCAAGTGTAATAAATGCCTGTATACATTTTTCTTTTTTTACTAACACACGTGCTAAACCAGAACTAGCTTGTTGAATTAATACGCCCACTCTATCTGACTCTTGGTCCGTCTCAGTTGATTGTCGACCCACCATCAGTGAATGTACCTTTTTTGATAATCTGTCAACATTTTCGGGATTACTATCTTCATCAGCTTCTTTTACAAGAAGCTGAATCTCTACGATTGGATTTGATATATCTACATGGGGATTCACTCTCATCATATCTAATGGGTCAAGTCCAAATACTAATGCCATTTCCAAAGCTGATTTACAAAGTTCTTTGTGTTCTTTGCTTTTAGATAAGTGTGTCAACTTAGATATAGTTAGAGGTATTATTTTGTCTGGTTTCAAGGACATTTTACTATTTAAATCTGAGACAGGAAAGTTTGATTGACACCAGTCAATTGCCTCTTTATAGCAAATGAATGCTTTGGCTTGAGAATCACAGGCTTTTTCAGTTTTATCTATATCGAACAAAGTTGCTGCTAAATTTAAATAAATGATTGAAAGCTGGTTCAATCGAATAAAAGCTGGTATGGATCTTTCAAGCACTTTGAGAGCTTTCCGATGTAATTCCTCTGATTTTACTAAACTTTCTTCTCGGCTAAGGTACCACAATTGTTCATTAGCCGCTCTTCGGTATACAGCAGCTAATTGAGACAGGCTAGAAGCATATTTGTCAGGGAATTGTTGGCGTTGTTTATTTGCAATCGCACGAGAAAAAAATGAAGCTGCTTTATTTAGATTTGAATGAGGCGCCCCAGGTAAGCGCGCAAAGTGCGTAAAATAAAACACACCTAAATCATGGCATGCAACAGCTTTGGTATATTCATTATTAGTAGCTAAAGCTAAAGCTTTCTCAAAGCAGCGTTGCGCTTTTTTCAGCCCTAACTTATCATCAAAAGCATTCGTTAACTTTATACCTTCGGTATTATATTTATGGAAACTAGGCTTTATCTTATGATTAAGCAACTCAAATTGTTTTCGAGCATATTCATCAAACTCCTTTTGACTATCAAAGTCCATTTTTAACCTACCTATATTGACGCTAGCATTTTACCATTTAGCTATTTATTACTTCGAATACTATATAATAATCTACAACTTATTATTTATTAAGCTTTTTTTCGTTACTTAATTGTATCCAGTTAGAGGCAATGCAATAGGGACATATACAAAAAAGCATCTAGAAACAACTTCATGATTTAGGCTTGATGCGTAACTGTTTATAGCGAAGAAAGTGGATAATAATACAATATGAATATTTTAATAATCCTTTACCTTATATCTAAACCTTCTTATTTATATCGGAAAAGAAGTATTATTTATTGTGAATTTTATCTTCATGATTATATTTTAATCTAGCTTAATTATTCATAATTTCAAATACTTAATTTTCACATGAGACTCTACTCAAGGATTTAAGAAACTTTTCATTTACCAGGTCACCCTGAATATCAATTACTAAGGTTTCTTGTTTGAAGCGACCAAATATATTTACTGATTTTTCATAAACCTCAGTAAGTGGGTTCTTAGCATAGACAACATTTTCTTGAAAGAGACTTTGCTCAGGCTTAAAAAAACTTAAAACAGGCTTTTTCGTATTCACTGGATAATTTCCTATTTCTTCAATCTCATTTGCTTCTCGGTCTATTAACTGATTACATTTTTTTAGCTTAGTTTTGAAGTGTGAACTTATTTTCTCAAACTTTATAATGTCTGCTCCATTTGGTAAATCCCGACCTATTCTATAAGCATACTCAACGAGCTTTGGCTCCGCAGGCATATACAAAACAGCACTTTGATCCGCAGAGCTAGTCACCCTTAAAATTCGCCCCAGAATTTGTCTATAATGCATCTCAGTTTTTATATTCGTTAAGTGGCAACATATCTGCAGCCTTGGTATATTGGTACCTTCCGAGACCATACCAACACTAATCAACCACTCATCTGAATTATTACGATAATTACGAATTAGTTGGTTAGGATCATCTTCTCTATATGTTACCACTACTGCAGCTTTATTTAATTTATCGTGTAAAATTCGCTGGATTTTTTTAGCGTGCTGTATCGAATACGCTATGATTAAACCACCTGCGTCTGGGTTTGTATTTCGAATAGATTGAAGCCGTTTATTTGCTCTAGTTATCAACTGAAGTATGACATTTTCATCATTAATAATAATATGATAAGGCAAAATTTCTTGTGAAAGTAAATCTAAAAAACTGTTAAAAGATAAGTTTTCTGATTTATCTACTACTGAGATACTGTCATTATCAATGGCAATTATTTCCGGTACTCTACAAACACCGTCTTCTATAGATTTCTTTAACCCATAACTGTAATCACAAATAATTTTATTGGTTAAGTTGCAATAATTGGACAAAACTATGGGGGTTTTATCTGATCGCCAAGGTGTACCTGTTAGCGCAATTGTGTAAGTTGCTTGATCTTTAATATTTTCAATAATTTTTTCTCCCCAAGCATTTGCATTTTCCAACTTTGTTCCTGAGCAGTGATGAATTTCATCAAAAATGACGAATACTCTAAACTTTTTAAATAACTCCCAAAAATTTTCATCAACATGTAGTAAATTTTGATAAGTCGAAACCAACCCTGATGACCCCAGTAAACCATCAAATCGAGATTTTAATTTAAGAGATAAGCTTTCTTTGAAGTCACTAGCAACAATTGTTGATGGAGCAAGACAAACTACTAAGTCAATCATATCCTTCTCAATTAACTTATCAGCTAACGAAGATGACATGTGTGTTTTCCCCGCCCCTGGTGTTGCTAAGGCTAAAAAATGTTTAGAACCTAACAAGTATTTACTAAAAGCTGTTTCAATACACTCTTGCTGCCATAACCTTAACTTCATAATTACAATTCTGCTCTTTTATTAATTAATGTTTCAATCGCTTTAATTTTACCGAGTAACCGCGAATTTTTTTCTCGAATACTATTATATTTTGGTTGAAGTTCATCATGCATTTGTGGGAATTCATTCCTAAGTGTACGATACTCTTCTGCTTCTCCTAATCCTTCTAAAAGATCGTTTTTATAGTCTTGTAACCTACAATTTAGCTCTTGCATGTTTTCGAACAAAGTATGCGCAACTAGCTTATTTTCATTGTCATTTACTGATGAAGTTACTATTCGTGGTTTTAGATTAAACAGCTCTGTTTTAACATAACTTATTAATCCTTTTTTTTTCGACGTGTTCTTCTTCAACCACCCTTTATTGACAAGTTTTTTAAGTTCAGCATAAACAAATCTTCTTGATTCTGAAGCCGACATTGTGCATTCAGTGTTTAAAATCATATATGCAGTTCGAATTTCGACTGTAGAAAAATGATCCAGTTTAGGATTTGATACTATGACTTTTAACGTCTCATCTAACTTCATTTACATTAATCCCACAACAAAAGTAGTAACATATTACAATAAAGGTAATATATTACTACCAAGTAGTAATATAATACAACGATTTTGAATTAATTTTATGTGAAAATACTCTTTTTCGAATTGTGTAATATTATGAGTAGTGAACTAGTAGATATTGGAAAAAGGATCAGAGATATACGAAATACTGTTGCAATGTCTCAAAGTGAATTAGCTTACGAGATTGGTACGGATAAAGCGTATATTAGTAGAATTGAGAGGGGTGAGGTAAATATTGGTGTTTTGCTACTCAAAAAGATTTGTATAGCTTTGAAAGTAAAGCCTAATGACCTAATAACTTTGAATATCTAATAATATAAAATCTTTTATTTTATACATAATTTATCAGCTAAATTAAAAATACTAATGCAGTTAACTCATACTCAAATGACGTGACAAGTTAATTTTTCCATCATAGCATTTGGTGGTGCCTTAGTTTCCGCCTTTATGATTCATCAAGGTAAAGCAGAAATTATCTTGACTAAAATTCAGGGTTGAAGTTTTCTATCTATTGGTGCGATTGAAACTACTAAACCTTAAAACATACGATTTTTTTAATTGAATATTCATTCAATTATACAGATGTTTGATGGGTAATTATTTAGTAAGTTCTAAGAGTAATTGATACTCAACCGCATGGAGAATTACTTCATCGCTCTCATCAATAGCACACATTTTTCTTCCAAACTTTTTAAATTTAATTTCATCCGCTTCTAATAATCTCGTGAGTGCCATTTTTTGTTCCTTAGCAAGTACTGATGATTTAATGACATCAACGCCACCAAGGTCATTAACTGGTTGATTTAGGGTTTCAGCCAAATCGAACACATTTTTAGAAGTGAAATTATCCTCTAATATCTCAATCTGTTTTAATAATATCTGGAGTCGCTTTTCCAGCCCTTTGCTATAAATAAGTAACTCTTTATGACCCAGGATTTGATTAGATGTGGGAATCCCCTGATTTTGATCAGATATACATTCTTTGTATTTATTTATTAATGGTTTATAGACGTTTAATGAGTCATTGTTGATAGTTCCTTTTGTTGGCTTTAATTTTGTTTGCTCAATGTAATCCCCAACATTCACAAAAGATAATTTCAAATTTTTTTTTATCAAGTGCTCACAAGCTTTTGAAACATTTCTTAAACCAACTTGAACTCTCCTATCTTTGAGATCTTCCCTATCTAATAAACATTGTAAAAACCTTTGTGCTTGAATTAACTGACTCAAATTATTATTCCTTTTTAATTTTTTAATTTTTTAATTTTTATTTTATCTGCTAATTTCATTACTTCTCTATCAGCAGAAATTAGGTGCTTTTTAATCTTCAGGAGATCAGAGTTATTTAATGTATCTACTAGAAACCTTGCATCATTAAACTCTTCATCAGTAAACGCTCTTCCGATATCCTCTACAACCCCTTGAATCTTATATAAAATTGCAGCTCTTTTAACTTCGTCGTCTGGTTTGAATATTAAATTATCCGCGACACCTGCAACTGTAGAGACTTGAGTTAAGAACTTCTTGAGTTTCTTGAAGGAGATTGTATCTGAATTTAAGTTGACCCCTAAAACCGCACCCTGAGTAGTAACTTCCATTGCTCCTTCAAAAGCACTTAAATTTTCATAGCTATTAATTCCTTTAGGCATTTTATTAAAAACATCCAGTTCTGCTGTCTTAGTTGACTCTAGTCCTGATACTCTGAAGGTTTCTTCGAGCATAGCTTGTCTTCTGGCGAATTCTTGAACATAGGAACTAGATATAACATTAATATCATCGACTTCTTTACTGTAGTTAGCGGCCATAAACTCAGGATTTTCAACAGTAGAGTCGTTGTAAGCGTCTTTAGATTTATTAATCAGGGCTGTCCTTTGTTCGGCCAGTTCTGATATTTTTAAAACTACTAAATTAAAATGATAAATTTGTTCTAAAATGAACCTAGGACCACTTTTCCAATAGCGGCAATTACCACATCTCATAGCCCCTTGCTCAAGTTGTTTTATCTCGTAGACCTCCTGACCTTTGAAGTTTATATAAGATGTTAATCCTCCATATGCACAAGAATACCCAAAACAAATACCCCCACCAGCAAGTCTTGCAATAGATTCAACTTCTTTAGTTCTGTTGGGATCTCCAATATTTTTGGCATCTTCATTTTGCCACTCTGGTACTAAACCAAAGTTGCATATTAATGTTTCACCCTTTCTTAAAAAGGCTAATTCATTTGTTTGGGTTGCCCCTTGTTTATTCTGTGCTTGAATGAGCAATTCTTTCATTTTTTTAGCTTCAATTTTTTGATAATAAACGGTCATAATTGCTGTTGCATGGCCGACTAACATTTGAACAACTTTTTCATCCACTCCTTTATTTAATAAAGTGGAAATACCAAAGACTCGTAAGCCGTGTAAGTCATAAAGAGCTGTACCGTCATTTTTGAATAATACATTTTGATTTTTTAGTTCTGGGAACTTTAACTTAATTATTCTATCTGTTTCTTCAAGTAATAATTTGAAATAACTTCTCAATTCGTCTGCACTAATTGGTAAATACAAGTTATCTCGAGATTTATACTTTTCTTTGTTGACAGATGTCATCGCTGATAATCGTACTTTACGAGGATTTCGAAAAAGAGGTGTAAAGTATGGAAGATCATCCCACACACTAACATCATAATATCCAGCGTTCTCATCTGTCGTCTTTACTGGTTTAGTCACACTTGCTGGACAATATTTATCGTTCCACGTTTTCTGGCTTTCGATAATGTCATAAACTTGTTTAAAATGCCCATCTGCCCCCTCATAAGGCCAAGGTATTTCGTAACCTGTTTCGCCTGCTCTTTGAGCTTTTTCAGATTTGGTTTTATTTGTACTTATGTATAAACATAAAGCTTTATTTTTTTGACCATAGGGGTTAAAAATAACTCCTGTATTTCCATGTCTAGACTCATGATTTTTACCATCCTCATAAACGTAATTAGCGAGTGGACCATTGTTTTTCTTGTATTTTTGAGTTTTAAAGTCCCATAGTTCAGAGTCCATAAGCCCTTCATCAAGCCATCTAGCCTGTTTACCACGCAAAGGAACTAAAAGTAATAAATGTATAATTCGAGCGCAATGGGGTCGGAACTTCATTTCCATTTCTTTTGTTTGGTGGTTTAATAATGAACTTGTAAATCGTTGCTGACTCTTAGCAAAGGCGTAATCATTCTCAGTCGCAACGCTAAAAAGCTCTTCATACACATAAGAAGGTATGAGTCGCCTGTGAGTTGAGCATGGTACATGCCGTTCCCCTTTGAATAATTCCTTAACTGGAGGTATGGGATTGTTTATTTTAGCTCTTAAATTTGTCGATTCTAGCTTTGCCCACGTTTCTAGAATTTTAAACGCTACACTCCATGTTGCTTTTTGGTTGGATAGACTAATAACAGAGCCACTACTATTTTTTTTCGATTTTATATATTCATAAAATGTGACACCTTTATACATATTGCCTGTAGGGTCGTATATCATAAAAGAAGATATGTCATGTAGTGTATTAATTTTATCAGGAAGACTTATAATCCATTCTGCAAAAGTATTTATATTGTTAGCCTTATTCGAATTACTCGCCTTGTTTGCGAATCTAGACATTTCACCTTTAATTGAATTAGACAATTTACCTTCAGCCCAGCCCATATCAGGATTCTTTCGATTTTTATCAGCATTAATTAATCTTTTATGTGATAGAGGGTTAAGTTGTGATTTAGAAAATGGCTTATAATTCTTACGAGTATTCCATTCTGTATCTTTTTCAATTTGGTTTATAACTCTTTCAAAAGCTTTATAAGGTAGCCCTGTGCTAGTCACGTAATTTTGATTTGCTTTTTTTGCTTCAGACACTTTAAGGAAGTAATTTTCTGGTATATCACTAATACACTCAAAAGAATTATGTGCATTAATCAGTTTAATTAAAGTCTTATTTTCTCTACCTAATGAACGTATAACCTTAACAAACGGTGTTGATTCTAAAAAGTCGTCCGAATGTTTGCGGTAGCTCATTGAAGTAAAAAAAAAAGGAAAATATATAAGCTTTCCATCAACGCTATCGATTAAATTCAGCAAGCGAGGTAACCATTTGGCTCTTTGGTAAGCCTGATATACATAGTTTATGAAAGGGTTTCTTTTAGTTTTTGAATTAATAAAAAATTCATTAAAAGCCCCTTGCATAAACTTATGCCTTATACCTGTATCAGGATGCTCCATTTCTTTAAATTTATGATTATTAACCTTAGAGTCTTGTTTAAACAATGGCTGTGAAATTAGTAAGAAATGATATATTGGACTTGATTTTATTATATCTATATCGTAAACATGCTCAGCTTTAAACTGATCAGGCATATTAAAGCTTTTAGACGTACATATAGATAGCATCAAGTTAATAGCCGTTTCGTCATTAATGCCTTTGAAAGTATCTTCCCAATCAATCCAATACGGAGAAAAAGCCGTGTTTCCTATGGCGCTAGCAGCAGTAGCCTTATTTATCATTTCTAGGAAATCAGCGTTTTCAATATATGTTTCAATAACATTTAATCTTTGTTCAGAGTTTATACTATCAACAAATAGCCTTTTAAATTCAACCAATTCAAATGGATACAATGTGGCTTTAGCTGGAGTTTTCCCTTGTTCAATCAATGTGCACACGTTAAAATAAATTTGGGATTGTATTTTTTTGCAAGCGTTGTTTAATGCTTTACCTAATCCAATAGTTCTAGAAATTACTTTCAAGGCAAATGGGTTTATAACAGCAATGTTTCCGGTAGGGTTGAAAAGAACCTCTTTATTTGACATGTAGCCAATACCATTTTCTAAGATATTTAAGTCTTGGGATAGCGTTATATCTAAGTTATCAATCCAGGTATTAATGTTATTATTAATTATTTCTACTATATCCATCTAATTTTACCCCATTCTTTATCTAATTTTACTACGAGCTTTTCCCACGATGTTTTTTCGTTTGTTCCAGTTAATTGTTTTCTGAACTCTTCATGCGTTACATTGTAATAAATAGCTGTGCTATCAGAACTTCTATGCCGCAAAATTTGTTGGGTTTTTTCTTTAGGTAGATGTAAACCATTTGCGCAAAACATACCTGAAAAATGCCTCAGCGTATGCGTTCCAAGAACTTTTCCTGTTACTTGTTTAGATGTTCTTTGGAAGTTTTTCTCATAAGCCCCTTTTGTCATAGGTGCTCCATTGGCTTTACAAAATAAATAAGGATGGTTTATTCGTTTTTGCATAAGAAGTTCAGGAATTAATGAGAGAAATTCTTTTCTTGCTGCTTCCAAAGTCCAATTCAGCACGTATAAACCTGCAAAGTTTCCTATTTCGATACTGCTTTTTAAAGTCACCCCTTTAAAATTCAAGTCAAATTTTGAAAGCGTGCCTACTAAATCGAGTCTTGGAACTGGATTGCTAAGATAGGATATTTCACTTTTATCCATCCCTGTTTTTGTAAATATATTTCCTGAAAATGATTTTAAATATTCAACTCGATTTATTAATTCACCAGTTTGAACATCAAAAGTATCATCTGCAATAGGATGCCCAAAAAGTACGTCATATCCGCCTGTCATTGTAGGGATTAAATCTGTGATAAAAATATGTAATGGCTCACTTTCTCTTAATCCTGTGAATGCGCACAATAATTTTATAGCTTTATAGTTTATATTTTTTTCTTGATTAATAAATTCCATAACCTTGTCCGGCGGAAAAAACTTACTTTTATGGTTCAATGGGTTAGCATGATTATGTCTATCTCCATAATGGGCAATATTGAAGGTTGAATATTGTTCGGGTTTGTATCCTTTATCATCATCTAGATGATTGAGAAGGTTAAAGTTTTGTTTTGATAAGTTTTTGGTATAAATACCCAAGTAATCGCCCATTCGGAGATCAACAGTATTTATATAAAGCTTTGTAAAAGACTCAAACTTTTTAAATGAATACAGTCTTTTATTTACGATATTTTTGTCCGTCCTACACCACCACAGATTCCTTTCGCATAGAAGATTTTTAATCGTCCCCTGTGTGCGGCAGGTTCGATAATTAGATATCATAAGGCTAGGATTTCTATCCCAATTATTTTTTTCAGACTCAGATCCTGACAAGTAAAAATCATGTAACTCTCCACATATTAAAAACAAATTTGATAGTGCGGATGATTTTCCAAGTTCATTGTCGTACAGATGCTTTATGAATAGCATTAGGGCGTAGCTTATAGTCCCATCTGAAAAATAAACAATGGGAAATTCCTTTTCTGGGAACTCCTTAGTTTGAACATATCGAACATAATATGACAATGAACCCATATTTCTAATCACAGGACCCCCAATAATTATCTAGTATTATAAAAAAGAAAGTTAATTCTATGTTTTATCTAGCTAATTTATATTTGGATAAATCTTTATTTGAATGAAGGCGTGAATCCTTAGTTAAACTTGTTAAAAGAATCTTTTTAAGAACGTCAATTGCTATAAGAGTTTCACTGCTAGTAACATTATATTTATTTTTTAGTGTATGTACGCTTTCAATTTTGTAAATAGATGAAAGCGTTTCAATCGCTTTAAATAACGCATTATAATTGAGAGATGAGGCTATAACTTCATGGTGACTTTTCTGATGGGAGTCCGTTTTAATTTGAAAGATTGAACCAAAAGTTGAACATGAATTATTTTGATGAATATCACTTTTAAGTTCTGTATCTTCCGGTTTTTTATAATTAATCGTAAGAGTTTTTTTCTCATGTCCAATGATTGATGCTAATTCAATAGAGTCATTACCTTCGGAAAAGTTTTCTTTTAATATGTTAACTAAAAAAGCTTGCCTTAGAGAATTAGAAGTAATTGGCACAGAAACTTTGTTACTTGCTGATTTAAAAGCCTTGTTCACACTCTGTCGTGATATCGGAGACGCTTCTTTATTTTTTTGATAATTGCTTTTTCTTGATTGAAATACAAATTTATCATGAGGGTGTAATTGTCTTAATCTTTTGAAAAGATCTAAACATTCAGAATTTATATTTACCTGACTTTTATACAACCCGCCTTTCCTGATTGTATCAATCCAGATTTCACCCGAATCAAAATTAATATGCTCAAATTCAATATTTAATATTAAAGGTAGTCTTAAGCCAGTTCTAAGTAGAATTGTAAAAACGTCTAAAATTTGCTGATTTCCATCTTCGATCAAAGTCTCTTTGAATTTATCAATATCTTTAAATGTTAGTGTTACTTTATTCACAATAAACGTACCAAGTCATTTAGTTTGATAATATCTTACACCAACGGTCCAAGTTGTCAAACTACCAGTTTTGACAACTTGATTACATATTAAACATTCAACTAATTATCACTCTCAGAGCTACTAAGCCAAATAGAATAGGAAAATATTTATGTGTATTCGTGATGTGTCTGCAACTGAAATTTTTTATTTATAAACAGCCAGCTTTAGACATTAAAAATCGATTTAATTGAAATGTATTGAATGAAAATACAGATTATTCTTAGTAAATAAATAAAATAAATTAGTTATGTGAGTGTTTGTGTGTCTGCAAAAAAACTTATCGCTCGCGACGAAGCGCTTCATTTAACCGGCACACAACACATGCTTAATAACTGGATGTCAGGTCGTGACGATCCAGAAATGCAAGAAATTGCCACTACATTGCGTGAAGAAGGTAAACAAATCTTCATGGACGTAGTAGAACAAGAAAAAGAATGGGCTGATTATCTATTTAAAGATGGTTCAATGATCGGCCTAAACGCGGCCATTTTAAAACAATACATTGAATACATCAGTAATCAACGTTTAAGTGCTATCGGTTTTGATGCACCATTCGATATTAAAAGTAATCCCCTACCTTGGATGAACTCTTATTTAGTCAGTGATAACGTGCAAGTTGCACCACAAGAAACCGAAATTTCTAGCTATTTAGTTGGACAAGTTGACTCGTCAGTATCAAGTGACGACTTTGACGACTTCGATTTATAGTATTTATGGCTTTTAGTATTACCGTCGAGGAACACAAACTAGCGTTCCTCGATGAAGATAAAAACATACTGAACACCCTAGAAAGAGAAAATATTGAATCACATTTTCATTGTCGTGATGGATTTTGCGGTGCTTGCCGTTGTACATTAAAAAAAGGGACCGTTGAATATCACGAGTACCCATTAGCTTATATCGGTGAAAATGAAATTCTCACTTGCTGTGCTTACCCTACGACTGACATTGAAATCATAATAGATTAAAACGCTAATCTTTGTCGACACAGTCTTAGTCATCCCATTTATGCTTTATTAAAAATGAAAAAACAGCGAATTAACGCTGTTTTTATTTCACTGCTATTGCCTGTGAAAGTGTTTTGTTAAAGCAGTAAAAGCCTAACCAGTAATAGTTTGATAAATCACAGGCGCTTGTTCTGCTGCTTTCTCACCTATGTCTAACGCCGCTAAGTACTGTTGACTTGCTTGAAGCGCTGAATCTTCATCTCTAGCATGTACACGCGCTACAACATCGCCTCGGTTGACTAAAGTACCAATAGGTAAAACTCGGTCGAAACCAACCGTATGATCTATTTGCTGACCATTCGCTGTGCGTCCGCCTTTTAAGCCTACAACAGCTAAACCGATATCACGGGTTTGCATACCATTAATGTAACCATGATCTAACGCTATAACGTCTTGTATGCAGTTTGCACGTTCCATTGAACGCCAAGGATCTTCCATAAAGTCACTTGGGCCACCTAATGCATGAATCATTTTGTTAAATATTTCAGCAGCAGCACCAGAAGACAAGGCATGATTGATCTTTGTTAGCGCTTGATCTTCATTTTCAGCAACTTTTGCACTGACTAACATGGCTTTAGCTAATGAAACAACTACCGCATGTAAACGCGGTTCACGCAGAGAGCCATTTAAGTATTTAACTGTTTCAGCCATCTCTAGGGCATTACCTGCGGTAGCGCCTAACACTTGATTCATATCAGTGATAATAGCTTGTGTTGGCACACCTGCCCCATTCGCTACATTAACAATACTTTGTGCTAAAGCTTTGGCATCATCGATATTAGACATCATAGCGCCATTACCGACCTTTACATCCATCACTAAACTATCAAGCCCTGCTGCTAGCTTTTTCGACAAAATAGAAGCGGTGATTAATGGAATAGACTCCACAGTAGCAGTAATATCTCGAATACCGTATAAACGCTTATCGGCTGGTGCTAAGTTGTCAGTTTGCGAGATAATCGCCATACCTAAATCTTTAACAATACCTTTAAATTCAGCAATACTTGGTTGAACATTAAAGCCTGCAATACTTTCTAATTTATCTGCTGTCCCACCCGTATGGCCCAAACCACGACCGGCGATCATAGGAACATAAGCACCACAAGCTGCAACAATGGCCGCTAACATAAAGCTAACTTTATCACCAACACCACCGGTTGAGTGTTTATCAACGACTGGGCCTTCTAATTCCGGCCAAGATAATACGTCACCCGAATTTTTCATTGCCATGGTAAAATCAATTATTTCACGGGTTTCCATACCTTGTTGAAAAATCGCCATCGCCATTGAACCAGCTTGAGCATCATTAAAATCTTTGGTTACTAAGCCATCAACAAAGCTTTGAATTTGTGCTTTAGTAAGCGAGTCACCATTTCGTTTGGTGCGAATTATTTCTTGTGGTAATA
This sequence comes from Colwellia sp. Arc7-D, assembly GCF_003061515.1. Classification (NCBI taxonomy): domain Bacteria; kingdom Pseudomonadati; phylum Pseudomonadota; class Gammaproteobacteria; order Alteromonadales; family Colwelliaceae; genus Colwellia; species Colwellia sp. Arc7-D. The sequence goes on from NZ_CP028924.1 coordinate 2,277,596, forward strand.
ACATCAACTAAAATCCTTATTTTTCCAGTAAATCTTTGGGCGTAAAAGCATCTGGTAATAGTTCGTTAACTGTCCATTGCTTTTTATCATTATTATGGTTAACAGCAACCACCAGTGCATTCGGCGCTAAAAACTCAACAATAACTTGTCGGCAAGCACCACATGGCGGCGTTAATTTTTCTTGGTTTGTATAAATAACTATCGCTGAAAACGATGTTTCACCTGCAATAACACCTTGTGCTAAACAATTACGCTCTGCACAAACGGTTAATCCATATGAGGCATTTTCAACATTACAGCCTTTAACTACGTTACCATTAACGGTTAACGCAGCAGCACCAACATGAAAGTTACTGTATGGCGCATAAGCATTGTTAAAGCCTTCTTTCGCAGCATTAACAAGCGTTATAAATTTATTTTCTTCAATGTTCATCATTATAAAAACCTTTATCTGACCATGTGGTCAAGTTATTATCTATCCTAGTGAATCACTCAAAGAAAAGCAACTTATATAATCAAGAATTCAACACTACAAGGTGCTAATTCAAACTTTATATTTTCACAAAAAAAAAGCCAACATCACTGTTGGCTTTTTAAATTAAGGATTATCTACTGGGTATTAGAAAGTGTATTTAACACCAATCTTCATACTCCAAGTTGATTCTCTATCTTTAAATTGAGCAGGTGATTCACCTTCACTAATATTTGCAGAATCATACACATATTGACCATCATCGTTGATACTATAATCTAGTATCTCTGTTGCTGATTGACCAAATGGTAATTGATAAACACGTGCTGCACCTTCATCAAAAATTGCTAAAGCATTTTTAATGTCGACATAGAACAAGCCTTTATGACCTTCCATGAAACCTGGAATTTCTTGTTCAAAGCGAAGATCCATAGTCGTTGTCCAAGGCGCTGTATAAGCATTCTTACCAAGGTAACCACCATCAGAACTGATACCAGCTAATGCTAATTCAGCCATAATTTCGTCATAACTTAAACCATTATCAAAATCAACCGCGCTATCGCTAGCACTTGTTGGAATGTATGGTAAGTTTGCCGTTGTAAGATCTAACTCTCCAGATAAACCATCATCGTTGTTATAACCTAACAAGTAACTAAATGGACGACCTGACTTACGCTCCCAAAACATATGCATGCCAGTGTTATAACCTTCAAACAATTCAGCGTTATATGAAAGGTTAAACGTTAAACGATGCTTAACTTGGTAAGCTGATGTTCCAATAGTAGGATTCTCAGGATCAACAACCGGGTTAAAGTTATATGCTGTATTTGACGAAGTACCAGTAGCATCTACACGATTACGAATAGTTGAATGAGTATATGAGAAGTTAGCTTTAAAACCGTTTTTCCAGTTTTTCGCAACTGACAATGTTTCAATCATAGTATGACCACCAGACGTATTAGTTAATAATACATCACGGGCTTCTCTATCCGGATTAGCAAAAGTATAAATTGGGCGACCTTCAACAGTTAAACCACCATTACCTTTTGAAGTATCTAAAGTACGAGAAAGATCAGACCAAGCCATATCTTTCTGGATATCTTTATAAAGTATTTCACCACTTATACGCCAATCATCACCTAAACCAATATTGCTAAGGTCAGCAACATAATCTGCAGCTAAGCTGTACTGCCATGTTGTAGGGATTTCAAAGTTTGGATCAATAGCATCAATATTCGAGTTTGGTCCACCTAACTCAGATTGAGATATTGCGTCTTGCGCAGTTTGTGGAATGCCACTTGGATCAGCATCTTGTAAAAATGCTGCGCTACCGCTGCGATATAAGGCGATTCTTGAACCGTCATTGGTGAACGCATTTGAAATAAATACGTTAGGACGTCCGCCACTAAATAGACCAACACCACCTCGGATAGTTAAATCATCAGTTGCTGTCCAGTTAAAACCAACACGTGGTAATAATACGTCTAAGCCGTCAAGGTTTTCATTGTTGGCATAAGAATAACGGTCAAAAAAGCTTTGGTTAAAGTTTGGAGCATCATCATTAACCGTTAACTCGTAACGTAAACCATAAGTTAGATTTAACGAGTCATTTACATCCCAGCTATCTTCAAGATATAAAGCATGATTGCCAAGAGAAAACTCTGCGGCTGCATCATCACGATTTAAGCTTGGGTTATTTTGATATTCAAAAAATCCTGCGTTGCCAGCTTCAAAGTCATCAATGCTATCGAAATACCAAGAACCTAAATAATGCTGCATGAAGATGTTATAAACATCTACTTTCTCGTATTCCCAACCGAATGAAATAGCATGGTCTTCGTACAAGTATTCACCGCTAACACGGAATTGAAAAGTTTCATTGGTTAGTTGGTTTGCATGACGACTGTCATCAGCGCCCAACATAATTTCACCACCATTAACCGTATCAATTTTAACTTCACCAAACTCATAACCACCTAGTGAAATTTGACCGTTAATAGATTCTTTTTTAGAAACTTTAACTTCTGTTGAAAAATCTTCTGTCCAATATGAGAACAACTGAGCAACATAAGTATCAAACTCATTTGAACGGTTATACCAATGTGAAGATAGGTATAAATCATCTGATCTACCACCACCTTGGTTACCGGCACTGTTACTAGAACCATGTGAATAAGTAAAAGTAGCACGATGGTCTTCGCTGATATTCCAGTCTAGTTTCAATGAATATTTTTCATCTTCTAATGGAATAGAGTCGTCCCAACTACCAGCATCATAACCATATTTGTCTTTAGCTATGTTGATTACACGATCAACTTCGGCTTGAGACACTTGGGTAACTTTATTAGCAACATTAGAATCTGATGGGCCTTTATCAACAGAACTTGGCGATTCAAAGGTTTCGTAAGATGCGAAGAAAAATAGTTTATCTTTAATGATAGGACCGCCAAATGTAGCACCCCAAGTTTCTTCATCAAAGCTTAAATCAATTTTGTCACCATCATCAGTTTCAGGTGTACCAGCCCAAGCATCTTTAGCTTGTTCGATAAACATTGAACCGTGAAAATCATTTGTACCTGATTTAGTAACAACGCTCACTTTACCACCAGAGAAACCGCCTTCTTTAGCGGTAAATGGTGCAATTGCCACACTAATTTGATCAATTGAATCAAAAGAAATTGGCGAACGCTCTGTAGGGTAACCGTTACCAGCTAAACCAAAATCATCATTCAGGTTTACACCATCAACAGCTAAGCTGTTATATCTTGGGTTACTACCTGCTAGAGATAGGGTGTTGCCGTCGTTACTAACTACAGCCATTGGGTTTTGACGAACAATGTCTTTCAAGTCACGGTTAAAAGCAGCTGACTTAGTAAGATCATCACCACTAAATACACTAGAAGAACCTTTTGATGGGTCAAAAAATCCTGAAGAACCTGTAACAGAAATACGTTCGATATTAACATCATCTAAAACTTCATTAAGACGGAATACATCTCCCAATGTAATATAAATACCTTCTAATGTTTTATCTGCATATACATCAGAATCAATAGTTACCGTGTATGGACCACCAACACGTAAACCTTGAGCTGAGAAATTACCCGTATCATTAACTTTTAATGTTTTACGAGTGCCTGAAGGCTCATGAACGATGGTAATCGTTGCATCAGTAACTACATTGCCGCTTGCAGTTAAGATGTTGCCACGAATTGACGATGACGTATCATCAGCCATGGCTGATGTTGACAATCCTAACGCAAGTACAACTGCGCCAGTAATGCGAGAGAGACGATGAGTTTTCATCATATTATTCCTTGGTATAAGTTAGATTTTTGTTTTGTATTATGTTTTATTTAAATTTTACTTAGCTAATTATTAATCTATTTATTATTTTAAAAGCTTTATTCAGGAGAAATTAAAACAGAGTTTTCTTACATTTTCATTACAAACTTTTACATCTATATATTTAAAAATTTACATTTGCTAATTAAATAATACATAAAAACACAACGCTAACAATTAAACCCTACAATAACAACAATTTAGGCTAATATTTTAAACAGGACAAAAAAACACTTATAACTAAAACAATACATAATTCAATTAAGCATAACAAAAAATCATAAAAACAAACCATTTGGTCAAGATAAAATAAAGTATGATTTTAAGCAAGTTTATAAAGGGCTGTGATGGTTTACATAATTTAACCATTCGAAAAATAATTTGTTCAAACCATTAAATTTACCAATTAAATAATACAAAACGTATTAAAACAGTGTCTTAACAAAATATTTAAATTAAACTACTCATTTTTTAACGAAAAAACTAAAACTAACTTGATAAAAACAGTTCATTTAATAAGTAAAACTGTAGGCAAGGCTCAAATTAGATAAATAATTTATGTTAGGTTCAGCATTCAGCTAACAAATGTCATATTAAGCCAATAAAATAGTGTTAATAATAAAAATATAATTTTATATAAATAAAAAGGTTAATCACGTGAGCAACAATACCAGCAGTGAAAAGCAAGGAAGTATTCGGGCTAGAAGTGAAGCAATTATTTTAAACGCTGCACAAAAAGAATTTATCCTGCAAGGCTATAAAGGCGCAACAGTTCAGTCTATTGCTGATAATGCTGGATTACCTAAAGCTAACGTATTGTATTACTTTAAAAATAAAGAAAATATCTATCACGCTGTTTTACAATTAACGTTAGATACTTGGGATCAAGGCATTGGTGAACTTGATATTAATGACGGCCCTGTTGTTGCTATCGAAAAATTTATTGCATCAAAGGTTAAAATGTCTTTTGAGCATCCAGAAGCCTCTAAAATTTATGCGATGGAAATCATACAAGGCGCATTACACTTAAAAGAATTTGCTCGTACGTATCTGCGCCAGTGGGTGAGAGAAAAAGCTAAGGTATTTCAAGTTTGGATTGATAGTGGTGAAATGAAAGATGTTGATCCCATTAAACTTATATTCTTAATTTGGTCATCTACCCAACATTATGCTGACTTTGAGCAACAAGTGTTAACCATCATGAATCGTGCAGATTATGAAGAAGATGATATTACCCAAGTCACTGAGTTTTTAACTGACTTTATATTACGTGGTTGTGGGTTAAAGTAGGAAATCTTATGAAAGTATTTATAAACTCATTAGCAACAGCGTTGTTGATATATTCAGGTATAACAATGGCAGGCACAACAAACAACACACCTTCAACCCTTCGCATCGCTACATTTAATGTCAGTATGGAAGCCTTAAATTATTTACCTTCTGAATTAGGTAAAGAAGTTAAGCCAAACGGAAATGAATTGGCTGAAGCATTAACTCAAAACCACCAACAAATTAGAAATATTGCAGAAATTATTCAACGAGTTAATCCAGATGTTATTTTATTAAATGAATTTGATTCAAATGATGAAAGCCATCAATCATTAAAACTGTTCATATCGCAATACTTAGCGAAAAGCCAACAAGGTGAAAACGCAATAACCTATCCTTACTTCTATCAGGGTCCTGTTAATACAGGTGTTGCTTCTGGATTTGATTTCAATAATGACAATAAAATAGGTGAACTGCCTAACGATGCCTTTGGCTACGGACTTTTTTCAGGGCATTTTGGCATGGCATTATTATCTAAATATCCCATTGTTAAAGATAAAATTAGAACATTCCAATTATTCAAATGGCGCGACATGCCAAATGCCATGATGCCAATTAATCCTGAAACTAAAACATCTTGGTATAACGAAAAAGCCTGGAATAACTTCCGATTATCTTCAAAATCTCATTGGGATATTCCATTAAATGTTAATGGCGAAGAGCTACATATTTTAGCAAGTCACCCTACTCCACCAGTATTTGACGGACCAGAAGATCGAAATGGTAAACGAAACTTTGATGAGATACGTTTTTGGATTGATTACCTAACACCAACTGCCGCTAGCTATATTTATGATGATAATAATCACTTTGGCGGTCTTGCTGAAGATAAAGCCTTTGTTATTTTAGGTGACTTAAATGCAGATGCCGTTGATGGAAATGCCATTAAATCGGGTATTGAGCAACTAATTACACATACTCGTGTAAATGATCCTAAACCTACAAGCCAAGGTGGAAAACTGCACAGAGAAGATAACCCTAACGCAAAAAACCATACGGCATACTGGGGCATGCGAGCCGATTATGCGCTGCCATCTAAAGCGCAACTAAATATTGTTGGCTCGGGTATATTTTGGCCAACAAAAGTTGAGCCTGAATTTAGATTAATAAAAGACCGTGCAGCTTCGTCTGATCACCGACTTGTTTGGGTTGATGTCGCTTTTAAATAATAATTTCCATCATCAATAACGGTTTAATAACTATATAATTAAACCGTTGAATTTAAATATAAAGTTAGCGGATATAACTATGAAAAAATTCATTCCAACATTATTAACCAGCCTTTTGATAATGTCTTGTACTCAACTTCAAGCAACTCAAGAATCTCCAGAAAATACAATGGCTGATAACATGCCTAAAAATATCATCATGGTAGTGGGCGACGGCATGGGGCCTGCTTTTACAAGTGCTTATAGATATTATAACGACGATCCCAACACACCTGAAATTGAACAAACCGTATTTGACCGTAACTTTACCGGCACAAGTAGTACTTACCCTGATCCTGAATCGGGTTACGTAACAGACTCTGCTGCCAGTGCTACCGCTTTATCAACAGGCATTAAAACCTACAATAATGCGATAGGTTTAGATATTAACAGAGAGCCTATTGAAACCGTTTTAGAGTATGCAAAAAAACAAGGTAAAAAAACGGGTGTTGTAGTGACCGTGCAAATAAATCACGCCACCCCTGCTTCTTACTTGGCCCATAATGTACACCGTTATAACTATAACGCTATCGCAGATAGTTATATTGATGACGGCATAAAAGCAGACTTGTATTTAGGTGGCGGCTTAGAATACTTTATTCGTGAAGACCGAAATCTAGTGGAAGAGTTTATAGCTTCAGGATTTCACTATATTGATAAATATAGCGAAATAGCATCAATCCCTAAAGACAAACCGGTATTAGGTTTATTTGATAAAACCAATTTACCTTGGGCTTTAGATGATACCAATAAACATCGTTTATCAATGATGACTAAAGCGGCAATTAAGCAACTAGAAAACAAAAATGGTTATTTTATGCTAGTAGAGGGAAGCCAAATTGATTATGGCGGGCATGCAAGAGATATTGCAGCTGCGATGGCAGAAATGGACGATTTAGCAAAAACTCTTGAATACCTTGAAAGCTATGTCGCACAAAATCCAGATACATTAGTCGTGATCACAGCAGATCACAGCACTGGTGGTTTAACCATAGGTAAGAAAACCGAACGTACTGACCCAAACATTAATAGTAAATATTTATGGCGTCCTGAGTTTATAAGAGCCATGACCATGTCTCCACAAGCGATGGCAATAAAGTTTACTGATAATGAATTAAGCTTAGAAAATATGAATAAACTGATGACTTTTGATATTACAGAAGCTGACATCATCAATATGAAACAAGCCAAACTTATTGATCAAGGTATTATTAAGCAATTTAACTCACTATCTAGTGCCGATAAAAAAGGCAAAAGAGCACCAAGACCTTATCAATCTGTACTTAATGTGATTACTAAAATAATTGATGTGAAAACAAACACCGGCTGGGGTTCAATTAGCCCATCAGGCACTCATACCGGTATCGATGTACCTGTTTTTGCATTTGGTAAAGGCAGTGAAAACTTTAACGGCTTTCAAGACAATACTGATATCGCTAAGAAAATTTTCACCTTGTTGGGAAAGAAATAATACCAAGTAAACAATATACATCTTGTCATTATTTTATAGTCTGATAAAAAACGCCGAGTAAATTACTCGGCGTTTTTATTTGAAAATATTATAGTTACTAACCTTATAGTTAATAACTCTCTTATGATGGTTTTGTTTTTACTGCTAAGACTCCTGGTTCAAAACATCATTAAAGCGTGCAAAGCCTTGCTCTAAATCTGCAATTAAATCATCAACATTTTCCAAACCGACATGTAAACGTATTAGCGGAAATTTATAAGGCCAGTTAGTGACTGTTCTCATTTTGTTAACGTTTGAAATACCTAATATAAGACTTTCAAAACCGCCCCACGAATAACCCATTTTAAAATGTTCCATGCCATCTAAAAGTGCCGTTAATGCTTCATTATTCCCTTTATTTAACACAAAGGAGAATAAACCGTTAGCGCCGGTAAAATCACGTTTAAACTCTTCATGGCCAGGACACGATGGCAGTGCAGGATGTAATATGGTTTCAACTTCACTGCGTGATGCTAACCAATCAGCAATTTTAAGTGCACTGGTTTCATGTTGCTGTAAACGCACGCTTAAGGTTCTAATACCACGCATAGCAAGGTATAAATCATCAGGTGAGGTACATTGCCCCATGATATAACTGCTTTCACGTAACTGCGGCCAGTGTTCTTCGGTAGCAGTTGCTGTGCCCAACATGACATCTGAATGGCCAACTATGTACTTAGTTGCAGCTTGTATTGAAACATCTACACCATAATCAAAAGGTTGAAAATTAACCCCTGCTGACCAAGTATTATCTAACATAACAATACAGCCGTGACGATGCGCTACTTCAGCTATAGCAGGTACATCTTGTATTTCCATCGTTATTGAGCCCGGAGATTCGAGAAAAACAACACGAGTGTTTGGTTTAATTAATGATTCAATGCCCTTGCCAATTAAAGGGTCGTAATAAGTGGTTTCAATATTGAGTTTGGCTAATATTTTATCGCAATAATCACGAGTGGGTTCGTAAGCAGTATCAACCATTAAAATATGATCGCCCGTTTTAACAAACGCCAATATTGCATTAGTAATAGCTGCAGTGCCTGAAGGATATAACGCACAACCTGCACCGCCCTCTAAATCTGTCATAGCATCGCAAAATGCGAATGAAGTTGATGTGCCGCGTCTGCCATAAAACAACACCTGATTAGTTTTATTAGCCGTGGCATGCTTCATTTCTTTCACTGAATTAAAAACCACCGTTGAAGCACGCTCAACAGGTGGGTTAACAACACCACGTGTCCATTGCTTTTTACGGCCAGCATTAATGAGTTTGGTTTCTTTTTTCATTATAAATTCCATTCCACGGTTATTTTCATATATCGAATACTTAGCTAAAAAATCGATCTAAAGTCATTAAGGACAATGTATTAATAGTTAAACAATAAACATTTACGCTAAAGTTAAAAACCAATATAGCTATCTAGCCATCTATAATTATTTATAACGTGAATCAGTTAAATAAGCACGTTTTATTTTGACATAACTTAGTTGTCATACTTCTTAAGCGCAGTTAAAGATAATTTTTAAATCACTAGCGCATATAGCGCAGAAGGTAAATTATGGTTAGCAATAAAGGCTATTAGCGCTATAGGCGTTCAAATAAATTCATTTGGCTGTTGGTTATTTCATCAAAGCTTGTGCCAATAAATGGCAAAATAGCGTCTGCTACCGCTAACAACTGACGATCAATATAAAATTGATAATCTAAAGCAGCACTTTGACAGCCCTTAGCTTGTGGACCATTTATTGTCATAACATACTCTATCCAGCCTTTATTTTGGTATTTCATAGGTTTACCTTGCTGCTGGTATATTTCATCCGCTAACCTTGCTGCGCGAACATGGGGAGGTACATTTTTAACATAAAGCTCAAGTTTTCGTCTTAAGCGTTTACGGTAGTAGAGTAACTCGTCATGTTTTCCTGCTAGCGTATCGACAACCATTTTTTTTATATATTCAACAACAGGCTCATTATTAAATACTTTCCAATACAAGGTACGTTGAAACTGTTTCGCCAATTCAGTCCAATCGGTGCGAACACTTTCCAAACCTTTAAACACTAATTGTTGTTCTTCGCCTTTTTGCACTAAACCAGCATAGCGCTTTTTAGTCCCCACATCTTGGCCACGAATGGTTGGCATTAAAAATTTAATAAAATGGGTTTCAAATTCAATTTCAAGTTCACTGACAATACTGAACTGTTCTAAAAGCAAAGCTTGCCATTTTTCATTAATGTAAGCTTGTAACGTTTTGCCAAGTGCCCTGCTATTTTCAGCACTTTGATCATCACCAACATGAACAAATATCGAGTCGGTATCGCCGTAAATAACTTGATAACCTTTAGCTTCTATCCATAATTTGGTGGTTTTTAAAATGCTATGGCTGCGTTTCGTAATTGAGCCTGATAAACGGGGATCAAAAAATCGACACCCTGTCGATCCTAAAATGCCGTAAAAAGAGTTCATGATAATTTTTATCGCTTGCGACAACGCCGCGTTTTTATCTTTTTTCGCTATATCACGCTCTTTCCAAAGCTCGGTGATAATATCAGGTAGAAAATGCTTTTCTCTTGAGAAATATGCACCATCAAAGCCCTCTATTGCTGTTTCTGGCGACTTTAAACCTTCAATCAAGCCCATAGGGTCAATATTGAAACTTCGAATAATACTGGGGTACAGGCTTTTAAAATCTAACACTAATACATTTTTATAAAGCCCTGGGGTCGAATCCATAACAAAGCCGCCTGGCGATTCAAAGCCTTGATCGCCATCCCCCATATTGGGTGCTACATAACCACTACGATGTAACTTCGGCAAATATAAGTTGGTAAATGCCGCTACAGAGCCACCCATTCGATCAATAGATAACCCGGTTAGCTGTGCTCTCAGCATGGCGAATTCTAATAGTTGCGTATGCTTAAAAATCAGAACCACTAAGCGACAATCTTCGAGGTTGTACGCTGCTAGTGCCGTTTTATTATGATGAAAGTTGTCGGTTATCTCTTGTAATCTGTTATCAACATCGTCAACTTTTTTACCTATGCCGAGCAAAGTATTAGCGACATTATCGAGTGAAAAGCTAGGAAAGTTATACGTGGCGGTTTTTAATAAATCGATACCATCAAGTATCACACGACCATTAATCTCGATAAACTGCTGTTCACTAGCTTTGTTCGTGCGCCAATAAGGCGTTTTCCTATCTCGCCCTATGGCAAACTTAATATTGTGTAAATCGTAGCGTTTTTGTAACAGGTTAAAATCAAAGTTGATCACGTTCCAACCAATAATAATATCGGGGTCGTGCTGCGTAAACCATGCTAATAAACTCAACAGTAATTGCTGCTCATCAGCAAGCCATAAAATATCAACATCACAATGTTTAATTTTCTCATTTGCTATTTCTTGTTCATTGGCAATCATCATAACTTGCTGACAATGCTCGCTATATAAACCAATAGAATATAATTCTCCCGACATTGAACATTCAATATCGAGTGAAACTGTTGAGAGTTTAATGTCAGATTGCTGTGCTTTATCTATAGGTTTACATTTCACCCTTTCATAGCGTCGATAGCGTTGATTGCTAGTTTGGTTTTGAGAGTGGTTTTGAATGAGGTTTTGGCTCAGTTTTAACGGTGACTCTTGTCCTGCAAAAGTAATGTCTGCGGTAATAAAACGCTCCATTAAAAAGCGATCATCGGGACGAATATCATCTTCGTAACATTTAACACCTTTTTGTTTTAATGCTTCTCGAGCCTGATAAAACGCTTTTAAGGTTAAAAAATAAACCGCGGCAACCTTTACTTGCTTAAATGTTTTTAGTGCCAGTGGTTTTATTTCATCGACGTTAATGCCTTGATTGGCCAAAATATCGCTAGCATGATTTACATCACTTACCTCAACAAAAAAAACAGCTCGTTCATTATCAATAATCAGTTGCACAGGGCCTTGTGGCGTTTTCAGCCATAATGTTATTTCAATATGATTATTACGATCGCTAGCGCTGCGGGTTAAAAGAAAACCGCGTTTATTATCTATCGACTCAAGGAGCTGAGGAATTTGATCAGGAGAAAGTTGCATTAATGGTTCTAATTATTCATAACAAACTGTTAATATATACAGCAGTGTAAATCATCTATTGTCGATAGGAAACTACAGCCGCGATGTTAAGCGATAAAATTAAGCAAGTTATTCGAACCTCCTACAAAGCTATAGGTGAAAACCTGACCAACTTTAACCCGCGCAAGCAGCAAACCTTCTTAATTGCTGAAATTGCTAAAACCCTTGCCGGTGATTACGATAAAGTACGTAAAATCATTACTATTGAAGCTGGCACCGGAACGGGTAAATCACTAGCCTACGCATTAGGCTCTATTCCATTAGCATTAAGTCGCAATAAAAAAGTCTGTATCGCTACGGCAACGGTGGCTTTGCAAGAGCAATTAGTGGATAAAGATTTACCGTTTTTAAAAAAGCACAGTGGTTTAGACTTCACCTTTACGTTAGCAAAAGGTCGACAACGTTATGTTTGTCGACAGAAACTCGCGCAAGCGGTGGCAAATGACGATAGCCCACAAGCAGGTTTTACTTTTGCTGAAAAACCTCAAGCCAGTGATATTCGCACCTTAATTAAAATGCATAAAGCACTCTCTGATAATACTTGGCCTGGCGATATTGATGCATGGCCTGAGCCGATTAATCATCAAATTTGGCAACAAATACAAGCTGACAAACACAGCTGTTTAAAACATTTATCTGAACACAGTCATTGCCCATTTCATAAAGCTAGAGAGAGCATGGAAGCAGCTGATGTTATAGTGGTTAACCACAGTTTATTACTTGCAGATTTAGAGCTTGGTGGCGGTCGAATATTATCGGCTCCTGAAGATACTTTCTACATAATTGATGAAGCGCACCACTTACCAAAGGTAACGCGTGACCATTCTAGCGCAAGCATGACCATCAAGGGAGCCATTGACTGGCTTAGTAAGTTGCAAGAAACCGGTGATAAAATAGCAAAACTGGTTAAATCGAACAGCGCTATATCACCTTCAATAAAATTAGCAGATGATTGCCAAGATATTTTAGCGGACATGCAAAAAGTATTAAGCTTTATTGACAATAATCGCAGTATTTATTTTCACCAAACGACATCAAATAGCAGTAATAAACAAAGTCAAAATCAAGCGCTTCAATATCGATTTGAAAACGGTATTATTCCAAAAACACTAAAAAATTGGGCAGAAGATTTAACGGACAGTTCGAAGAAATGTTTAGCGCATTTAAACAAGCTTTATAACTTGTTAATGGAGTCGGTAAAAGACGGCGATACACAAATGTATTTAGCTGAGCCTTTATTAGCTGAGTCGGGATTTATGATCCAGCGCTTAGAAAACTTTAATTCGCTTTGGCAAATGTACGCTAAAACCGATAGTGAAAAAGGTGCGCCAATGGCACGTTGGTTAGAGCAAATAGAAGGTAAACGAAGTGACTACTTAATTAGCGGTTCACCGATTGAAGTAGGCTTTACCTTAGAAGATATGCTTTGGTCAAAATGTGAAGGCGCGGTATTGTGCTCTGCCACTATTTTAGCCTTAAACTCTTTTGACCATTTTCGTCGTCAAGCAGGTTTAAGAACCGATGATGGCAGCCAATACCAAAAAGTTGATTCGCCTTTTGATTATCAAAATAATGCGCAACTTATTATACCTAAAATGCAATATGAGCCCAGTGCAGAGCCTTTTACAGACGAACTTATCGCTAAATTACCTGAGCAAATCAAACGTGGTAAAGCAACATTAGTTTTGTTTTCGTCATATTGGCAGATGGACAAAGTGGTTACCGCCCTGCGAGAACAAACTGAACTTAGTATATTAGTGCAAGGTGAACAGTCTCGACAAAAAATTATTGAAACCCATAAAGCGCTTTGTGATAAAAAACAAGACAGTATTATTTTTGGCACACAAAGTTTTTCAGAAGGCCTAGATTTACCCGGTGAATACCTGACTAACGTTATTATTACAAAACTCCCTTTTTCAGTGCCATCATCACCGGTAGAAGAAGCACAGGCCGAATACATTATTGTTAAAGGGGGTAATCCGTTTATGTCTATTTCGGTGCCTGAAACCTCGAAAAAGCTCATTCAGGCTACAGGTCGCTTACTGCGCAACGAAAAAGATTACGGTGTTATTGTGTTAATGGATAGACGTTTGGTAAATAAGCGCTACGGTAAGGATTTACTAAACTCTTTACCGCCATTTAAACGTGTTATTGAATAGTTACTCGCCAGCTAGGTTATCGCCTTGGTCAAAGGTGTTGACCTTTAAATGTAAAATGCATTTTCGTTAAGCACTAATGGCATACTGGTACTAAAATTTAGCGATGTTGATCAATAAGAATGGCATTACCATCAGGGTCTACAAATGAAAAACTCGCGGGCCCTTGTTCACCCTCAACATTTTGATGACTAACCTCTATGCCTTGTGCTTTCACTTTGGCGAGCAAGTCTCTAGCATCAGTAAAATCATCAAGGGCTTGAGCATTATGATCCCACCCCGGATTAAAGGTTAAAATATTTCCTTCAAACATACCTTGAAAAAGGCCAATATTGGTCGTGCCGTTTTTCATAATTAAAAACCGCTGTGATATTTCGCCAGCAAAGACACTAAAGCCTAACTTTTCATAAAAGTCTCGTGAGACTTGTAAGTCTTTCACTGCCAAACTAATTGAAAAACAATCTAACTTCATCATTATCTCCAAAAATAAAAATATTTATCTAGCCCGCTACTACCTTATATTTAGATAAATTAAGTATGCAGAGCAGACAAAACCGTTTCCAGATCAGCATTAATGATTAAACAATAGCGTATTACGAGTAAAAATCGATCAAAAAAGCACATTATATAAACTTTTTAAAATAAAATTAAAATTCATGAAATTTATACACTAGAACTCGGTCTTTTAGCTTTGTTACCAACATTTTTTATTAATTTTGAGGAATTTACATGTCGACAGATACTACCCTAGCCAACAATAACTTACAGAGCAACCTACAATGGTCATTACTACTTTTACGCGTAGGTGTTTTCATCGTGATGTTTGTTTGGACGCTAGATAAATTTGTTAACCCTGCTCATAGCATTAAAATATTCGAGCATTTTTATAACATCAGTGGATTTAATGACGTAATTGCTTATGTACTAGGTGCATTACAATTAGTGCTAGTTATGGCTTTTTTATTCGGTATTAAAAAGCGCTTAACATACGGTTTAATTCTACTAATGCATGCTGGTTCTACATTCTCAGCTTATGCACAATATTATGACGCTTTTAATAATTTATTATTTTTCGCCGCTTGGCCGATGCTAGCAGCATGTGCAGCTTTATATATATTACGTGATGCTGATACTAAGTTTACATTAGGTAAATAGACACTCCCTTAGGTTTTTATTTAATAAGCTAGATAAATACATACCTCTGATGGTTTAACCCTGATAAACATAAAAAGCCAAGGTCTGCACCTTGGCTTTTCTATATCTGCTAGCAAACTCAAAACAATTTAATTGTCCCTTAAAAGTTCTTTGCCGTTTGTGAATTATCAACCTTGTTATCTTCAAGTGCTATCGCCGTATTTTTCAGTTTAATAACAACTCTTCTATCATAAAAACTGACTTCTTTATCGGTTGATGCAACAACAGATTGTTGTTCACCAAAAGCAAATAGGCTAATACGTTCGGCTGATACACCTTGATCAATAAGCGCATTTTTCACTGCATTAATTCGTGCTAATGAAAGTGCCTGATTTAATTCATCACTGCCTTGCTTATCGGTATAGCCAGAAAGATCTAAGGTCAAGTTAGGTGACTGTTGAACTATGCTCGCTAAACTTGCAATTTGCTCTTGGTAATGCGGTTTTATTTCACTTGAACCTGTTGAAAATTGTAAACTCATTAACAAGTTTTGAGCCTGTAGCAAACTCGCCGCTTGGTAATTTTTCTCTAACGCAAATAACTCGGTTTCATAACGTTGCTCTGCTTGCTCAATTTTTTCTTGATAACGCGCTAATGATGTTGCATTACTTTCTTTCTCTGCTTCATATGCGACTGACAAATGATCAATCTCATCTGTCGCATTAATATTTTTTGCAATCATATTACCGGCTATACCTGTAATAAAAGCACCAACAGGGCCTCCTAAAATTGCGCCAATAATCATACCTGTACCAAAGCCTATTTCTTCTTTTATTTCTGCAGAGCGCTCCTGTTCCGCCTTTTGCTGTGTTGTTGCTTCAACAGTATTAGCAAATACAGGACTTACCGTTAACACTGAAATTAATGCGACGTTAATTAACGTTTTTGTCACACCTGTACTCTGCTGGCATTTATTTTCGGTTAATGATGCTTTGCTTAATGGATTTGTTGTTAATGTATTTTTCATTTTAATTCTCTCGTCGGTTATGTGCTTAATAAATAATTGCTAACTTAGGGTTTAAGTAGCTGCTTTGTTTTGATGATGTTATTAAAACCCACAAATACGACGACTAGAGGACGCAAAAATGACAATTCACTGAGCAAATGTGGCAACATTATGGCAATTACAACATTTAGCAGCATCAGTGCTGTTTATTCGATATTATTTACCCCAGATAATTAAAAGTAGTTAGCCAAAACACATAAAGGATAAACATGTCGAAACGGATCGCTATTGTCGAAGACGATGCTGCCATTAGAGAAAACTACGCTGATGTATTGCGCATGCAAGGCTATCAGGTACAAACCTATGCCAATAAAAATAGCGCAATAGAAGCATTTAACTTACGTTTGCCCAATTTAGCTATTTTAGATATAGGTCTTGAGCACGAATACGACGCAGGTTTTGAGTTGTGCCAATGGTTAAGATCAAAGTCGACTACTTTACCTATCATATTTTTAACTGCTCGCGATAGCGACGTAGACACTGTTTCAGGTTTACGTATTGGTGCTGACGACTACCTAACAAAAGATATAAGCTTACCGCACTTATCAGCACGGATAGCCGCACTATTTCGACGCCAAGACGCCTTAGGTAAGCCACAACAGGTAGATCACATGCTAACTATTGGACCACTAACAATAGATAGTCAACGAATGACCATTCAATGGAAAGATCAGCACGTAGAATTAACCATTACTGAATTTTGGATGTTGTTTGCCCTAGCAAAACATCCAGGACATGTAAAAAACCGTAGTCAGTTAATGCAAGATTCAAAAATATATGTTGATGACTCCACCATTACTTCACATATCAAACGAATTCGTAAAAAGTTTAACCAACTTGATGGTGACTTTAATTGTATTGAAACAGTCTATGGCATGGGCTATCGCTGGAATCAAACAACGATAGCATCAACAGGTAGCTAAATAGATATGGCAATGAAGTGGCGTTTTGGCTTAAGAAGTAAGCTGCTATTATTATCTGGTTTTTTATTCACCATTCCTTGGTTTGGCTACCAATATGTCTGGGAAATGGAAAAATACTTACGCTACGGCCAAGAGCAAACCATCATAGGTACCGCAAGAGCACTCGCAACTGCGATGCATGAACGCGCCAATTTATTTAATAATCAAGCGAGTTTTTTACCCAGTGTAGAAAAAGGTAAAGACCTCTACAGTTATGGCTTGTCAGCGCCGATTCAGCTTGATGGCTTAAATCAAGATTGGCCCGACTTTGCTAATAAAGCGCACTTTTATCAGCAAAACAATCAGCTTTATAGTCAATTAACCCCAGAGCAATTATCAATAAACTTTACTGCTGCAGTTGGTACTTACGGTAAATATTTATATTTATACTTTGTAGTAATCGACGACAAGGTTATTTATCGCGACAGCAATGCGCGCAGTATTGTAAATAATGATCATTTAGAGCTTGCCTTTATCAATCCCCAAAATGTGTTTAGTCGTTTTATTATCAGCAATAAAACCACCGGCTGGATTGACGCTTATCGCATTACAGATATCACAGATGACATACCCGTTCCAGCGAGACAAATTCAAGGTCATTGGCGCGATACACCACAAGGTTATAATGTTGAAGTACGCGTGCCATTAACTGAGTTTAACGACAACATTGCCTTTGCTGTGCACGATGTTGATAGCCCATTAGGTGTAATCGAAGCATCTCTTGGCTCAGCAGACCCAAGTTCGGCAGAAACTTTAGGTACTATTTTAGTGCCCTCACCTGAAATTGAGCGCATTGTTAAGGGTATGAGTTACACCAATTCAAGCATTTGGGTTGTTGATCAACATCACCGTGTATTAGCCACTACGGGGAATATTAAAAAAGCCAATGGCGTGTGGAATAAACGCGTAAACCTTGATAACCAACGTGAAGATAATGCGGATACTAGTTTTATCTATTCTGTTTGGTTAACCTTTGAAAACAATATACTCAAGCCGCTTTACGAAATAATACTCACCCAACCACCGCGTAACTTTATTGACCAACTCTATGATTCAGAAAATCTCACCGGTAAACATATTGAAAGTGCTTTAGCGGGTGAGCCTATGTCGCAATGGCGTTTGAGCACTGACCAACAAGCGGTGGTGCTATCAGCTGCCTATCCTATTTTTATTGACGAACATGTAAAAGGTGCTGTGATTGTTGAAGAAACAACTAATGGTATTCGCACCTTGAGAAATCAAGCGTTAGAAAAACTGTTCAGCTCTATTTTAGCTATTATGCTATTGGGCGCTTTGGCATTTTTCTTGTTTGCATCACGTATTTCAAACCGCATTAGAACCTTAAGCAATCAAGCTGAAATGGCAATTGACGAACATGGTCGTATTAGCGGTAATGTTGATACCTCAACTACTAACGATGAAATTGGCGATTTATCACGGAGTTTTTCAACCGCGGTTAATCGACTTGGACAATATAATCATTATTTAGAAAATATGTCGTCGCGTTTATCGCATGAACTGCGTACACCTATTGCCGTGGTTCGAACATCGTTAGAAACTTTAGCTATTCAACAACAAACCTTAAGTTCACAAAATCTAAATAATGAAAACGGACAAACCACTGAGAATGAAAACCCGTATTTAGTGCGCGCACAACACGGTATTGAACGATTAAGCTTAATTTTAACCAATATGAATGAAGCAACGCGCATTGAACAAATGCTACAAAATACCGATAAAACCTTATTCGACTTAGCCCCTGTTTTTAATGGCTGTATGCAAGGATATCGTTTGATCTATCCAAACATTAACTTTGCATTTAACGATATTTCATCGGCAAAGTTAAAAGTATTAGGTTCACCTGAGCACATAGCGCAGCTATTAGATAAAGTTATCGCTAATGCCGTCGAGTTTT
Organism: Colwellia sp. Arc7-D; assembly: GCF_003061515.1. Taxonomy (NCBI): domain Bacteria; kingdom Pseudomonadati; phylum Pseudomonadota; class Gammaproteobacteria; order Alteromonadales; family Colwelliaceae; genus Colwellia; species Colwellia sp. Arc7-D. The sequence continues at coordinate 2,296,813 of NZ_CP028924.1, forward strand.
CTAATGATGCAAATGTTGAGGTCAGCATTAAAGAGTCAAATCAACAAGTAATATTAACCATTAGTAATAATGGTGAGTTATTGCCTGAGCAAATGAGTGAACAACTATTTGACTCTATGGTATCCATTAGAACAAAACACAATAATGAACAGCCTCATTTAGGCTTAGGTTTATACATAGCTCGGTTAATTTGCCAGTTTCATAATGGCGCAATTAAGGCAGTTAATAAGCAAAATGCACAAGGGGTAGATGTTTTAGTAAAATTGCCTTTGGTTAAATAAAGTTTAAATTTAGAGTCTGTTTATCGTCGGTAAAGACTTAATCGAGGTTAATGTAATTTATAACCTGTTTACTTTAAGCAACAAGAATTAACATCTACCAAGTTGTATTCTAACTTCTATAATAAAGTAAATTGATCACTCGACAGACTATCGAATTAGGATAATAGTCATGCCGATAATTTGAATGTTATAAAAAGTATTTTTCGATATTAAAAGGATGAATTATCAATGAATAAGCAACTATCGGTCACCATCGTTATAGCTTTGTTACTTAATACTGTAAGCACAGTGGCGAACACAACACAGCTGACAGCTAAGGAGTTGGCGAAAAAAGCCATCATTGTTGATACACACATTGATGCCCCTAGCAAGTTACTTGCTGAGTGGCGTGACCTTGGCTCCATTACACCTAATCGTGAATTTGATTACTCAAGCGCTTATTCTGGCGGCCTTAATGTTGCTTTTATGTCAATTTACACTTCAGCTAGTGATGATCAACAAGGGAAAGCAAAACAAAATGCTCATATCCAGATTGATAGTATTGAAGCGTTAATTGCACGTCATCCTGATAAATTTGGACTTTTAACTTCACCCAAGGACATCGAAACTTTAACAGCAGGTAACCGTGTATTGCTAGCACTTGGTATGGAGAATGGCGCTCCAATTGAGGATGATATCAATCAAGTTGGTAAATTTTTTAAACGCGGGATCCGTTATATTACATTAGCACACAGCGCTAGTAATCGCATTAGCGACTCCTCCTATGATCCGCAACGCCAATGGAGCGGATTAAGCCCTTTTGGTAAGAATGTTGTGAGTGAAATGAACCGTATAGGCATGATAGTAGATGTGTCGCATTTATCCGATAAAGCGGTGAAAGACGTTCTGTTATTGAGCAAAGTACCAGTAATTGCGAGTCACTCTGCTTTTAGACATTTCACTCCCGGATTTGAACGCAATATTAGTGATGAACTTGCACTGGCAATAGCGGCTAAAGGTGGGGTGATACAAATATCCTTTGGTATACCTTTTATAAATCGAAAGTCGGCAGATGATCTTCAAACTTTTTTTAAAGAGAAAGCTGCGATAACAAAACGAAACCAAGTTGCGAGTGTTTCAGGTACTGAATTAATAGATGAAAAATTGTTTGATAAAAAATGGTGGGATAAACACCCTATTCCAGTGACGCCTATAGACGCTGTGCTTAACCAATTTGACTATGCTATAAAACTTGTAGGCATTGATCATGTGGGTATTGGCTCTGACTTTGATGGCGTACAAGGAGCATTACCAGAAGGGCTAAAATCTGTTGCCGATTACCCTAATTTAGTTGCAGGACTACAAAGCCGTGGTTATAACGATGAGCAAATAACTAAGCTTCTAGGAGGAAATTTTATACGAGTTTGGACAGAGATTGAATCTGGAGCTGAAAAAGCTAGCTTTGCAAGTTCATCGGTCATGTAACCTTTGTAAACCTATCACAAAAATTAAATTAAACCGTGAATAAATCGACAAGCATTTATCAATCACTTTATAAAATATGGCTAGTGCTACTTGTCATATTTTCTAGCGTTGTGGGCGCTAAATCACTCCCTTCTAATGCTGAATTTAAACTCGTCAATTCAGAGCTGTTTATCTTTAAAGACTATGAACATTCATTAGAAATTGACCAAGTGTTAGCCCAATTTAATTTAGGTACGTTTATTAAAAATGATGAAAATCAGGTTAGCTTTGGCTTCTCTAAAAGTACAGTTTGGGCCGTATTACCCGTCACAAACACTACAGAAAATGCTGAATCATTAATACTCAAAATTGATAACGCATGGTTAGATGAATTAGACGTTTACTTTTATCAACAGAATGTTTTAAGTAAAAACGTAAAACTTGGTGATACATCATCATTTCTTTCCCGAGAACGTCAAAAGCGTATGCCGTCAGTCTCTTTTACATTTAAGCCTGGCATTACCTATATTGTCTTACGTATAAAATCTGATGATCCTATGACATTCCCTGTCTATCTTGGCGATGAACAAAGTGTTGATAAATTTGACCAACAGAATGCTTATTTTTATGGCGCTTTGTATGGCGCTTTAATCATACTATTAATATATAACTTAGCGCTGTATGCATACTCTAAAGAGTTAAGATACTGTCTTTATTCGTTCTATTTATTCTCATTTACAGCATTCAACTTTACTTATACGGGACATGGTTTCTGGTTACTTTGGCCTAGTGAGGTATTGATGCAACAATGGCTTATGCCTTTACTGATGTTTGTTTATTTGTTTTCAGGGGTTGTGTTTACCATTGAATATTTACAGGCAGAAAAATACTTACCTCGGTTGTATTCATATCGACGATTAATTTACGGAGGGTTAGCCACTATAGGTTTTATTATTGTTGTCGTTGGTAGCCGTTCATTTGCTGTGATGGCACAACTCATGATCCTAACAACCATGTCTGTCTGGATGTTAGTGATTGGTTATTACTCATTTAAAAATGGAAATAATTTAGCCAAGTTTTTTGTACCTGCGGTCTTAATAGGCACATGTGGAGCGACCATATCTAGCATGACAACGTGGGGATTGTTTCCCTATACACAATGGGCATTTAGAGGTATTGAATTAGGTATGCTTTTGGAAATGTCATTATTGTCAATGTCGTTTGGATTCAATTTTAAAATGGCATATGACGCCCGGTTATCTGCAGAGAAGTATGCCAGAATTGACCCGCTAACCAGTTTATTTAATCGCCGTGCCCTGACTGAGCTTGTATATCCTATCTGGAATCTGGGTGAACGACAAAAAACTTCGATGTCTATAATGTTATTAGATTTGGATTGGTTCAAACGTATTAATGATGAATTTGGCCATATAATGGGTGATGATGTGCTAAAGCATGTCGCTCAAACACTTAAACGTCGCTTACGACTTTCTGACATTATTCTTCGTTGGGGAGGTGAAGAGTTTCTCGTATTTCTACCTGATACTGACATTATGCAAGCAAAGTTTTTGGCAGAAGAATTAAGACGCTATTTTGATGACTGTATGGTAAGCAATATTGCCAGAGTCACAATAAGCGTTGGTGTGGCGAGTGGTTTTCCTAATGACATTAGTTTCGATGAATTGATGAAATTGGCTGATGAATCGTTATATCAAGCTAAGAAAAATGGTCGTAATCAGGTGGTTGCACTAGACAAATTATCAACTGACGAAATATGAAATAGCTTGTGTTAAATACGAATAATATTTAACCCTCTTTATATTATATAGGTAACTATTTAAGCAAGTAATAACTTCTGTCGATTTTGAGGCCCATTGCAGAATTAGGTATCACTAGATTTAAAGCTCACTTTGTGCGAATTGCGGAAGTTACGAGTGACTAAATCAATACGGCAGCTCCTAGCCAGTTGCGGACATTAAGCTTTTACAAATTGATAAGCATATTTAGGGTAATATTGGCCAAAACTTTCTACTCACTTGTGGGGCTGGTTTAAGCTGTGAGTTCAACTGATGAGTGCAAATTTCATATAGGCCAAATTTAAGCCAACTGATAACAAGTCAGTTACTTGGTAGTGCAAATACATTAGTGGTATTAACTTCATTAACGACAGGGAGATTTATTTCTACAGGAGAGTATCTTTAGTTAGTTATTTGCCCCAACGGTAGCTTCGTCATCTTCGAAGCACACGCGGTTAATGCAAAAATACAAACTATGATAATTAACTTCTTCATATTTATTTTCTCAACTTCTTTTTAGATCTTATGAGTGTTAGGAGGAGCGGGACTAAAAGATATAAGCTTGATGGTTCAGGTACTTCATTTACTTTTACTAGCATTAAACTGAAACTGGGTGATTTAGAATTAATATTGAAATTAGAAGTGGATGGATCAAAAAACGCATACTTTACTGATTCATTAACTGCTGCTCCAAACTGACCATATTTGTAATAATCATGAACATTGATATAGCCAATCCTGCTAATATAAGGGTCATAAAAAATTGAATTTGCTTGAAGCTGGTCGTCAAACAAATCATTCAAACTAGTATAACCAAATAGCTCTATAAATTTCCTTGTTGGACTATTGTTTCCCTGAAATGAATAACGCTTATAAATTTCCAGGTCACTTGGATAAGATGTGAGATTCCAATTTATACTTGAAAAAAGGTCATTGAATAGACCTTCAACCTCGTATGATGTAGCTAGTCTCCATTCACTCGTTGAATAAATCAATTCATTATTTAGAAAGCTATAAATTGATTCGTTAGTTGTTAAATCTAACCTCAACCAATCTAATGAATCACTTTTTACAATATTTGATGAATCGTCATAGCTGTAACCATTGTATGTTATAAGGCTAGCATTAACATAAAAGCATGAAGAATATAGAAGTAGTAAGAGTGCGAGTGATAAAATCCCTTTATTTTTCATGATATTTCGTTTCCGTGAAAAGGTGAATTATATCAATATTATCTGATCGGTTTTTATAAGTAAAACCTACTAAAGGATTAAGTACCATTTGTTAACGTAGATGGGTAAATACTTCAGGCTGAAGTCGATTAATGATTCGGACTATTTGAATCTAAGTATTAGTTTTAACACTAAATACTTCTCCTTTGAATGACTCTCATGGCTTAGTTGTCTGTCAGGGTAAAGGTAGATCTACGTCTTCTGAACACTTCAAACAACTGAGAGATCTATTGATGTCAATGTCCACTAACGTATCTTTGTTAACATTAAGCTAGTGACCATTAGAGACTAGCTAGCCATAAGCGGAAGTAAAGCAATCATCAATACAGTTCAGGTCATGCCATATTAGAGACATTAGCCATTACAGCTAATTGAGCATGGTGGAGCCGAAATTTTTTAGTCTCTACTACATATGGGGTATTAAGAGGAAACTCTAAAATACTTATCAACAAATAAATCGACATATAACTCATCACAATCAGGGTCGTATTTATACTGTTCAAACTCAGTATAACCACGCTCACGTAACAAAGTTTCATCAATGAAACTCTCACCAGAAACAACTTTACTCTCGCTGGTTAAAATTTCATAAGCGGCATCAGCCATAATTTTTGGTGTACGTGAAACCTTTAATAGTTCACGGCCAACAGCAAATTCTATTGCGGCGGTAGCAATCGTGGTTTGAGGCCATAGAGTATTGGACGCAATACCTTCGGCGCGTAGCTCCTCGGCTAACCCAAGCGCCAGTAATGTCATACTATATTTAGTTACAGTGTAAGGAATATATCCGCCCAACCAGTGTTTTCCCATATTAATAGGAGGAGAGAGCGTTAATATGTGTGGGTTGTCAGCCTCCTTTAAATAGGGAATGGCCATTTTTGAACAAGCTAATGTACCGCGAGTGTTGATCGAATGAATCAAGTCAAAGCGCTTCAGTTCGGTGTTTTTTACGTCAGTTAATTGAATGGCGCTGGCATTATTGACTAACACATCAATACCCCCGAAGGTATTAGCAGCCTGCTGCATAGCTTCTTCTATCTGCGCCTCGCTACGCACATCGAGTTTAATGGCCAGTGATTTACCTCCTGCATCCTCCACTTCTTTAGCGACAGAGTGAATGGTGCCAGGCAGTTTAAGGTGAGGTTCATCTGATTTGGATGCTATAACGATATTGGCACCTTCACGGGCACAACGCAGAGCAATTTCACGACCAATACCTCGACTGGAACCTGTAATGAAAATAGTTTTATTAGCTAATGTTTTCATATTTCTCTCATCTACTATATTGATAGGATGATTCATTATTAAGCTTTAGTGTAGTCACTTAACAGCTAATTGTGGATACTTTTCAGTAATATCCACTCCTTACTTTTGATTAGTTATGGCTCAATAATCATCAATTTCAACAAATTAGAACGGTTTAACTAATGAAAAACTATTACTAAGTAATCTCAGTAATATAACACGAATAATTCATTAGAAAATATATGGCAAAAAATTACACATTAATGTCAGCAATGCGCACAGAAAAGTCATAAAAACGAAATAGTAAAACTTCCGTTTTCGTATCAAAGAAGACCGTTTTGGTACTGATTTAGGGGGCAAAGGTCTCTTTTGCGGCAAAAGTTAGCGTTTCTTTGACAAGTCGAACTAACAGCTTAAAGATGTCTCTCAGTTTTAGTTAAACACTGATAATTAGCATTATTAGATAACGTCTGAGCTACTACAAGTTAGGTTATAATGACTGGCATTTTTATATAATTTTTTGGGTAAACTGATTTATTATCCCTCTAGCGGAAAATCATTTATTTTAAGCACTATTAATAGTCATTTTAAATTTTAAAATGACTAATTTAACGACTATACTCAATATTTATTGTGGAGTGAACAACTCTAAGGCGTTACTTTTTATCCATAAAAAAGTTAACTTGCGATAAGTTAGTTAAAAACTCTCGTCTTACATCTTTATTTTCAGCCAACTTATCTAAATCACCAATTAAGGTAACTAACTTGTTATGAGAGTGGCTGCTTGTAGTTTTGAATTCGGCTTGCTTTTCATCGCTTTCAACACGTTCTTTTTTACTCATGTTATGGCTATTCTCGTTTGCTTCAAGCCAAATATCATCAATTAATCGAATGTCACTTTTACTAACGGTTTGCTCTTTCATCGCCATTTGCAGCTCGTATTGATTCGTTTGCGGGTTAAACGCATGCATTTTTGTATCAACATCAACTTCGTGAGACTGTTCAAGCCCTACAAGCTCTTTATTCTTAATCGCTGTACCTACGTTATAACTTTCTTCTTTGTCGTAATAATCAGGGCGACTGTATTGATAATCAAAGTGGCTACTCACGTTTTTACTTTGCGTTACACCACTAAGATCCCCTAATTGGGTTTGCTCAGTAGCTTGGCTTAGCTCAATAGTGCTTTTAGGCTGATAGTCTCCGTTATCCAGTGCATAAGAAAATGTGGCATCAAAATCAGCGAGCTTAGAAATACCCGATCCTAATGTATTGGGGGCTTTATCAGCTAGCCCTTGGTAACGGCTATCGTTTATGATCATGTTATCGACCAAGTCTGCAACCATGGCGCGCCCATCATTAAATTGCTGATCTGCAAGTGATTCTAAATTGCTATAACGCTCAGCCGCCGACGACATACTCGCAAAAGCCCCTTTAAACAATGCAAAGCCTTGCTGCATTGCCTCGTCGCCCTTGTGACCAAATGCCGACTTTTTATCGTCCTCGGTACTATTTACTCGGCTATCTTCTAGGCTTTGATCGAGCGACGCTAAATATTGCTGTATTTGCTGTGTATCTTTACCGCCAATGGTCGACATATCTAACGCAAAATCGATTTCGTTTTGGCCACCTTCTGATTTAAACACAAGCGCTTGCTGATTTGATGCTTCATCAATGGAGTAACTTAAATCAAGATTGTTTTCGCCTGTATCTAGCGCATCATTTTGAGTTGTTGAAAACGACACATTGAAACCCGCTAGCTGCTCACTATTAAAGCCTGCTAAAAAGTCTAAGCTCATATCTGTTTGGTTCGGCACTATAATAGGACTAAATGAATTTTCACTCACTTTAAAAAACTCATCAGCCATTTCGCCAACACCATTTAGCACTTGCGAAAGTGCCTTGTGTTCTTCCTCAGATAAATCGCCATTTACTTCGTAGCTTAAACTAAAACCATCAACGGCCTCACCCGTTTTTTCATCGTAACCTTGTGACGAATTAAACGTTATATTTATTACATCACCCTCTTTGGTTTTTATTGAAAGCTCAAATAAATAGTTATCGTCATCTTCGTACTTGCTGCGATTAGTACTTTCCATGTAAGGATTGAGCGTGCGCTCAACACGTTGCTGGCTTGAAGCTAAAAATGTTTTTTGCTCATGCCCAAGCTGCCCTAAGCTGGATAAAATATCGCTAGTATTGGCATAAGCATTCTGAATATTTTTAACTGACGTATTTAAACGCTCAATTAATTGGCCGCTGCTTTCCTTTTTTAATAACCCCTCATTCTGAGAGCTTATAACTGTGCGTAAGGCAAGTTCTTCATTGGAGAGTTTATAGTTGAGCATGCTAGGCGTGCTTGAAATAGTAAATAACGAGGTAAGTTGCTGTTGTAAAATATCCCCTACTTTTTGATTACTAGCTATCGATTCACTGTTTAGCTGGTTTAATAACTCATTCGTTATTTTAGGCGCGTTAGTTTGTAAATCATTAATAGCTTGAAGGTCGCCACTGGTGCGAAGTGAAGGAGTCACTGAGGTTTGGTTTGCGTTATTAACTGATTGGGCAAGCATAGTGCTTAAATTAGCCTGACTTCCAAGTATATTATTAACCATGATTATCCTTAATCGCTAAACCCTATTAAGTAATTTATCGGTCGCTTAGTTAAAAGCTTTAGCTTAAGGACGTGTTTTTTATCTATTATTTATACAAAAACCCATTAATAAGTTATATGAGCATACAACAATTTATCCAACTTACTCTCGAGCCCCATTATTCACTAATTACCCTTCGTTTTATTCTTTTATTCTTTGTACTAAAAAGTCTACCGCCGCTTTTACTTTTGGGACTAAGTAGCGCTGTTTTTGATACAACAAATAAACCGCCATATCAGAATTTTGAGTTATCGCTAACTCATGTTCAAACTTAAGTTCTTGCAACTTTCCTGACTCAAGATATGAAGATAACGCCCATCGCGTTGACATTAAAATGCCCTCGCCGTCGCACGCTTTTTTTGCTAACCACGGTCCGTTATTTGAAATCGCTATCGCTGGCCCCGAAACATCATGCCATTGACCGTTCATATTACATAACCAAGGCGTTGGTCCTGTTGGCGTTTTAAAATAAATGCCATTATGTTCTTTTAGTTCCATTGCGTTGCTGGGTATGCCGTGTTGTTCTAAATAACTTGGCGAAGCGACAGGGATAAAGCCATTGTTCATAAGTCTTATGGCTAATACGCGTTCATTTGGCGCGTATCCACCGCGAATCGCAATATCGACATCGTCACGTCCTAATGCTGATAATTCATCACTTAAACTGATATCTAATATAATTTCCGGGTATAACTCGCTGAACTCATCTAGTAAAGGCAGTAATATTTTTTCACCAAAACCCACCATGGAACTTATAGATAAACGCCCCATGGGTGTTGTTTGATAACTTCGCACTGTTTCATTACTTTGTTCTAGTTGATTCAATATTTGTTGGACATCGTTATAATAAATTTGCCCTACTTCTGTCAGTTTAACGATTCGGGTCGAGCGCTTTAATAATGTTGCGCCAAGACTCTTTTCTAAATCAGCAACGCGCCTCGACAACGATGATGGCGGCACATTTAAAGCATTCGCTGCTTTGGTAAAACTGCCCGTTTCGACAACTTTACTGAAATAGCGTATTGCACGTAATTGATCCAACTGGCTTCTCCATTATAAATACTTTCGCTTGATTGTTGCTTTAAAAGCAATAGTGATTCGCATTTTCCCTTATATATAACCAAATTAAAACAAGTAATAATAGGTTTAGCTTAAACAATACAACTTTGCCTTAGTGGCAACGTGTTAAAAAATGAGGGTTTGATTGTGCTTTCGGGATTTAATCTCGAATTAAACAAAATTAAACAAAATTAAACAAAATTAAACGCAACTAAACACAGTTAAATACACTTTCACGTTAAAAATTGGACACTTACTTATGATAACTTTGCACGGTTTTGCCGCGAGTAACTACTACAACCTTGTGAAACATGTATTGCTATACAAAGATCTGCCTTTTAAAGAAAACCTGCTTTACGCTAGCAGTGAAGCATTACTAGCAATTAGTCCTGCGGGTAAGGTACCTGTTATCACCACTGATGAAGGCCTTGAGCTTTCAGAGTCGAGTGTTATTTGCGACTTTATCGAGGACACATATCCAGCAACTCCGCTATACCCTGAAAATGCTGGAGAGCGTGCTGTTGTGCGTCAAATTATGAAAATGGCTGAGCTATACTTTGAACTGCCAAGTAGACGACTGATACCTTATGCATTTTCAGGTACAGCAGTGCCAGAGTCGATCGCAACTGAAGTACGCCAAGTATTAAGTCGAGGCATTACAGCTCTAAGTCGCTTAAGCAAGTTTTCGCCTTGGGTGGCAGGTGAAGAATTAACTATGGCTGACATCTACCTTTATTATGTAAACACTATTGTTAGCGCTTTTGGCTCTAGTCAACTTAACTGGGATGTACTGGCTGAAGTACCCGGAATGAAAGAGTGGAACAATGCCATGAGCCAATCTGCCATCGCCCAAAAAGTGGAAGCGGATCGTCAGGCCAATATACCTGAGTTTATGCAAAAGGTGGCCGCTCAAATTAAAGCGGCAAACGCCGGATAACATCGAGTTAGCGATGAAAGTAGGCAATACCAAATAACCAAGATAAATATCCAAGACAAATCCCTAGGACAAAATATTTATTTGAATTTAATTACCAACAAAGTATCACCAATATCATAACCTTATTGGTTCAAAAATTTCATTATTTGCAGGAGCAAACAATATGACAACGTCAAATATCCAACTAACTTCAACTATCAGTGAAGACAATAAATTAACACTTGCTTTAAAAAACATCGAAATACCTCAACCTGGTGCCGATGAAGTGGTTATTCGTCTTGAAGCTGCACCATTAAATCCGTCTGACTTAGCCGTTCTTTTTAGCGCCGCAGATATGACAACAGCAAAACAGTCAGGCACTGAACAAAATCCAGAGATTACAGCAGATGTTCCAGCTAAATTTATGCCTGCGGTTAAAACACGTGTTGGTAAAGCGATCCCTGTTGGTAATGAAGGTGCAGGAACTGTTATAGCGGCAGGATCATCACCTGCGGCACAAGCACTAATGGGTAAAACTGTTGCCGTTATTGGCGGTGGTACTTATCGCCAATATATTTCTGCCAACGTGCAAAGCTGTTTACCATTAAAAGAAGGTACTACGGCGAAAGAAGGCGCTTCTTCTTTTGTGAACCCACTTACGGCATTGGCTATGGTTGAAACTATGCGTGCTGAAGGCCATAAAGCTATTATTCATGCGGCAGCAGCGTCAAATCTTGGTCAAATGCTAAACCGTATTTGTATTGCCGATGGCGTTGATTTAATCAACATCGTACGAAAAGCAGAACAAGAAACATTGTTACGTGATATGGGCGCAAAATATGTTGTTAACTCAAGTAGTGATACTTTTCTTGCTGACTTAACGGCGGCAATTATTGAAACAGGTGCCACTATCGCGTTCGATCCTATTGGTGGTGGCAAGCTAACCAGTGACATTCTTAATTGTATGGAAGTTGTTGCGTGTCGTGATATGAAAGAACATAGCGTTTATGGCTCTGACACGTACAAACAAGTGTACATTTATGGCGCATTAGATCGTGGCCCAATAACACTTAATCGTAACTTTGGTTTTGCTTGGGGTGTCAATGGCTTCTTATTATTCAATGCACTAGGTAAGTTAGGGACTAAAACGGTAATTGCTATGCGCAAACGTGTTGCAGATGAAATTACCACCACATTTGCTAGCCACTACACACATGAAGTGTCGTTGGCAGAAGTATTACAATTAAAATCGATGGCAGCTTATTCAAAGCAAGCGACAGGTGAGAAATACTTAATTACACCTCAAAAGTAATTATTTATTAACTGATTAAGTAAAAAGCAGATATTAAGTCATTAATATCTGCTTTTTTATTTGCTTGCTCTAAATAGAAAATCACAAAAATAAATTAATACTAAAGACCACTTTATTGGAAAAAGTGGCTATTTAGGCAAGTAATAAATTCAATACTTATTGTTGGGGCTAGTTTAAGCTCAAAGATGAAGGTGGTCTTATGCTTGTAAACACTAATTTTTACATAATAGTCAAAAATAAATGTATTATATTTTCTGACTTAGCTTCGAACGCCCTACTCAGAACTCCGACAAAAGGGAGATTTATCATAATATTTCAGCTTTCGCCTCTAAAGTAAAAACTTGGATCAGACATAGATAAGCAATAAACTAAAATTAGTACATTATTATTCTTCTTGTGCTTTCCATTCTAGAGTTTCAAGAGGGTAGCCACCAAACCATTTTGCAGTATCAAGAACAAAATGGCTGTTAATTTTTTCAATGCCTAAAGTATCTTGCATCATGTCATTACAAACACGATTAAAGTCTTCAATTGTTGAGCACATCATAAAGGCAATATAATCAACACCGCCATTAACTTTCATACAATCGACTACTTGAGTGTATTTTCTAATACCTTTTTCGAATATTCCACAATGTTGATAAGTATTACTTTTTAAAGAAAAGTGTGCATAAGCTTTCACATTAACACATAATTTATCAACATTAGTTACCATAGCGTATCCAATAATAAAACCTGCATCTTCAAGCGCTTTCACGCGCTGCAAACATGCACTTGGCGACAAACCTATGACGTCAGATAAGTCATTATTACTAATACGTGCATTACTTTGAAGCTCTGACAATATACGGCGATTCATTCGGTCTAACTTTATGTGTTTTTTTGCCATGCTTCCCTCTTATGAATATATCTATTCAAACTACTTTAAAATAAGCAGATTATTGTGTTTAAAGCCTTCAATACTAAATTATATTTGCTCAATACTCATCATAATGAATGTTCGCGTATCTAAAAGTACAATTACTATCGGAATTATGATGAATACTTATCCAACTGTTTTACTGAAAACACCCTTAGGTGATATCACTATCAAACTATTTTTGAAAGAAGCTCCAGTCACTGTAACTAACTTTCTAACGTATGTTGATAATCAATTATTCGATGGTAGCAGCATTTTTAGAATAGTGACTAATCATAATGCTGAACAAGCAGAGGATGCAAACGCAAAAATAAATGTTATTCAAGCAGGTTTACCACCAGGGCACCAAAATTTATTAGCGGGCATAGTGCATGAAACAACAAAAGAGACGGGTATTTCACATTTAGATGGCACTATTTCTATGGCTAGGTTTGAACCCGGTACGGCTGATGGAAGTTTCTTCTTCTGCATAAATGACCAGCCTGAACTAAATTATGGTGGAAAACGATACAACGACGGACTGGGATTCGCTGCTTTTGGACGAATTATTAAAGGTAGAGAAATTCTTGATTTAATTTATAAAAAAGCAGAAAACAAAGAATATTTAGAACATGAAGTACTTATCAACTCTATAGCTCGTTATTAAAAATAAATGATCAACTGAACTAAACCTTGTTATGTTCAGTTGATTACGCTTATTTAGCTAAATTGATAGTTTTAAATCGCGCTAAAGGCAATAAGAAAATAAAGCACAAGCCAAATAATACCGAACCCATCATGATGACTTTTGTATAGCCACTATCTTGTACTAAAGTTGAAGCTATTATTGGCCCCAAAATATAAGCAAAACCCAACACTGTTTGCGCAGCACTGATATATTTACCAGAATGATCAACATCCGAAATCGCCGCAGATATTCGCGCTGATGCAATACTCCAAAAGAAAGCAAAAACACACAAAGCAATTAAATAGCGTAGTTCTGTTAAATTACTATCTAAACCCCATAATGAAAGAGCCATGAGAATTAAAGAAATAAGCATGAGTGCTATTTTTTTACTCATATCACCAATCAGGGCAAAAAATATAGCACCGAGCAAACCGGCAACCATCGACAAAGCAAGTGCTTGCGATACAAAAGATAACGTTAAACCAACACTAGTGCCCATTAAAGACATATATGCCCATGCCCCAGAGACGCCAATATAACAAAAAAGTAAACTTATTAGAGCTAAGTTAAGTAACTTCTTCGGTGGTTCTGACTTAGGGCGAGCGGTATCTTCTTCGACATAATAATCATTACTTTTACACGGCAATAGTTTAATAACAGCCAGCGGTAGTAAATAAAACAAAGCCATACCAACAAAGACGCCTGATAATAAATAATGATCATATATAATCGGTACTAGCACTAAGCCAATCGCTTGCACTACCACCATTGCCGCCGTATAAAATCCAAACCATCGATTGGGATTCTTTGTCATGCCCAGAGCGCTGATCCCTACAGCGACAATCATTCCTTCACCTAATCCTGTGATGGCTCTCACCAAACACAGGACAAGAAAATCTTGTATTAAGGCTGAAAGTAAATTGCCGACTACTGTAATCGCTACACCTACAAATAATACGGTCCTAAAATTTAATTTTTTGATATAAACTGAAAAAACAAATGTTGCCAGTGCTAAACCGATTGAGTCTGTAGACGCTAACCAACCAATTTGCTGGTCGGTTAAAGATAAGTTGATACCAACGACTTCCAAATAGACCGGTAAAAATAATAAAACAAGATAGCCTATAGGCGCTGTAGCTAAGCCACTTAGCCCATACTTTAAATCTGAGTTACTTTTATCAAATAGGTTATACAACATTAATTACTCTCATTTTTCAGAAACCTGCAGACAAAAATTTTAATTTAGTCTTAATCACACTAGGTAACATTATAAATAGTCTTGGCATCTTTTTCTGTAATAAAACCATTTTTAACATCATTTAGTACGTCAATTTTAGACCTTTTAGCCGGGTTACCCCAACCGCCACCATTGCCAGTGACTAATCGTAATAAATCACCTTTATTTAGCGCATAACGACTCTTTCTACTAAATTTTGCTTTTGCTTTTCCATCTGAGTCAAAAACTTCTACATAGTTACATGAGCCATCTGCGCCTTCGTCAATACCCCATGGCGCAGTGATGCCGCGGCCAAAAAAGCTAGAAATGTCAGCATTATCAGACAGTATACGATAATCGAGTACGACACCATTGCCGCCTCTAAACTCACCAGCACCGGAAGAATCATTATTAAAAGCATACTGTTCAACCAATACACCATAACGGGCCTCAGTAATTTCGATAGGAATGTTGCTCGTTTCACCGTTACCGACACAAAATTGGCCTGACTCACCATCTTTACCAACTGAAGCCCCCAACCACCAACTAAAGGCTCAACTAACAAGTAAGGTTCACCTGTTTCAGGCATTGTTCCTGATAAATTCATCGTACAAACCGAGCCAAACTGTCCTGCGGTCACAATACCCGGCATTACTTTCGCTAGCGCTTTGCGGGTAACATCGGCGGCACATACCATAGCTTCAAAATACGAAGATACTGGTGCAGGACGCTTCGCCGTTAATAGAGTGCCTTCAGGGCAAATAACTTCTAATCGACGAAAGCATCCGTCGGTTGCAGGGGCATCAGGTTGAACAATACCCATAAAAACTTCCCGAGCCGCCGATATTAATACACCCATAGTACAGTTTATTGGGCCAGGAGCCTGCGCTGATGAGCCTGTAAAATCAAGGGTAAATAAATCGTTAGTAATGGTAACTTTCACTTTTACAGTAAAGGGGCCATTACCCATACCATCTTCGTCTATAACATCTTGGGCTTCAAAAACACCTTTGGGAAGCGTTTTAAATTTCTCTAAAACCATTAAATCGCCGTGTTCAAGCAATTTATCAATGGCCGTTAAAGTAACGTGTTTGCTATATTTTTCCATCACGGCAAGAAAACGTTGTTCCCCTACTTTTAATGACGCGGCACAGGCCTGTAAATCACCTAACGTCATTTCAGGTAATCGCACGTTAACTTCTATTAAATCAAGTAACGCTTGATTTGGAACACCTTTTTCAAAAACTTTAATGCCAGGAAACTGTAAACCTTCCTGATAAATTTCAGTAGCATCAGCACTATAACTGCCCGGATCTTTACCACCAATTTCAGTCCAATGGGCCTTGTTAGCGGTCCATGCAACGAGTTCGTTTTCAAAAAATACAGGCCGAATCATACAGACATCTGATAAATGTGTACCACCGCCAGCATAGGGGTCGTTTAGAATAAAAACATCATCTGGATAAATATTGTCACTTTCAAATTTAGCAATAATATTCTGTACACCAGCATCTAAGGTGCCAATAAAACCAGGAATACCATTCCCCTGAGAAATAAGGCGGCCTTCTGCATCGGTAACACCAATACCATAATCTAAAGACTCATAAATAATAGGGCTTTTACTACTGCGCTTTAACGCTAAAAACATTTCTTCGCCAATCGCAACAAGAGCATTTTTAATAATTTCTATCGTAAATATATCAACGTGTTTATTCATAATTTTGTACTCAACTTAGTAAACGGTTACAACCACTGATTAATCGCGCAGGTAAATATGAAGCCCACCAAAGTCATCCACTTCTACTCGGTTATTTGGTAATACCACGGTGGTGGTGGTGCTTTCTTCTATAATCGCTGGCCCTTTAAATTTCATGCCCGGTTGTAATTTTTCACGATCATAAATTGCCGATTCTTGCTGAGTTTTATTATCAAAATAAACCAAACGTTTACCTATTAATGCGACATCCGCATCAGCACTGTTGTTGGTATGTGCTCCTGGCAATTTTTCTAATTTTGCTTTTTCTAAAATGCCAAAAGCCACAAGGTGAATATTCACCACTTCAATTGCTGAGTCATTCAATCTAAAAGTGTATTCTTGTTGATGGGTTTTATGAAAACGTTCTGATAATTCAGCAATAAAAGCCGCATCATCGAGTTCAATATCAGGAACATGAATTTTAACGGTATGCTCTTGTCCGGTATATCTCGCATCAACGTAGAGTTCATGTTTGACTTTATCTTGCGCCATACCATCATTTTTATAATCTAAATTAGCTTTTGAAATCACACCTTCAAATGCATTAATGACTGTCAATTTACTTTGGTTATTTATATTAAACCTATGGGTTTGTATATAATCTCTACGCAAGTCAATCATCAACATTCCCCAGGCAGAAAAAACACCGGCGAATGGAGGGATAATCACTTTACGAGCATTTAACTCTTGTCCTAAAGCCGTTGCGTGCAATGCACCACCACCGCCAAAAGCCATTAACGAAAAATCACGTGGGTCGTAACCGCGATTGACCGATATTAATTTAAGTGCATTAACCATATTAGAGTTAGCAATATTTAGCACACCATGAGCAACATCCATGGCCTTTACATTTAGCTGTTGCGCTAAAGTATCAAAAGCGGCTTCAACAGCCTGAATATCAGGCTGAATTTCTCCACCAGCAAAATTTTCATTGTTGATTCGGCCAGTAATTAAATTAGCATCCGTTGTCGTAGGAGCCGTACCGCCGCGTCCATAAGCAACCGGCCCAGGAAGAGAACCTGCGCTTTGCGGTCCAACATGCAAACTGTTAGCTGCATCAATCCATGCAATACTTCCACCGCCGTTACCTATTTCAACAATATCAATAACGGGGGTTTTAATTGGATAGCCGGCTTTTTTAGCGGTTTTTTCTAAAACATACTCAGTCGTAATACGTGTTGCACCATCATGAATAAGTGAACATTTGGCTGTAGTGCCACCAATATCAAGTGCCATAATATTGCCATCACCAATCACTTCTCCATAAGCAGCTGCGCCCAAAATGCCACCAACAGGGCCAGATTCAACTAATGTAATAGGATTATCGCGAGCAGATTGTAAGGTTGAAATCCCACCATTTGACTGCATAATAAACGGATCATTTTTCAAACCGTTAGCACGCAGTTTACTTTTGAGCTTATCTAAATATTGTTGCGCTGGCGGCAATACATAAGCAGACAATACCGTGGTGCTTGTTCTTTCATATTCGCGCCATTCGCTTGAAATTTCATGAGAAGCAATCACATTAATTTCTGGCCATAATCGTTTAAGTTCGACGACTGTTTTAATTTCATGTTCAGGATTCAAATAAGCATGTAAAAAACATACACCAATGGCCTCAACTTGTTGTGATTTAAAGTAATCAATCACGTTTTGTAAATTACTCAAATTAATTGGTGTAACAACGTTTCCTTTATAATCAAGGCGTTCTTCAACTTCTAATCGTAAATGACGCTCAACAAAAGGATTAGGTTTTTGATAAGTGTTATTAAAAATATCAGGAGTATTACCACGAGCAATTTCTAATACGTCGCGAAAACCTTTTGTCGTAATCAAGCCTGTTTTAACGCCTTTTCTCTCGGTTATTGCATTAATAACAACCGTAGAACCATGGGCAAAAAAGTCAACTTCTGATAAATCAATATCCGCTTTAATGGCAGCGTTAACTACGCCTTGTTCGAAATTTGGCGGGGTTGTATCACTTTTAACGGCTTTAACATTACCTTCATCAATATAGACAAGATCCGTGAACGTTCCACCAACATCTGTTGCGACTCTTACTGTCATAATTTGTACCTTATATACCAACGTTAATTGAAACTTAGCCACAATTAACTCTATCTAGTTAGCGATAAAATTTATTACTGAACCAAACATATAAATTTGAATAAAAAAGAATTAACTCATGATGACAAGTGCTCTACTTGTCATCATGAGATTGGTTTAATACTAGAAGTTATACCGAACTTGTGCGCCAATTTGTCGAGGTTGGTTGCGCATACGGATTAGTGGGTTGAATAAAAACACCGTTTCTGGTGAAGCTTCATCAGTTAGGTTAGAGGCAAATATTGAAGCTGACCATTGCTCATTCTCTAAGGTGAAATTTGCATTCAAAAATGTATGCGTGTCTGATTCACCCGTATCTTCATTGAAGATATCAAATGAACGAGGTCCAAGTGTATTAAAGGCAAGACGAGCTTTAAATACATAATCAGAAAATGCTTCTTGTGAATAATCAATTGAGCCATTCAAATTAAAGTCAGATACATACGGCATTGTACCCTCTTCTGTTTGAGCTAAATCTCTACCCGAAAGAATATCATTACCTATATTTTTAGTGATCTCATTATC
This sequence comes from Colwellia sp. Arc7-D, assembly GCF_003061515.1. Taxonomy (NCBI): domain Bacteria; kingdom Pseudomonadati; phylum Pseudomonadota; class Gammaproteobacteria; order Alteromonadales; family Colwelliaceae; genus Colwellia; species Colwellia sp. Arc7-D. The sequence goes on from NZ_CP028924.1 coordinate 2,315,937, forward strand.
GATTAAACCAAGACCAAAATTAATGCTTAAGTTATCTGTTATTGTTGCCGACATCTCTAGTTCAAAACCATCAATAGCCACTTCATCAATATTTAAATTTTCTAAGGTAAAAGTGTCAGGGTTTAAACGCGTAAATTGTGCATCTTGTTGTTCAATATGAAATACCGACATGTTCAACCACATTTTGCCGTCAAACCATGTTGTTTTCAGCCCTAACTCTACAGTGTCTGAAATTTCTTCATCATATTTACGAATAACACTTGGCGAGTATTCATTGAAACCACCTGATCTAAAGCCCTTTGAATAGGTGCTATAAAGTAGGTGATCTTCTGTCATTTGCCAAGCAAGTGAAGCTTTAGGCTGTAACTGGCTAAAGGTATCATTCACTTTGGAAGCATTTGGGTCACGCTCATCAAAAGCATCTCTGTCTTCAGAGTCATAACGTAATGCCACTGTTAGCTCTAAATCATCTCTCATGTCATAATTTGCTTGGCCAAAAACCGCGTAAGCATTACTTTCTTGTACTGTTTTTTCACCAACAAAAACTAAGCTTGGATCTTCTGAAATATTGTCCTTAACCATCTGATAAGTCACACGCTCTGTTGGCGTTAAATCCCATACTTGATCGTAAGATACGGTTCTATCTTTTGATTCATAATACGCACCAATTGCCCAACGAAAGCTTTCTTCACCTGGAGAAGTAAAACGAGTTTCGACACTGATAGAGTCTTCTTCGATTGGGTTTATTTGCGTAATTGGGAAGTAAAAATTGTCTTCACTCGCGTCTTGATGTGTAAAGTCACCATCGGAGAAAAACATGATGTCAGAATCATTTGCTGAAGCGATAAAAGTGAAGTCACCATTATCAGTTTCATGATCAAGTTTAGCTGAAACAGACCAAAGCTCTGATTCATCAAGCCCTACCGCATTCGCATCAGGCTCGATAGAAAAATCTTCCAGTTCGTCAACATCCACAAACGCCATATAATTACTGCCTTGCGTTTTCTTAGAATAGTTACCATGCAAGGTTAGTGTTGTATAATCAGTCAAGTAAAACTCAAGCATACCTTGAGTACCGAATGCCCCATCAACATAATCAACTTTTTCATTTAAATAAGAGTTATCGATTAAGCCATCAAAATCTTGGTAATTGGCTGAAAACCTAAAGTAAGCCTTATCTTCAACAATAGGTCCGCTCACTGCAACATTTAGCTTTTTGTCATTACCTTCTGCAATTGAGGCTTGAATACTGCCTTCAACATCATCTGATGCTTGTTTTGTGACAATATTTATTGCACCACCAATCGCATTTTTACCATACAGGGCACCTTGTGGCCCTCGTAATACTTCAATTCGCTCAATATCATGCAAACCTTGGTTGATAAACTCTAAATTAGGGACAGTAATACCATCAACAACATAAGCAATAGGAGCTTCACCTACTTGCGGTGTGATCAAACCACGAACCGTGACAAAATTGAGACCAGATCGAAAGTTGGTTGAAACATTTAAATTAGGTGTTAACGAGGAAAAGTCTTTAATCGATGTGATACGAGCGGCTTTGATATCTTCATCACTAAAGACCGTGACCGAGTCTGGAATTTGTTGCAACGTTTCACTTCTTCCTCGTGCGGTTACAACAATTTTCTCAATTTCTTCAACATTACTCTTAGTGCTTGCTTCTTCTGCATATACAGTTGCGCTTCCTGATAAAGCGATAATTACTGCTAACGAAATCTTCTTAGGAAGAAATTGATTGATTAATGACATATGGCTACCCTCTATATTTAGTGTTAAGTACTTTTTATATTTGTTATTAGTACTTATTATTTTTGTTATCAGTACTTATTTATATTTTCAACACATCTAATACTACGTAAGGAGAAAAAAATATTTGATTAAAAAATGAATAAAAAGCGCAATATCTTTTGTATTCATAATCTAAAACAGCACATTTCACACTAAGATAAATAACCCTTTGAAATTTATACTTTAATTTTAATTAAAACTTTATTTTAGCCATAATTATTGTGTCATATGGCCATCGTTGCACTTCTAAGCCAGTTGATACTTGATGTATCGTGGACTAGAGGTGAAATATAAGTATAAACTTGTTGATGGTAATTATTGAGCCAATTAATTTCACTTTGACTTAGCAAGTTATTATCGATCAACGATTGATCAAACGGTACATGAGTTAAAACTTCAAACGCTAACATAGGTATTTCTGCACCAGCAAGTGCTTTGCTTTCTTTAATAAAATATAAATTTTCATGACGTATACCAAACTCGCTTTCACGATAATAACCAGGCTCAATAGAAACAACCATTCCAGGTAATAGAGCCACCTCACTATTAAACTTAGCAATACGTTGAGGCCCTTCATGTACATTAAGATAGTGACCTACTCCATGCCCTGTACCATGGGCATAATCATAGCCATGTTGCCATAAATACTGTCGAGCAAAGGCATCAAGATGTTGGCCAGTTGTGCCATAAGGAAACTTCATTTGTGCAAGAGAAATATGACCTTTTAACACAAGTGTTGCCATTCTTTTTTGCTCGCTACTTACCTTACCTATGGCAACTGTTCGAGTTACATCGGTAGATCCATCAAGATAATGTGCGCCAGAGTCAATAAGATAGATACTATTGTTTGTCATTAGTTTTGGAATACTATCTTTATGATTGTAATGACACATAGCAGCATTACTTCCAGAAGCTGAAACCGTTTCAAAACTTGGCTGTTGATATAAGGCATCTTTCATTCTATAACTTTCTAATTTGTTTGAAAGTACCGCTTCATCATAAAAAACTTTTGAATTAATATTATCATCAAGCCATGCAAGAAAGTTAACTACTGCACTAGCATCACGTAAATGACATGCTTTGAAACCTGATAATTCAATGACATTTTTTTGAGCTTTGAACAGACTTATGGGATCTAAACTTTCAACTATAGTATTACTATTATTTCGCAATACATTCATCGTATCCGCATTAACTTTTTGAGGGTCAACTTGAATTACCTGATTTGTAAGAGATAGAAAATATTTATCTCTCTCTTGTTCAGCCTTAAAACTTACTCCACAATCAAAGCTAGATATAATATTTTCTGTGATGTTTTCTAACGCCAAAAAGCAAATCACGTCGCCATTTTTATTAATGATAGCTGTACTAAAAAAAACAGGTAAACAAGGAACATCACGCCCTCTTAGATTGAGTAGCCAACTAATAGAGTCAAGACTAGTAATAATGGCACAATCAACATTACTAGCCTTTAAAGCATCACCAGTTTGGGTTCTTTTAATTTTGTTTGGTTTACCATGATATTTATCTGCTAATATTTCAACTGGCTTAGACTTTTTATGGGGTCTGTCTTTCCAACATTGATCAATTATATTTTTAGCAATGTCCACACAAGTAACTTGGTACAGAGTACAAGCTTGTACAAACTCATTATACCAAGCAAAAGTATGTAGTTTAGGGTCAAGGCCAATTCGTGATTTTGTGGATAATGCTTTACCTAACCAATCATGCTTTTCAAATTCTGATAAATTTTGGAAATAATACTGTTGTTCGTCAACCTGTTCAGAAACCTGTACCTTATAACGCCCATCAACAAATATAATCGCGGTCTCTTTCAATACAACCGCCACGCCAACAGTACCGGTAAAACCATTCAACCATTTTAGGCGATTATTATGCTCCGGAACTTCTTCTAAAAAATATTCATCTTCATGAGGAACAATAAATGCGTCTATATTTAATCGACCCATTTCAGCTCTAACAGCCTTTAAACGCTCACTATGTTGATTATTCATTCTCTCTCCTACTAACAATTAACTTTATTGTTTAAATTTTAAATAGAAGATGTTACGGAACATTCGGTGTGAAATAATTTTAATTAATACGCTTATTTAGCAATAAATTTTGTTTCTGATATGGGAATAATATTTTATTGCACTTTCTATCTTTACGTCATACGAGTATAAAATTTATCCCAACGTTATACGCAGAAATTAACCTTGATACTTAAGGTCATATTTATATTTACAATTTGCTCCATCAAAAAGTCTAATTTCCACTTATTTTAGTTTACGGAGCTTGCTTTAGTGATCAAATTTATTGTTTATTAGAGAAGATATAACATCATTAAAGTGGTAGGTTTTTTATATGAATTTTTGTTGATTTTTTCAGCTTAATTAATTCTGCATTCATGCCAATTCGACCTTATAATTGACTGTAATGATGGCAAAGTGGTCTATTTAAGGTAGTATATTCACACTTAAATTAAGTATGACTTGAACTCAAAATCAACATATAAAGTCAACATGTGAAGACATATGAGCCTAATAAAAACCAAAAAAAAGCAGTTATTACACTGCTATTATTTTCGTAAAATGAAGATGAAGATGAACTGCGCTACACGCAGTTAATGATGATCTTACTCAATACCAATATATTTATGTACTTGCACCGATAATCGCCAGTTGTTTTCAATACATGTGGCAATCGCAAGCTCAGTTGCCCGTTGTTTTTGGCTAATAGGCTGTAAGTAAATTTGCTTGTTTTCGACTTTATGTTCAGCCAATAATGCTTTTAAATCATCTATGTGCTGCTCTGTACCGACCGGATGCTTAATTTCATTAGCGCGCTGCATGGCACTGGCTAAAATTTTGTAGCCACCACGCATGTTTACTTTAGGTGAAACGGTTACCCAGCATTGCTCAGATACTCTAATTTCAAACGTGCCTGATGTTTCTACCTGGCAGCTATAACCTAATGCTTCAAAATATAAACACAGTTCAGTTAAATCAACCATGCAAGGTTCGCCACCGGTGATCACAATATGTTTAGCTTTATAGTTCTGCTGAATGAATATTTCAGCAATATTATCTAACGATAAATTCGACCATTGTTCAGTTTCTTCTGATTTGCTTAATAGCGTATTACTGCTAATTTCTAACTCTGGATGAATTTCCCATGTGTGCTTGGTATCGCACCACGAACAGCCAACGGGACAGCCTTGTAAGCGAAGAAAAATTGACGGTTGGCCGGTAAACGAGCCTTCGCCTTGCAGAGTTTCAAACAATTCATTTATTTTATAACGTGTGGTCATTTCTTTAATGCTTAGATAATTTCGAGTAGAATGCGCAAGTTTTATATTATACCTCAAGAGAACTAAAATATGAGTAATAAAGTCGTAGTAATTTTTTCCGGTGGCATGGATTCATTCACGGTACTAAACCGAGCTTTAAAAGATGGTAAAGAAGTTTATGCCTTAACATTTGATTATGGCCAAAAACATGTGAAAGAAATTGCCTGCGCCAGTAAAGTTTGCCAGCAATTAGGTGTTGCTCATAAAGTAATAGATATTTCGGCGATAAACCAAATATTAGCCGGGTCGTCTTTAACCGATGATATTGAGATCCCTGAAGGTCACTACGAAGCTGAAAGCATGAAATCAACCGTAGTGCCAAACCGAAATATGATTTTACTCTCACTTGCGGTAGGTTATGCCGTATCGGTAAAAGCTTCACAAGTATATTACGGTGCACATTCTGGCGACCATGCCATTTATCCTGATTGTCGCCCTGAATTTGTGATGAAAATGAATGATGTTTGTAAAATAGCTAATTACGAAGCAGTTGAGATTTTTAGCCCATATTTAACCAATAATAAATCAGATATTTTAACCGATGGTTTGAAAATGGGCTTAAGTTATGAAGATACTTGGACTTGTTACAACGGTCGTGAGAAAGCCTGTGGTAAATGTGGTGCGTGTCAAGAGCGCTTAGAAGCGTTTGCTGATAATAATATTACCGATCCTCTCCCGTACGAATAAACAGTTATCGATTGTTTAAGAGAAAATTTAAACATAAATACTAAAAAGGGACAGTTAAATGTCCCTTTTTAGTGTTTAGTATTTGTCTAATTTTAATTAAAAGTTTTTATTAAAGCTCTCATTAAAAATAGTTAGCCGGCATATTTACGCCTAGCTTAACCATTAAACAGTGTATCGTGTAAACGCTCTACCACTTGATTAGCATCGGCTTCTGGTACTAAGAAACAAAGGTTATGATTACTTGCACCATGGCAAATCATGCGAATATTAAAATCATTCACTTTATCAAAAATGCTACTACCAACACCTTTAGTGCCATGAATTTTATTACCGATCACCGCAATTAAACTTAAGCCATGTTCAACGCTAACCTCACAAAGTTGCTCAAGCTCTTCAACTACAGCTTTGGTTAACAAAGCTTGTGTAGAGCCATAGGGGTTATCAAACGTTAGGGCAACACTAATCTCGCTTGTAGTGATTAGGTCAACACTTAATTGATGCTTTGCTAATACAGTAAAAACTTTTGCTAAAAAACCACTGGCATGTAGCATTTGTGGGCTTTTAACGGTTACTAGTGTTTGTTCACGGCGCAGTGCAATCGAGCGATAAGTGGGACTAGATTCAACATTACGCTGTATTCTTGTACCACCAGCGTCAGGTTCTTTACTTGAGCCAACAAAAACAGGAATGTCTTGGCGCATGGCAGGAATTAATGTTGCCGGGTGAAGAATTTTTGCACCAAATGTTGCCATTTCTGCAGCTTCACCAAAACTAATTTCGTTTATTGAACGCGCTTGATCGGTTATGCGAGGATCGGTTGTAAAAATTCCCACCACATCAGTCCAAATACTCAAGTTACTCGCTTGAATAGCTTCAGCTAATAATGCTGCACTATAATCAGAACCACCGCGACCAAGCGTTGTGGTGTTACCTTGCTGATCACTACCAATAAAACCCTGTGTAACAATAACTTGATCTTTTAGTAGCGGTAACAGTAATGTTTTAGCATTAGCGGCTAATTGCGATAAATCCACTTGGGCTTTACCGTATAAATCATCGGTTTTCATGACTTGACGAACATCAAAGTAATGACCATTAACGCCTACAGTTTGTAATACTTGAGCAAATATACGTGAACTGAATTGTTCACCAAAGCTTAAGATATTATCACTGTTTTTCATGGTGTGATTTGAAGCTTGTTGATCAGCAAAAGTACGCAAAGATATCAGTAATGCTGATATTTCACTGTTTATAGCGTCAGGTTTATTAAAATGTTGTGTTATCGCATATTGAATGTCAGCGATATTACCAATAATTTGTTCACGCTCTTCACTAGGAACGTCTGCTTGGCTTAAGCGCACTAAATGGTTAGTTACCCCAGCACTTGCTGAAACCACCACTACACGGTTAACTGTATTATTTTTAATGATATCGGCACAGCGCAACATGGCTTGATAATCAGCCACACTGGTGCCACCAAATTTTGCTACGGTAATATTATTAATGACTTTAGCAGACATGTGAGTTCTCCAGACATGCAGTTGGTAGAACTTTAGCAGTAATACAGTGAGATAAATTTTCGATGATACTAGCATCCGTATTTAACGGCAGATAATAACAGTTTAACATAAATAATCTTCCTAAAAGCCTGTTTACTGTGTGATATTTTGTAACGTTCAGTAAATTTTAAAGGCAAATAACTAACAGGAAGAGCATGACTGAGTGTAGAGCGAATAACGATGATTTAATAAGTTATTCGAACGGTACTTTTCAGCCAGAAGCTCTCCACCCTATGCTAAAAAATTTTAGCGGTGACAGCCCTAAGGATTCAGCCTTAGTGACCGAATGTGACATAACCCAATATCAACATTCTCGGCAATTATCCCCCTAGGTAACAGTCAGTGGATGGGCTCCTCTTGTTACTTACCTGGTAATTGCGCCTCTTCTGGTGCGAAAATTATCATAAACATTGTTAGCTACAAATATAAAAGCTCAACAACCTCATATAATTTATTCAAATTTTCAGCGTGAGTATTTAACCTTATCTAAAACTAAATATCAACAGACTTTTAGACGTCTAAACAAAAAACATCTTATAAAAATAGGTACTGCTAAAAATTGACTTAATTGTTATGCTTCAATAGATTGAAATAATTCAACTATTTGGAATTTTGATATGGATATATTTTTACTTAAAAAGATAATCAGTTTAATAATAATGCCTCTTAGCATTACTATATTATTGCTCATTTTCGCCATTATATTTTACCGGATAAAACCCAAGGTCAGCTTTATCGCATTAATAATGGCAACGTCTTTGTTAACGCTGTCTACTTTACCGCCTGTTTCTGATGCGATTATGGCGCCATTAGAAGACAACTACACTGTATTTACACGGAGTAAGCAGCCTGTTGATTATATTGTTATTTTAGGAGGTGGTCATACTACGATTGACGAGCTACCTGCGACTGGTCAGTTAAATTCTAGCTCGCTATCAAGATTAGTTGAAGCTGTCCGTATTTATCGACTTCATCCAGAAGCACAAATAATTACCTCAGGATTTTCAGGTGGCGATATCAGTTCAAATGCAGAAAAAGTTAAACAGGCTGCAGTACTGTTAGGCCTTCCAGCACACAAAATTATTACTGAAAACTTTCCTCAAGACACGGAAGAAGAAGCACAATTAATTGCGCCACGTGTACTCAAGAGAAATGTTGTTTTAGTAACAAGTGCTTATCACATGCCTAGGGCCATGGCTTATTTTGAAAAATATGGTGTAAACGCTATTGCTGCCCCAGCAAGTCCGTGGGTTAAAAATAATCATCTCACACCATGGCAGTATTATCTTCCAAGTGCGAAAAAATTACAGCAAACCAGTATGGCTTGGCATGAAATCTTAGGTCGCATAGTGCAATGGTTTAAAAGTTAATATACACACTCTTAAAAGTAGTATTTCACTGACCTTAAATACTACTTTTGAATCATAAACAATTAAACATAAACCATTACTCTAACTTTATGAGTGAAAACCCTACTTTACGCAGGATTATCAATATCGATAAATTTGGCCTTTACCGGTAAGTGCTCATTAAAATGATCGGCTAATGCTTTTGCGCCATAACGTTCAGTCGCATGATGACCAGCACAATAGAAATGAATATCCATTTCGCGTGCTACATGGGTGGTTTGTTCAGAAACTTCACCAGAGATAAAAGCATCTATACCAAGCTCTGCGGCTAACTCGATATAACCTTGTCCACCACCACTGCACCAAGCAACCGTTTTTATCAATTTATTAGACGGTGGCGCTATGTGCAAACACTTACGATTGAGCTTTTCATTGATTCTTTGTTCAAGTATTTGAGGGTTCAGTTCATCTGTAAAATCACCACGAACTGCAACACTTAAGGCATTGCCCTGCTCTAATGGTGCAACATTATTAATTGAAAATAACTTAGCCAATTGGGCGTTGTTACCTAAAATTGGGTGAATATCTAAAGGTAAATGATAGGCAAATAAATTGATGTTATTTTCCAATAACGCTTTAATGCGTTTATGTTTCATACCGCGAATAACATAGCTTTCATTTTTCCAAAAAAAACCATGATGTACGACTAAAGCATCAGCTTTTTCAGCAATAGCTTGATCAATTAATGCCTGAGTTGCTGTTACGCCGGTAATCACTTTAGCAATATTATCACTTCCTTGGATCTGTAAACCATTAGGACAGAAGTCTTTAATTTGTTCAGGTTTGAGTAAGGTGTTTAAATAGTTTTCAAATTCATGAAGTTGCATGGGGTAATTTTGACCTTAATTAGCTATTTATGTTAAATAATGACACAAAATCAATCACTACTTAGTTAATTTATTTATTGTTTTTCTCGATGAGTTCATCGAAGGGACTTTGACAGGTTCAAAGCGAGGTCTGAGTTGCCATTTAGGTTTAATAGGTGTTAAAGGTAATACCCTTTTTTTCGCCACAATAACGTAAACAGAGCCTAAACTTGGAAAGTAGCGCGATGCAATATTATGCCAATGGTTACTCAATACGCCTTGCGTGACTTGCCCAGCTAAAGTTGAATGTAGAAAGCGATGATCTAGCTGTATTTCAAACCCCATTAAATGGAGCCAATCCTTCACCCGCATTGGTGAAAATAGTCTTTCATTCCAAGGGGTTTTATTGCGTCTATAGGGAATAAATTGATTTAATCCAACTAAACTAAATGGATTGAAGCCTGTAATAACAAGATAGCCATTAGGTATTAATACCCGATTAGCTTCGCGAACTACATGATGTGGATCTAACGAAAACTCTAACGCATGCGCTAACACGCAAACATCAACGCTATGTTCTTGTAATGGTAAATCATCAACTTCACCTACTAAGTTACACTTCTCAGCTTGATTACTTAAGGTTAATTGATGTTTAATTAGACTTTGTGAACTGTCGACTTCGCCACTCAAGGCACCAATTTTCAGCAAATGATAACCAAAAAACTTTGACCACCAAGGTGAAAGAGTTTGATTAATATTAGCCACAATGAGCTCACCATTAGGCAATTGCTGCCATGATGTTGGAAAATCAGGTTGCCTAAACGCTAGTGCGGGTTTCATTATATTAAACAGTTAGAAAAATCAGTATAATCATATCGTCAGTATACTCAGGAGCCACAGATGCAGCAAACTCAAAGCACCACTAAAATGAAAGTTTCGATGATAAAAGCGTTTTCAGATAACTATATTTGGGCCATTTCGTCACACGACAGTAACAATATGGCTTTAGTTGACCCCGGTGACGCCAATGTATGCATTGAATTTATTCAACAGCAAAACTTACAATTATCAACCATTTTGATCACACATCATCACGCTGACCATGTTGGTGGTATTAACAAACTAGTTGAGTATTGCAAAAATAAGCAATGGCCATTAACCATATATGGCCCAGAGAGTGAAAATATACCTCACTGTGATGTTGCCTTAAATGAAAACCATACCGTAAAGTTAGCCGACTTAGATTTTGAATTTAGCGTAATTGATCTTCCTGGGCATACCAGTGGGCATATAGCTTATTTATCAGAAGATAACTTATTTTGTGGTGATACTTTGTTTTCAGGTGGTTGTGGCCGACTATTTGAAGGTACACCAGCACAAATGCTGTCTTCTTTAGAAAAGCTTAGTGCCCTACCTGAACGCACTCACGTCTATTGCGCACATGAATATACGCAAGCTAACCTGAACTTTGCCTTAACCGTTGAACCTTGCAATAGCGAACTGGTACATTATTACAATCAAGTACTGCAAAAACGCGAAAATAATATAGCGACAATTCCAACGTCAATCATGCTTGAGAAGAAAATAAATCCTTTTTTGCGCAGCCATGAGGCAAGTTTAATGACCAGTGCTGGTGAGTATAGTGAAACGGCTGTTAACAATAAATTAGATGCATTTACCATTATTCGTGCTTGGAAAGACAATTTCTAAGGTATTTTCATTGTACAAATCTTGAATAACAGCACTAAATAAGTAACACTGGCGCCAAGTAAATTCAAATAGACACCGCATGAAGTATATAACTCTATCTGTAGCAACCGTTCTCTTGTTGTCCGGTTGCCAATCATTATTGAACCAAACTCAATCGAATAATCATGAAACTAATTTAGAAGCCGAAGCACTCATTGACGTAGCTTCTGCTGGAGAGATAAATCAGGCATTACTGGTTGATGAAGCGATTGATGTAATTCACCCTATTGCCGATGGCAATGTTGACCTTGGTAATAACGACCAAGAAAGCTATTTTTCTGATGATGTTTGGCAGAGAATTCGCAGTAATTTAAAACTACCAATTCCAGAAAATCAACGTGTAGCTAGTCAACGAGATTGGTTTGTAAAACACCCTACTTACCTAACACGCGTAGCAAAACGCGCTGAACCTTTCTTGTTTTATATTGTTGAGGCGTTGGAAGAGAATGACATCCCAATTGAAATAACATTATTGCCAATTGTTGAAAGTGCGTTTGATCCCTTTGCATACTCACATGGTCGTGCCTCTGGTATGTGGCAATTTGTTCCTGGCACCGGTAAGCGTTTTGGTATGAAACAAAATTGGTGGTACGACGGACGCCGAGATGTGGTTGCTTCAACTCAAGGTGCAATTGCTTACCTGAAATATTTGAATAAGTTTTTTGATGGTGATTGGATGCTTGCTTTAGCAGCATACAACTCTGGTGAAGGCCGAGTAAGACGCGCGGTTAGAAAAAACCAAAAGAAAAATCTACCTACCGACTTTTGGTCACTTGATTTACCCAAAGAAACCCGTGCTTATGTACCTAAGTTACTTGCGTTAGCTGACATTGTTAAGCGAAGCAATGAACTCAAAATTAAGTTACACGAAATTGATAACAGCTCGGTGATCACCAAAGTTGATATAGGCTCACAACTCGACTTAGCTAAAGCAGCACAACTAGCTGAGTTGTCATTAACAGAATTACAGCGACTTAATCCAGGGTTTAATCGCTGGGCTACAGATCCTGACGGTCCACACTATTTACTATTGCCTAACCATAAAATAGAGAAGTTTGAGCAAGGCTTAGCAAAATTAGGTAAAAAAGAGCGCTTAGCTTGGCAACGATATAAAATTAAAAATGGTGACAGTCTAGGTAAAATAGCGCAAAAATTTAATACAGAAATTGATTTAATCAGGCAAGTTAATAACGTTAAAGGTAATCAAATAAGAGCCGGTAAATATTTATTAATACCTGTTGCAACAGCCTCACTAGATAGTTACTTGTTATCACAAAATCAACGTTTAGCTAAAACACAAAATAAAGTGTTAGCCGGTGAAAAGCGTATACATATTGTAAAGTCTGGTGACACGCTTTGGGATTTAAGCCGTACCTATAATGTTTCTACGCGTAGCATTGCTAAATGGAATGCTATGGCACCTAGAGACACCATTAAACCAGGACAAAAATTAGTTATCTGGCAAAAAAATGCGGTTAAAGAAGTTTCGACAACAAACTTAACACCTAGTGAAAAAGCGATAATACGAAACATTCATTATCGTGTTCGCAAAGGAGATTCTTTTGCCCGCATTGCCGACAAGTTTAATGTAAAAATCAAAGATATTGAGCGTTGGAATAGTCTTAATCGTAATAAATATTTACAACCAGGCCAGATGTTAAAGCTATCGGTAGATGTAACGAATAACATTTAACGCGCTATATATTTTTAATACTCAGCAAAACTTGTGTATTGAGTAATTATTACGAAGTCAGAAATGAAAAACGCTAACTAGGTTAGCGTTTTTTTTGTCTCAATTTTGAAGTCTACGAGTAATGTTGTTTGCACGCGCCTTGCCTAGAATTCTAAAACTTATTTAATGGCTATTTATTCTAGGTATGATTAAACATTACAAGGCCTTGGTGTTTCTATTACTCCATTATAATTCTGCAACACCCTGAGTAATAATATTTTTTGTTTGATTAATAATATCGGTTAATGCTTGTTGATCATAAGCCTTAATTCTTGGCGTATGAATATGACCGACTGGCAATGTTAGATTCAACTGATCACGTAACAATATACTACGATATGAAATTTCGTTTGAAAGATAGCCGCCACCTGAGCCGCTAACCGAAGTTTGTTTGATTAAATCTACAAGTGCTTGACCATTAAATGCACCACCTGAGAGGGTCGATACTTTTCGATTATCATTAACTTGATACTTACCTGACCCTTTTAACATTGACGAAATCGGTAAACTAAACTCAACAAATTCAGGCCCACGTAATTCAGCGTTATGTAACTTAGGTACCAGTGGGTTACTTTTTGTCGCTCCGGTTAATATATTAAGATTGTCTGGGGCGTTGGCGCTGCGTCTTAATGCTGGATAACGCTCTAAATCAAAATTTTCTCGGCCCATACTAACCGTTAACACCATATCAACTGACTTATCAGCAATATAAGGTTTGAGCAGTTCTTCAATCATACCTTGGTCAAAATCAGCAAATCGTACCGGCACAATTAACACTTCTATCTCTGCCGTTTGCCCTTCCATGCTAACCACGATGTCATCTAACGAAAGCGCTACAACACCAGACGGGTTACTTTGATCAATGTGCTTATCTAGAAAAAAGGGATCAAAGCCGGTCAGTAATATTTTTTTATCGGTATTTTTATCAAACTTAATATCCATTTTCCCACGTGAAATCAATTCAAGTGACCACAATAGTTTTTCTTGCTGATTAGAGAAAAGATCTGCAAATGTTTTAGATGAACGCAGTGCTTTGCTCATTTGTATGCGCGCCCAATAAAGTGGACGGTCATCAACATCATTTAATTGATTAAAGGATGTTTTAGCATCAAGCCATAGCCCTGTACCATGTCGGATAACTAACTGCGTAAGTACGGTATAATTAGTGGCCTGATTTACTTGTTGAGTGAACTCGTCGACACGTGCACTTAATCTTAATGCCACATCAGGCATTGATTTAATGGCTTTATCTATGCGTAATTCTTCAACGGTGAGTTCAGTATTATTAACGACATTACTCTGAGCACTAAACACTAAACCTAGTGATATAGCGATAGCCAAAGACTTTATACTTATTTTTTTTATAGTGCTTAACATTGATAGCTCTTATTTTGAGTAAATTTAAGTTCAAAAAACGAATTTTTTGCTTATTTTCATCAACATATTAAGGTATCTATTTTTTTAACACTAGCGTTTATTATTCCGAAAGCACATGTGATTATGGTTTTTTATTACTTTAGAGTAAAAATTCTATTGATTTATTATCAAATACTGTCAAAGTGTACCAACAGCAGGTTTGCTGAGCGATAATTTATCTGTGAACAGCTTAAGGTTTACTTTGAAATAAAACCGCAATTTACGGTTCAGCTAATTTAGCTGACGTATCCATCACACAATTTGTCATTAATAAATATAAAGGGGTAGCACTTCAATGTGTTCGATATTTTGTATATTAGATATTAAAACAGGTGCAGACGCACTTCGTCCTAAAGCTTTAGAATATTCTCGCTTACTTCGTCATCGTGGTCCAGATTGGTCTGGCATTTACAACAATGAACATGCAATTTTAGTGCATGAACGTTTATCTATTGTTGACACTGAACATGGCGCTCAACCACTTTATAATACTGATAAAACAAAAGTTTTAGCAGTCAATGGTGAGATTTACAACCATAAAACATTAGCCAGTCAGCATACACCTGATTACCCTTTTCAAACGGCGTCTGATTGCGAAATTATTATTCCAATGTTTGAAAAATTTGGTAGTGATTTTGTCGATAAACTTCAAGGTATGTTTGCTTTCTGTTTATACAATGAAGTTGATAATAGTTACCTAATTGCTCGTGATCACATGGGCATTATTCCACTTTATACTGGTTATGACGCTGAAGGTAACTTCTATGTTGCCTCAGAAATGAAAGCGTTAATGCCGATTTGTAAAACAGTAGAAGAGTTTCCTCCAGGGCATGTATTAGATAGTCGCGTGGGTAAACTTGAAAAATATTACCAACGTAACTGGCAAAAATACTCTGCAATTAAAGATAACAATACCAGCAAAGAAAAAATTCGTGAAGCGCTTGAAGAGTCAGTTAAAAGTCATTTAATGACTGATGTACCTTACGGTGTATTACTTTCTGGTGGTCTAGATTCTTCTTTAATATCTGCAATTACACAAAAATTTGCCGCTAGACGTATTGAAGAAAACGATCTATCAGAAGCTTGGTGGCCAAAAGTGCATTCTTTTGCATGTGGTTTAGCCGGTTCTCCAGACTTAATTGCTGCAAAAACCGTTGCTGATAGCATAGGTACGATACACCATAGTGTTGTCTTTACCGAGCAAGAAGGTATAGATGCACTTAGAGAAGTTATTTATCACCTAGAAACTTACGATGTAACCACTATTCGTGCGTCTACACCAATGTACTTAATGGCGAGAAAAATTAAAGCCATGGGTATTAAAATGGTGCTTTCTGGTGAAGGTGCTGATGAAATTTTTGGTGGTTATTTATATTTCCACAAAGCGCCAAATTCTCAAGAGTTTCATGAAGAATTATTACGTAAGCTTGATCGTTTACATAAGTTCGATTGTCTTCGCGCTAACAAATCAATGTCAGCTTGGGGCATTGAAGCACGTGTACCATTTTTAGATAAAAACTTTATGGATGTTGCGATGCGCATCAACCCTGAAGATAAAATGTGTGGCAATGGCAAAATGGAAAAAGCGATTTTACGTGAATCATTTGAAGGTTATTTACCAAAAGAGATTTTATGGCGTCAAAAAGAGCAATTTTCTGATGGTGTAGGCTACTCGTGGATTGATGGTTTAAAAGCCTATGTAGAATCACAAGTAACTGACCAACAGCTTGCCAGTGCTAGCTTTAAATTTCCAGTAAATACACCAGATAGTAAAGAAGCTTACTTTTACCGCTGTGTATTTGAAGAGAAGTTTCCTTTAGCCACTGCGGCTGATTGTGTTATAGGCGGCAAGTCGGTTGCATGTAGCACACAAGAAGCATTAGCTTGGGATGAAAGCTTTACTAACATGGCAGATCCATCGGGTCGAGCTGTGCAAAGTGTTCATAACGACAGTTACTGATCAAAGCTAACGTAATTAACATTACGTTTAATCAAATAAAAACCGACTTATTAGTCGGTTTTTTTGTACAAAATTTAAGAAATATTATAAAGTTACTTTATGCTTTAATTTATAATTCAATTAATTTTATAACCACCGTTAGTAGGATGCTCTTTTGTCAAATCGTGTAGAACCAGAATTACCAACAATTAACATCGATCGAGATCAAGTGAAAGTTGCTCGTGACCCTTCAGTAAAAACACAAAAAACTGACAATTCACAGCAAGCTGTTAAATCAAAAAAACCTTCTTCTGTGGCAAAAATATGTTTAATGTTAATGCCCTATGTTGCACTCGCAGGTACAGGTTGGTACTTATATCAACAACAAGTCAATGTTAATAGTGTTGTAGAGTCTAGCTCGCAACGAATACAACAATTAGAAAACCAACTCTCAGCTACAGGCGAAGAGATGGGAGAATCTACCATTGCTTTAAAAGTTAAATTAGAAGCAATTGGCGAAAAAACAGAATTATTACTTTCTGAAATGGATAAACTTTGGGCATCAGCTTGGCGTAAAAATCAAAAAGAAATCAAAGAATTGAATTCACAAAGTATAAAAATGGGGCAACAACAAGATAAAATTTCTGAAACTACTAGCCTTCACAGTAATACCTTAAGTGAATTGAAAGACAAAATTACGGCAGCAGAATTTTCGATTAATGCTGTTTCAGAGCAGATGATCGCCGTCAACAGTGTAAAAGCTGAAATTAAAAAGTTATCGTCGGCATTAGACACCTTAGATGCCAATGCTAAGAGTCGTGATAAACAACAAATGTTTACCGCCACAACAGTGAATGAGTTTGATACTAGCTTACAGTTACTTTTAGAGCGTATGGAACGTTTAGAAGCTATTTTAGCCAGTAAATCTTAATCGTCCACCTAGCAAAATAGTAATACTAGCTTTTAATACATATTAAAAAGGCCATCAACTACACAAGCGTTGATGGCCTTTTTGTTTTAACTAAAGTAATTCGATGTTTAATAAGTTTTTATTAAAATGTTCGTTCTGCAAAGTTTAGCTATATTATTCGGTATGCTGCTTATTTAAAGCTTTTTACAATGTCTTTAATTAATTCAGGACCCTGATAAATAAAACCAGTATAAACTTGAACTAACTTTGCACCCGCAGCTATTTTTTCTTGAGCATCTTCACCTGAAGCAATACCACCCACACCAATAATCGGTAGTTTATTATCCAATGCTTTGGCAAGCAATTGAATAACTTTAGTGCTTTGCTCTTTCACAGGAGCGCCACTTAAACCACCCTGCTCATTACCAAAAGGTAAGTGTGATACTTTGTCACGAGCTAACGTGGTATTGGTAGCAATAACGCCATCAATATTATTAGCAATTAAACACGCTGCAATAGAGTTTACTTCTTCTTCATTTAAGTCAGGCGCTATTTTCACAGCAACAGGAACATATTTTCCATATTGCTCAGCGAGTGCTGTTTGCTCTAATTTTAATGCGGATAACAACTCATTTAACGCATCACCATATTGTAATGAACGTAAACCGGGTGTGTTTGGCGAAGAAATATTTACCGTTATATAAGTAGCAAAATCATAAACCTTGCGCATGCAATGAATGTAATCATCTTTGGCGTTTTCATCTGGCGTATCTTTATTTTTGCCTATATTGATACCCAAAACACCATTGTATTTGGCTTTGATTACTTGGTCGACAAGATAATCAACACCTTTATTATTAAAGCCCATGCGATTAATAATGGCATTAGCCTCAGGTAGCCTGAAAATACGAGGTTTGTCATTACCAGGTTGTGGTCGTGGTGTAACGGTACCAACTTCAACAAAGCCGAAACCTAGAGCTTCAAACGCTTTAATACATTCGCCATTTTTATCTAGTCCAGCCGCTAACCCTACTGGGTTTGGGAATTTAATGCCCATAACCTCAACAGGCTTATGGGGTATAGTTTGCTTATAAAGCTTATTGAGCGGCGAAGCACCTGTTGCTTTAAAGCCTTTAATCGTTAATTCGTGAATTGCTTCTGGATCGAATTTAAAAAACACTTTACGAATAGCTGAGTAAAACATAATACCTCTTTAATTAAATGTAATAAGAACCGTACGAGAAATCGACCTGATATAAAATTAAAACAAAAAAATCCCCGCTCATGGCGGGGATCTTAACACTTATTTCACTGGGTCGCAGTGTAAACTTAACAACATCAATTCTCGTAAAGCAACCGAGAATTTAGCAAACTCATGTGTTTTACCAATTCTAAAGTCGGCCAAAATATGTTGCCAGCGCTCTAATGGTTGAGCGCTTTCTACAAGCCAACGTTCAATCATAGTATCTACGTCAGTCTCAGCTTTATGACCACGTAATATTACAGAGGTTAATGAACGTTGTTGCCAATCTAACTCTTCTCTGAAAGACGCTCTTGCGAGTGCTTGCCAATGATTATTCACTGGTTGAGAAGTAATTTGGTCTAAGAACCAATGTAAATCTAATCTTGCACCAAGTTTAAAGTAAAGATCAGTAGCTAGTTCAGTTGATACTTCATCAGATTTTGAAATCTCAGCCAAATCCATCACAGAGAACAATGTACTCAATAGTGAGATTCTAAGTGCTACAGACTCTGGCACACCTGCTTTGACTAAGTCAGTTTCAACACGTTTAATTTGTGCAGCTTCTTTTTCAATCATGAAGCTTGCAATATTGTTAGAGAGCTCAACAAATGTTTCATGATAAAAAGCGATAGACTGCGCAATATTGAGTGACTTATTACGGTGACGCAAGAACCAACGTGTAGCTCGGCGAACCGTTCTACGTAACTGAAACAGCATTTCTGTTTGTATTGAAGTAGAAATTTTATTATCTAAATCACTGATTTGTTTCCAAACATCTGAAAGCTCAAACACTGCACTTGCCATCGTATAACAATTAGCAATTTCTGACGTTGTTGCGCCAGTTTCTTCCTTCATACGATGAACAAAGTTAAAGCCCATATCGTTACCAATATTATTAGCTAATTGTGTAGCTATAATTTCAGCACGTAATGGATGATCTTGCATTTGTGCACTGTAACTTGCTTGCAATTGCTTAGGAAACGCTTCAATCAATAAACTTTGATGATATTCATTGTCCGTTATTTCAGGACAAACCAGTTCTTCTTTAAGTACCATTTTGCTATAAGCAAGTAACACAGATAGTTCAGGGCGAGTTAAGCCTTTACCTAATGCTAAACGTTCAGCAATTTCTTCATCACTAGGAATAAACTCTAAGGCTCTGTCTAGCTTACCTGAACGGTCTAATTCACTAATAAATTGTGCTTGTTCTTTTAACTGTCCACCACCACGTAATTCAGTGATTGATAATGAGTGAGTTTGACGGTAACAATCGTCAATAACGATATCACCCACTTCGTCAGTCATGTCGTATAGAATTTTATTACGTTGCTTAACGGTTAAATCACCATTTTGCACTAAGCCGTTTAATAAAATTTTAATGTTAACTTCGTTATCTGAACAATCAACACCACCAGCATTATCAACCGCATCAGTATTTATTCGGCCACCTTTAGCACCAAATTCAATACGCCCAAGTTGAGTGAAACCTAAGTTACCGCCCTCACCAACTATTTTAGCTTTAAGATCCGCGCCATTAATACGTAAGGCATCGTTAGCTCTATCACCTACTTCTAAGTGTGTTTCTTTCGAGCCTTTAACATAAGTACCAATGCCGCCATTCCACAACAGATCAACCTGCATTTTTAAGATAGCTTGCATTAATTCAAGCGGAGACATAGTTTGCTTTTGCGTACCCAACATTTTTTTAATTTGAGGGGTCAACTTAATTGATTTTGAATGACGACTGAAAATAGCACCGCCTTCAGAAAGCAAATCTTTATTATAATCATCCCACGTACAACCCGGTAAGTTAAACAAACGCTCGCGTTCAACATACGAACTCGCAGCATCAGGGGTTGGGTCGATAAAAATATGCATATGGTTGAATGCAGCTTGTAAACGAATATGCTTTGATAACAACATACCATTACCAAACACGTCACCCGCCATGTCGCCAATAGCGATACAAGTAAAGTCGGTTGTTTGACAATCTATATCCATTTCACGGAAGTGACGTTTTACCGACTCCCAAGCGCCTTTAGCTGTAATACCCATAGCTTTATGGTCGTAACCTACGCTACCACCTGAGGCAAAAGCATCACCCATCCAGAAGTTATATTCTTCAGAAATAGCGTTAGCAACATCAGAGAACGTCGCCGTTCCTTTATCTGCTGCTACTACTAAATATGGGTCGTCTTCATCTAAGCGCACAACATTAACCGGTGGTACTATTTCACCATCGACAATATTATCAGTAATATCTAATAAACCACGTATGAAGGTACGGTAGCACTCTTTACCTGCTTCAAAAATTTCATTTCTGTCACCATCAGGTAGCTGCTTACAAACAAAGCCACCCTTTGCACCTACAGGTACAATAACGGTATTTTTAACTTGTTGTGCTTTTACAAGACCTAAAACTTCAGTACGGAAATCTTCACGACGGTCTGACCAACGTAAACCACCACGAGCAACCTTACCACCACGTAAATGAACACCTTCAACTTGAGGTGAATATACAAAAATTTCAAATGCTGGCACAGGAAGTGGTACATCAGAAATTTGTGAAGGTAAAATTTTAAATGAAATGTAAGATTTTTCACCAGTTACAGCATGCGGTTGGAAGTAGTTAGTACGAATAGTCGCATTAACCATTTCAACAAAGCGACGTATAATGCGGTCATCATCCAAACTGGCAACACTGTCTAGAGAAGACTCAAGACTCGTGTGTACTTTTTCAATTGCTTTTTCATTTGACTTTTTATTAGGTGTGAATCGTAATTTAAAAAGTTTAATCAATAATTTGGCAATACTTGGATATCTAGCAAAAGTATCTTCAATATAGTTTTGGCTAAAAGTACCACCAATTTGACGTTCATACTTTGCATATGCACGGATAATTGAAACTTCACGGCCACCCAATTCAGCACCTAAAATTAGACGGTTAAAACCATCATCTTCTAATTGACGTGACCATACTCTTGCAAAAGCGTCTTGGAATAAGCTCTGAACAATTTCTAAATTAAATTTACCCTTGCCTGTTAGCAACATAGAGAAATCTAAAATCCAATAAACTTCACCGTTATCTGCTTTTACCGCGTAAGGGCTTTCACCAATAACACGTAAACCAAAGTTTTCTAACATTGGCAAAACATCTGATAGATGTATAGGGTCACCTGAATGGAATAACTTTAATTTAACAAAGCGGCTGTTAGCATCTTCTTCTTGTGGCTGATAAAACAGCATTTCAAGTTGATTTTCAGGTGTTAACGCTTCAAACTTTTCAATATCTACAATCGCGGTACCTGGTAATACTTCATCTTTATAGGCTTGTGGAAAGTTGATATATTTACGGCTTAACGCCTTGCCTTTAGCCTCACCTTTATGCGAATTTAACGCGTCAGCTAAGTTATCATCCCAGCTGCGTGCAGCATGGTTTAAATTCTTTTCAATTTCTTTCACATTAATGTCTGCTTTTGTCGAATTAACTCTAACGATATAGTGCGTACGTGCCTGTGCTGATTCTGAGAAGTACGTGGTAAATTCTACTTCTTCATTACTGCCTAGCGCTTCTTGTAATAGCTTTTGTGTATTAATACGTAGAGCGGTGTTATAGCGCTCACGCGGAACATAAACCATACATGAATAGAAGCGATTGAAAGCATCACGGCGCATAAATAAGCCTGAATAATCACGCTCTTGCATTTGGAATATACCCAGAACGTTTTTCAATAACTCAGCAGGTGAACTTTGTAAAATTTCGTCACGTGGGTAAGTTTCAAGAATATTGATCAACGCTTTGTACGCGTGTGTTCCTTCAGCAAAACCAGAGTCTTTACAAACCCCAGCCACTTTAGATTTAATTAGTGGTAAATGCAGCGCACTATTTGTGTAATAAGCAGAGCCAAATAAACCAACAAAGCGCTCTTCTCCTATAACGTTACCTTTATCATCAAAGCGCTTAATACCAATATAGTCTAGGTGTGCAGGACGATGTACGCGTGATTTAGAATTAGTTTTGGTTAAAATTAATAAATTTTTTCCTAAAGCAATTTCTCTAGAAGATTCACTTAGTTCAGAAATAAGGCGTTCTTTAGTGCCGTCATATTGGTTCATTAAACCTAAGCTAGAGCTAACATCTGCCTCTAATGCCATATCACCTTCTAAAGCTTTGATATGATATGCACGATAGCCTAGTAAAGTGAAGTTATCGGCTAAAATCCACTCTAAAAAATCGATACTGTCTTTATGTTCTTCAGATGAACAAGGTAACTTAGCTTTTTTAACTTCATCAATTACAGTGCTTAAACGCGCTTTCATTGGTTTCCAATCGCTTACCGTTACGGCAATATCACTCACTACTGAGTGCAACTCTTTGGCGATACTTGAAAGTACTTTTGTGTCATTTTGACGGTCAATCTCGATAAAAAATACCGTTTCAACCGAAGTCGATGTAAACGATTGGTCAACAGAAGAAGAAAGTTTAGTAATATTTTTCTTGTTATCACGAATTATTTTAATTGGTGAATTTAACATTAAATGGGGTGTTAGGTTCAATCGACTTAAAGCTATGCGCACAGAGTCGACTAAAAATGGCATATCTTTAACAATAATTTCGATTATAGTATGGCTAGATTTCCAACCATTTTTTGAAACCTGTGGATTAAAAACTTTAATAACAGGGTTATCATCTTGATGATCGTTTAATGTATTCCAAAGACTTAGCGTGGCACCGTACATGTCACTATCATTTCTATGATCTAAATCTAAGGTTGAAATATTTCTATAAAGCAACTCTGCAAACTGCTTAACAAGAGGTGCTGTTCCCGCTGGAACTTTTTTTTCTATTAACTGTGCTACGTTCGAAAGTATCACTGAAGGTAAACCGTCTACTAACGCCATGCCTTTTTCCTTTTTGGATAAAACGCTTGAAATGATTATTTGATTCTAGTCTTTATAGAATAATAGTCTAGAATCTTGATCTTATTAATAAACTCGGGCGATTGCGAGCACTATTTTAGATGCATTACTTTAAAAATGGCTTATTTATGTGTTTGATATGAAAACATTCAGTTGTTTATTCAGAAGTTATAAATAGAAAATGACCTTTCGGCCATTTTCTTGTTTATTTATGCATAATTATATTATTAATTAATTACAATTTATTTTCGCTCAGGCCAGAGAAATGCTGCTATAGCTGGTAATACCAGTACAGCTGCAATCATATTAACTAAAAACATGAAGGTTAATAGTATGCCCATATCAACTTGGAATTTTAAATCTGAGAAAAACCAAGTCGACACACCAATAGCTAAAGTTACGCCCGTAATTAATACTGCACTACCACGCTCTTTCAATGCGTCAAAATAGGCACTTTGAACGGTTGCACCATTTCGCAGTTTGACACTCATGGTTGAGAGGATATAAATGCCGTAATCAACACCAATACCTACGCCTAATGCAATAACAGGTAATGTTGATACCGTTAAGCCGATATCAAGCGCTGTCATAAGCCACTGTGCTAACGTTGATACAACATAAAGAGGAACAACGACTGCAATGGTAGCTCGTAAGCTTCTAAAGCTTAATAAACATAAAATAATTACCGCGCCATAAACATAAAGCATCATAGGTATTTGAGCTGCTTCTACTGCCTCATTAGTTGCCGCCATTACACCGACAGGGCCTGAGGCCAATTTGAAGACTAAATTATCACTACCTAGTTCTTTCGCCACAACTTTAACAGCATCAACGACTCTGTTAATTGTTTCAGCTTTATGATCTTTCAAAAATAAAATAACAGGCATTGCGCTACAATCGCTATTGAGTAGTCCACTTGATGATGGTACTCGTGCGATTGATTGTACTAAGGTTTGTGGGTTACGTGATAAAACGCGCCATTTAGGGTTACCTTCGTTATAACCTGCATTAACGATTTTTGCGATTGAGGCTAAACTAACAGCTGATTGAACACCTGGTACATTCTCCATACGCCATTGGAACCGATCAATAACGCTCATCTGGTCGTAATAAGTACAAGCATCAGCGGTAGTTTCAACGATAATAGACATATAATCGACGCTAATAGCGTACTTATCCGTAATTAAAAAGGTATCTTGGTTATAACGTGACTCTTCATGCAATGAAGGTGCTCCGGCATGTAATTCGCCTATTTTCATATCTTGCGCATTTATATAGCCAACGATATAAAGTACAGCAGTAAACGCTAAAATAAACATAGCAACTTTACGGGTAGCAAATGTAGACATTAAGTGCCAAATACCATCGGTACCTGAAGTGGCTTTTTCTTTTGCTGTATCATTTTTTGTTGGCACTTTCATATAAGAAACTAACAAAGGTAGCAGTACTAAGTTAGTCAAAATGATCATGGCAACACCTAAAGATGCTGTAATAGCTAACTCACGAATAATACCAATATCAATTGATAATAGGGTCATAAAGCCAACAGTATCAGATAGTAAAGCAATACCACCGGGCACGAGTAATACTCTGAAACTTAGTTGCGCAGCCTCTTTACTACTTTTGCCCTTATTAACCATTTTAGAGACCGAGTTAATCATTTGCACACCATGACTAACGCCAATAGCAAAGACTAAAAATGGTACTAAGATTGACATAGGGTCTAAACCAAAACCTAATGTCGATAGCATACCGAGCTGCCATACAACCGCGATTAATGAACAAGCGATAGGCAAAATAGTAAGGGAAATTGAACGACAAAACCAAAATACCATCAAGGTTGTGATAGCAATAGCAATGGCAAAAAAGGTCACAACACCTTTAGCTCCTTGAGCTACATCACCCACCATTTTAGTAAAGCCAATAATATGTACTGAAATATTATCTTTTTCGAATTCACCACGAATTTCATTTTCTAATTGTGCAGCAAGCACAATACTATCTAACTTTTCACCCGTATTTGGGTCAATTTCCATCAATGAAGTCTTAACCATTGAACAGCTATAATCATCGGCAACAATACTACCAACAATGCCTGCTTTTTCTATATTGCCTTTTACAATTGCTAAGCCAGCTTCATCAGGTTGAAAGTTAGCAGGTATAACCGGACCACCAGCAAAGCCGTCTTCTACAATTTCAACAAAACGAGTGCTTGGTGAAAATAAAGATTTAACCTGAATTCTGTCAACCCCTGGAATAAAAAACAGTTTGTCATGCACGCCTTTTAAGGCAGTAAAGAATTCAGGGTTAAAAATATCTCCACTGGTATCACAAACTGAGATCAAAACGTTATTAGCACCACCAAAGTTTGCCCTATGTTCTAAATAGGTTTTCATATAACTGTGGTTTAGTGGAATGTGTTTTGTGAAAGCGGCATCAAGTTTAATTTGGCTGGCTTGAAACAACAAAAATATGCTGGTGAGCATAAAAAACACCAACACAGCTAAACGACGACGGAAAAGTGTTGCTTCTACAACATTGATAATAGAATTAAATTTCATGACAATTACTTCGTTACGTTAATAGTTTTAATGCCAACATCAGAGACGGCGATAATTTTATTATTAAACCAAACCCCTGCGATAAGAGGTTTACCATCTTTTTGAATATGTTTGGTAAATGTAGAGCCATCATCACGACTTTCTAAAAGCACTCCGTTATTTCCAAGTACGAATATACGATCGTCGTCTGTAAGTACTATAGCACTTAACAGCGCGGTAACCTGGCTATCACTTTCTTGCCAAGGAGTACCATTGCGTAAACTGCGGAATATATGCCCTCGTAAACCCACAACAAGCAAGTTACCTTCCTGTGTACGATTTATGTCATAAAATGAACCTGGATATATTTCGTCGAGTTTTTGCCAATTGACACCAAAGTCATTACTTTTAGCGATTAAACCGATTTCACCGGCAAGATATAAAGTACGGCCATCGGCAACTACGCGATTAAAATGCGGTAAAATACTGCTTTGTTCATCTAAATAAGCTTTCTCATCTTGGAGTTTTAACTCTTGTAGATACGCTTGGTCTTCTGGAAAAAGAAACTCATTATGATATTCAACAACCCAGTGCTCGCCGCCATCATTGGTTCGATAAAATAAACCGTAAGCACCTATGGCTATACCATTTAGATCATCTGTAAATAGTACATCTAACAATGGTTTTTCAACCTGTGGTAAATGTTGTTGCAGCTGCCAAGTCAAACCACCGTCATTGGTTGATAATATTGTCGCATCATGACCAACAGCCCAACCATTATTTTCGTTAGTAAAATAAACGGCAGTTAATGTTACTTGTACCGGCACTTGAGCTTGTTGCCACTGTTCACCGTCGGTGGAAAGAACAATATGACCACGCTCACCCACGGCAACTAATTTTGAATTGTTTACAATAGTAATATCGAGTAAAAGAGATTTGCTCGCTAAAGGAGCACGTATCGCGTCTAGCGTTTGTGCACTGGTAATTGAGATAGTAAGAAAACTGATTAAAAAAACGAGAAGGCGCATCATTAACTATATTAGCTCCATTGATTTGGACTGAGACATTATGTCTAAAAATAATATTTATAGAGGTATTAGCGCGAACAGAGCCCAACGCTTGTAAATTAACCGCTTAATTTAGTTTAGCTAAAATTACGCGGAATGAAAAATAAATAACCATTTGAAAACTTTAAAACAAAAACGGCTAGCACTAGCCAGCCGTTTTATCATTATGATTATTTATCTGCGACCTTCACGGCGCAATGCTGAAGAGGTAAAGTCTACATCTTGTAAGTCAGCTGAAAAGTCGTACATGTTAGCTTCATTATCTAAACCCATCGCGATATAACGACGAGATTGTAGATCATGAAATACTTCTAATGTTGACCATTGTGTCGGTACTTCATAGTAATTAATACCATGTGCAACACCTACGCGATATAACTCGTCTCGGTTATCATAAATATCGGTAACCGCTACTTGCCAGCTATCTTCGTCGATATAAAATACACGTTTTTTATAAGTATGACGTGTATCCGACTTTAAGTTAGCTTCTACTACCCAAACACGATGTTTTTCATATCGAACTAGCTCTGGGTTAATGTGACCAGGCTGAAGGATTTGATCATATTTTAAATCATCACTGTGTAAACGATAATCATTATATGGGATTAATAGCTCTTGCTTACCTTTTAATGTCCAGTTGTAACGATTAGGTGCACCGTTAAACATATCAAAGTCATCAGTTGTTCTTAAACCATCTGACGCTGTACCTGGTGCATCATATGCAACATTAGGCGCACGACGAACACGACGTTGACCCGTGTTATAAGTCCATGCTTGGCGAGGAGTCTTTATTTGATCCATTGTTTCATGAACTAATAAAGCTGTACCTGCTAAACGTGCTGGCTCTGTAACTTTTTGCTTGAACTTAAATAAAATATTAGTTTCTTGAAGCTCTGAAGCTTTAACCCCTTTTACACCATAAGGGATCAATAATTGGTCATCGAACCCCATGTAAGTATAGTCACCTGATGCCGTTGGCGCAGCTTGACCACCTTCGCGTACAATTTTTTCGCCGCGATAGCGTAAAATATGATTCCAAATAGCTTCTAAACCATTTTTTGGTACCGGAAATGGAATACCAATTGCCGCTTCAATTATACCGTTACCACCTTCAACTAATTCAGTTTTAGTCGCATTCTCCAAAGTAGCTTGATAAACGTGTTCAGGGTATGACGCTGAACGACGTGATTTATAAATACTCATTTTATAAGTATCAGGGTAAGTTTCAAATAACTTAACTTGTCCTGGTGTTAATAAGTTTTTATATTCAGCTAAGTTCTTAGCAGTAATAGTATAAAGCGCTTTATCTTCAGCAAATGGGTCAATGTGATGATCGCCAACGGTATAGCCTGCAGGTGCAGATGTAATACCACCTGTCCAAGCTGGAATAGAGCCGTCTTTATTTGCAGCACGTACCGCACCAAAAGGTGTTAACTCTTTTTCTAATTTAGCCGCATCTTGATCACTAACTTTAGCAGAAGCAGAAGCTGACGCTAATGCTACCGTCACCGCCATTGATACTATCGTTACCTTTTTAAAGGTATTTTTAAAAATGTTTCTCATGAAAATAGTCCTCATACAACCTTAAATTGAATACTTAATGTTAAAAGATACGTAATCGCGGTCTTCCATTTGATTGGTTGTGCCTACACCACCAAAAAAGCTGTTGTAGCTTAAGTCTGCAGACCAACGGCTTTGGTAATCGA
Source organism: Colwellia sp. Arc7-D (assembly GCF_003061515.1). NCBI lineage: Bacteria > Pseudomonadati > Pseudomonadota > Gammaproteobacteria > Alteromonadales > Colwelliaceae > Colwellia > Colwellia sp. Arc7-D. The sequence goes on from NZ_CP028924.1 coordinate 2,344,781, forward strand.
AACCTAAACCTAGTGATACTGACTTTCTATCTTCAACAAACAAAAATAAAGGATCCGGAGTAATACCGTTCACATCATGTGAAAACACAACTTTTGGCGAAACGTTAATGCCTGCAAATACATCGTTATAATCAAGTTTTGCTACAAAGCGGTAACCCCATGCAAATGCACTTGGGAACGGGTTAGTTTCAACACCATCTTGCAAGGCCATTTCAAGACCTTCTTTACCTGCAACACCACCATTTCTAGATGTACCTGGACCATTTAAACGTAAAACGTCTTGGTCAGGCATATCTTGGATATCAATAGCACCAACTTCAAGCAATGTTACGAATTGGCTTGCACCAAAACTTGGACCCCAAAGATGAGTTAATGTCATTTGTGCTTGCAATGTATCAGATAAAATATAACCGTTTGCACGCTCTCCACCGGCAAAAACTGGCATTTGTGAAATACCATCTAATTCAGAGCGTCCTAAATTGTTTGCTAACTGTTGTGGCATAGCGGCAAATAATAACTCAACATCATCAATTTGAAGTGGTTCATCTTGACGGAAAGTTACTTCACCAGCGACAGAAGTTGTTCCTATAGCCGTATTAAAGCTTAATGCATAAAGTTTAATATCTTCAATATAATCAAGTTCTACACGAGAAAATGCTTTTAAATCAGTATAGTTGTCATAGGTTATTTCAGTTGATGCTAGCATGCCAACATCGTGAGCTAAAGCAGCTGATGTAAAATCAGCTGTAACTCCAGAAAATACTGGACGACGACTATGATAATTCATGTGGTAAAAGCTAATTTCTGTATCATTTAGCTCAGGTAAATACCAAGAAAGGCGTAGACCATATTGACCACCGTCTTCAGGATCGTTTTCAGCACCCTCTTCACGCAGTGTTAACTTAGTTGGAAAACCACCAACATAAGCTCCACCCGCATCAGAAATAGGTACGTTACCATTTAAAATTTGAGCTCTTAAGCTATTTAAATTAGTAATTAGTGAATCAAGATCCATATCTGGATTGCTAGCAAAATTTAACTGTACGTTATTAAATTGACCACCATCACCAGCAAAATCGTTAGTAGAGAAGTAGCTTCCAGGTGCTGGTAAAACTGTTTTCTCCCAATTATATTGATAAAACATTTCAACGTTAAAGTTTTCTGTAACACCTAAAGATGCCCAAACAGCGCCAAATGGAATAAACGCTTCTTTTAACTCAGCACCAGGTGCTTTAAGACGTGAAATATCAACTGGGTTTAATTCACTAATACCATGAGAAATCAGCGTACTTTCGCCCCAGCTAATGACTTGCTGACCAACACGAACAGAAAATGGCATTTCACCTAAGTTAAAGTCGCCATAAACAAAAGCATCTAACATACGTAGATCGCGACATACTTGGTCACGTGCATCATCATCACGGCACGGGTCATTTACCACACCTGAACTAGGATTAGTCCAAGCTCTTTCACCGTCAACCATTTCAAAATCGTAGAAATACATGGCACGACCAAAGAAACCTATGTTGTCATAACGTATATCTAGATCGTGTGAACCTTTAATAAGTTTAGAGAAACTGTCGCCTGAATTATAATTTAAATTACCATTATCACCATTAGTTGAATAACTACCAGCGCCATCCCAAACTGTTGATGCACTTGGAGTAGTATTTAATATTGGATGATATTGGCTAAAGTCGAAACCGTTATTAACATTGTTAGATTTACCGACGTTATCATTCCAATTTCTGTCTTCTACGCGCCAGCTTGTACCGGCTGAGAAGGTAGAATCAAAACTGATATCAAAGTTACCTAACTGAAAGTTTTTTGCCTGGACATTAGCAGAAGCCAATGTGATTAAGGCGGCGGCTATACTGACAGCCAGTGGCTTTTTGTAGAAGCCTTTACGAAGGTTTTTTTTCATTTCCTATCTCCCCAGATGTAATTCTGCATTTTTATTTTTATATCCACGTACATGGTATGAAACAATAATTACATCATTTAGACCAAGTGGCAAGCGCTAAAACCTTACTTAAAGTCCTTTATATTAAAGACTTGAATCAAGTGATCAGATGAGAACAAAAGGGCGTTTAAAACACTTGTTTTAAACGCCCTTATAATTAAGCTACAATATGCAAATAGTGAACAGAAATAGCCTCCGTCATAGAAGTTGTAACTCGATGCTGTCAAGTTGCGATGGTCTGACCACTGTTTAAAGCAATAACTCTAATCAAGATATTATATCTAAAGACAAAAATTTATTGTTCAATGTTTGCAAACAAAAGTACCCTTTTATACCCATTCCAGTTAAGTGTTTTCGCAAATGCATAGCAGGAAACTCTACTTTAACGCCCTGCTCTGTCATTACTACAATCGACTGAACTCGTCCTTGATAATAAGGTAAATACTCTTGATTCGTTATATTTAAGTAAAAGTAATACTTCATCACGTTTTCCTATAATGCTAACGCCGCATCAAGTTTTTCTTTTAAATCCTTTGAAAGATCAACCTGTTTAGATAATTGCTCAAGTTTAGCCTTTATCATGGTTTGTCGGTGATGATCAAAAGATTTAAATTGAATAAGTGGTGTGATCATACGTGATGCTATTTGTGGATTAATTTCGTTAAGTTTAATTAATTGCTCAATTAAAAATTGATAGCCCCTACCACTAGCACAATGGAAGTAACGCGGATTATTGTTGATAAAGGCACCGATTAAAGAACGCGCTCTATTAGGGTTTTTCAAACTAAAAAGCGGGTGTGAGAGAAGTTGCGGCAGTTTTTCAAATATCGACTCATCATTAACACTACCTTGTATAGAAAACCATTTATCCATTACTAAAGGTGTATCACGCCATTTTTTCTCAAAGTCAGCCATCATTTCATTATAATTTTCATGAGAGTACTTTGCTGCACAATTAAGTGCAGAAAGTGTATCAGTCATATTGTTCGCACTACTATATTGTTGTGTTACTAAGCTTTGCTGATCATTTAAGTTGTTTAAGTAACTTAAACAAACATTTTTTAATGCTCGTTTGCCAATAGACTTGCCATCATTAGCATAATCAGCCTGGATATTTTGCTGATATTGCTTTAAAAACATTGGCGCGAGCTTATTCGCTAATTGAAGCTTCATGCTTTCAATTGCATCAAGTAAAGCGATAGGGTCAACTTCTACAATACTATCAGCTAACTCACTAAAGCTAGGTAGCGTTAACTGCTCAGCTTTAAAAGCCGGAGAAATATCAGCATTTAAAATTTCAATAAACGCTGCATATAAACTTTCAGGTAGCGTTAATGTCGGCTGCTGTAGCAACTTCATAATATAGGTAGTTAGCAGCTTTTGTCCTGCATCCCATCGACAAAATTCATCAGTTGCATCTGTCATTATGCATTGTAGTGCTTGATCAGATTGTGTGAACTTTGTTTTAACGGGTGCTGAAAAATTAGTTAATAAGGCTAACACAGGCTTTTCGCTGTAGCCTTTAAAGGTCCAGGTTTGCTCTTGTTGAGTTAATTGCAATAATGTTGATTGATTTTTTTGACCATTTAAATCGATTAGTTCAATTCCTACGGGAATATGTAATGCAGGATTATTACCATTAGCTTGGACAAGTGTTAATGAGTATTCAGACAGTTCAGCATTAAAGCTTTCGCTAACACTTATTACCGGTGTACCTGCTTGAGTATACCAATGCTTAAATTGGCTAAGATCAATATTTGATGCATCAGACATGGCATTAATAAAGTCGTCGCAAGTTACTGCCATGCCATCAAAGCGTTCGAAATATAAATCTATGCCTGCTCTAAATTTATCTACACCTAATAAAGTATGTATCATGCGAATAACTTCAGCACCTTTTTCATAAACCGTTAACGTATAAAAATTATTCATTTCTATAACTTTTTCTGGTCTGATAGGATGTGCCATTGGACCGGCATCTTCAGCAAACTGTAGCGAACGTAAAACACGCACATTTTGAATTCTATTTACAGCGGCAGAATGCATATCGGCACTGAATTGTTGATCTCTAAATACCGTTAGCCCTTCTTTAAGGCTCAATTGAAACCAATCTCGGCACGTAACACGATTACCGGTCCAGTTATGAAAGTATTCATGAGCAATAACCGCTTCAACATTAAAATAATCAACATCAGTTGCACTGGTTTCGTCAGCTAATACAAATTTACTATTAAATACGTTTAAGCCTTTATTTTCCATTGCCCCATATTGAAAAAATCGACCGCTACTATCATGTAGATATCTAAGTCATATTCAAGTCCGAAGGTATCTTCATCCCATTTCATAGAATGCTTTAATGATGCCATTGCATGATGGGCTTTATGAACATTGCCTTTGTCTACAAATATCTCTAGGTCTACATTGCGACCAGAACTGGTCATGAAGTTATCTTTTAGAACATCAAAATCACCAGCCACTAAAGCGAATAGATAACAAGGTTTCGGGAATGGGTCATGCCATTGCACAAAATGCTGACCAGAAGCTAATTCTCCTTCTGCTATTTTATTACCGTTAGATAATAAATAAGGAAAATTTTCTTTGTTGGCAATAACTTTTGTGGTGAACGTAGCCATGATATCAGGACGGTCTAAATAATAGCTGATACGCCTAAAGCCCTCGGCCTCACATTGCGTACAATAAGCATCCCCTGATTTGAATAGACCTTCAAGTGCGGTATTTTCCACAGGGTTAATTTCAGTAATGATTTCTAAGGTAAACTCATCTCGGTCAATAACGATAGATAAGCTATCTTCGTTTACTTGGTAATCTTTACTCGTTAAGGCGATATCATCTATTGAAACCGATAATAGCGTTAGGTGCTCACCATCTAGAATAAGTGGTTGCTTTGTATCTACTTTGCGTGTCATTTTCATTCGATTAGTAACATGGGTTTTATATTCGTCTAATTCAAAGCTTAGCTCGACAGTGGAAATGGAAAAATTAGCTTCGCTGTAATCAGCTAAATATCTTGGGGCAAAATCACTCATGTGCATCCTCAGTAGATTCTAAATGTATATCTGTCAGTAAATAACACAGGTAACAGATATTAAAAAGCCTGTAGTAAACAGGCTTTATGAATATTTATTAAAATTTAAATATATTAAGTTTTTGTCACTAATTTTTTAATTTTAAAGCCCATATAGCCATATGTCACGGCTAAAATAGGGTTAATTAAGTTAAAGAAGCAATAAAATATATAATCATAAGAAGTTAAGGCCATAGCGCCAAACATAAAGGCACCACATGTATTCCAAGGTATTAATGGTGATGTGATCGTTCCAGAGTCTTCTAGAGTTCGACTTAATACAACAGGATGTAAACCGCGCTTTTCATATTCTTCTTTATACATTCTTCCAGGCATAACAATAGCCATATATTGATCAGCAGTGATTAAGTTGGTGCCAATACATGTTGCAACCGTGCTGGCAATCAAGCTACCAATTGATTTTGCTTTCGCTAAAATTGACTCGACAAACTTTTTCAACATACCTAAGTGCTCTAAAATAGCACCGAAACTTAGGGCTGTAACAACAAGCCAAATAGTATTTAACATACCAGACATACCACCACGGCTTAATAGCTGGTCTATTTCTGCATTACCGGTTTCAACCACAACGCCGTCAAAGAAAGCAGTCCAAACCACCATAATCGTGGCTTTAGTTGAGTCAATACCCTCAACAGCCATACCTAAAATTAATTCCTGCTGAAAAATCAACGCCCAAATAGCACCAATTACAGCGCCGATAGCAACCGCAGGAAATGCTGGCATTTTCTTATAGGCCATCACTAATAAAATAAGCAAAGGAATTAAATTTAAGGCAGATATGTTGTATGTGTTTTCTAAAGTGCTCGTTAATGACACTATGCTGTCTGTACTACCAACTTCTACTGATGAGTGATTAAAACCTATAATCAGAAAAAGAATCAGCGCAATGGTGATTGAGGGAATAGTTGTCCATAACATGTATCGAATATGTTCGAATAACTCGCTGCCTGCGACTGCTGGTGCTAAGTTAGTTGTTTCTGATAAAGGTGACAGTTTATCACCAAAATAAGCCCCTGATATCACTGCGCCAGCGGTAACTGATGCAGAAAGCTCAAAGCCTCCAGCAATCCCGATGAACGCAACACCGACGGTAGCCGCTGTGGTCCAAGAACTGCCTATACTCATTGCAACAACGCCACATACTAGGCATGTTGCAGCATAAAACCAGCTAGGATCTATAATTTTCAATCCATAATAAACCATGGTCGGTACAGTACCAGATAACAGCCATGTACCAATTAATGAACCAACGGCTAATAAAATTAATACAGCGCCTAACGATATTGATATGCCATGGATAATCGCCTTTTCCATAGCATGCCACTTATGACCATTTTTAAGTCCTATTACGGCTGCAACACCAGTAGCTAATAATAGTGCAATTTGGTTAGGTCCAGATGATGAGCTATCACCAAAGAAGGTAACACCGGCTATTAATAAACAAATGAGCACAATAATTGGAATTAAAGAATCCAACATAGACGGTTGTCGAATTGATTGAGGATCAGACATAGATAAATTTACACCTTATTATCTTTAGTTATTATAGTGGTTAAATTATTAGTATGAGTAAGATGCCGACTGTTGTCATAGAGTGCAAGTTTTTTTTGATAAATCACAGTTAACAAGCCCTTTGTTTACAAGGGATAATAAGAATAATTATGCAAAAATTTCAGGTAAAAATTAGTAACGGCATCATGACAATAAAAAACCACCTTTCGGTGGTTTTTTTAGAAGTTGTAAAAATGCTATTTTTTAACCATTTTATCTAGTGATACTAAATCGAGAGTAATTTTTGCAGTTTCATCTAAAAATGGATCTAACTTCTCTAAATCTTCTGGTAAGTCATCTAAGTCAGTAACTTTTTCTTTACCCATCATGGTTAGTCGTTCATTTGCACGCTTCAACTGTTTAGCTTTACGACTTTCTTTTTTCTCTTTTCGTTCAGCTAAGTTTAATGAAATAGTCTTATCATCTTTTTCTGCTTTATATTCTGCAATATCAGAAAGCAAATAATTAAACTCTTTATTTTGTGCAACACGCGAGTTGTGCAATGAAGTTAAGTAAGTGACATCTTGGCTAATATCTTTCAGTTTATTATAACGCGCTTGTGGAATTTGGTCCCAAGGTAAAGCGTTTTCTTCTTTACTCTCACCCCAGTCAGCCGGATCTATCGCCGATGGAAATTCAATATCAGGTAAAACACCACGATGTTGAGTGCTACCACCATTAATGCGATAAAATTTAGCAATAGTAAATTGAATACTACCAAAAGGGTTTTCGTACAGGTCATAAACACGGCCTAAACCACGGTGTTGTTGAACCGTACCTTTACCGAAAGTATGCTCACCTACTACTAAGCCCCTGCCATAATCCTGAATAGCTGCGGAAAATATTTCAGACGCTGAGGCACTGTATCGATCAACCATAACGGTTAATGGACCTTCATAAAAGCTAATACCATCTTTGTCGCTATTAACTTGCACGCGGTTAGCACCATCACGTACTTGTACTACGGGGCCTTTATCAATAAACAATCCAGTAAGTAAGGTCGCCTCAGTTAATGAACCACCGCCATTACCACGTAGATCAACAATAATTCCTGATACATTTTCGTCTTTAAGTTTTGCTATTTCTAACTTAACATCACGAGAAAGGTTGTTATAAAAACTAGGTATCGTAATAACACCTAGTTTTTTCGCATTTTCATCAGCTTCATTTTCATAATAGACTTCTGATTTAGCTGCACGGTCTTCAAGTTTAATTGTGTCTCTGATAATTGAAACGATTTTAATGCTGCTATCGTCTTCAGATTCTTCACCTAATACTTGTAACCTAACTTTAGTGCCTTTTGGGCCTTTAATCAGTTCTACAACATCATCTAAACGCCAGCCAATAACATCAACAAATTCTTTGTCGTCTTGAGAAACACCGACAATACGATCTTTAGGGTTTAATTCTTTAGATTTATCAGCAGGGCCGCCAGCAACAACACTTTGAATAACGGTATAATCTTCTTCTGCACGTAAAACAGCGCCAATACCTTCCAAAGATAAATTCATTTCCATTTGAAAGCGTTCAGCGTTTCGCGGAGATAAATATGATGTATGAGGTTCAACAACACGTGCAAAGCTATTCATGACTACTTGGAATACGTCTTCACTTTCACTTTGCTTTAAACGTTTAATAGCATAGCGATAGCGTTTACCGAGTACTTCTTGAATTTTTTCCCACTCTTTACCTGCAAGCGTTAAATTAAGTGCATCATATTTTACTTTTTTGCGCCATAGCTCGTTAAGCTCAGCAGTAGAGGTAGGCCACTCGGCATCTTCACGGTCAAAGTTGTAATACTCATCAAGTTCAAAGTTAAAGGGCTTATCGCTCTCTAATAAGCTAATTGCGTACTCATAACGCTCAAGTCTGCGTTGTAAGTTAAGATTATAAATTTCATAGGCAATATCGAGTTTACCACGAGATATTACGGTATCAAATTCATCGCGATATTGCTCAAAACCTTTAACATCCGAGCCCAGAAATACGTTACGAGCATAATCTAGTTGCTTGATATAACGGTCAAAAATTTGTTCAGACAGTAAGTTATCTATTTTAATTTGTTTGTAGTGTGCACGCGTAAATTGCGCCGTTATTCGCTTAGTAGATGTAGCGTGTTGGCTCTCTGGCGCTAATACCGGTAAAACTAAATTGTCTTCTTTGGTGTCAGCAAATATTGATATGCTGACAAATGACAATGATACCGCAACAGCTAAACGACAAAACTTATGCATTCACTTACTCCAAATTTATTCTGTAAAAATATTTTTAACTTGTGTTTTAACAACCATACCTGAGTTTAATTGTACGCTAACATCTTTACCTGAAACTTCTGTTATCACAGCGTCCATTGAAGATTGACCCAATTGCACTTTAATATTTTTGCCAACCACAACATTACTTGTTTCAACAGGTTTAAGTTTAACGGCGGGTTTTGTAACAGCACGTTTAGTTGACTTGACCGTATTGAACTTTTCTTTGCGACTATTATCAGTAGAGTCTTTAGGAGCTGGTTTAGTTCCCTTAGCAGCATTACCTTTATAAGGTTTTTTCCCTGCTTTGTCTTTTGATTTTTTGTTACCAAATTTTTCTTGGCTTTCGGCAAGGGTTTTACTCGCGTAGTCAGCTTGTTCTTGATCGATTTTAGCATCGTCATTACCGTCGATATCAACACGATACACATCAAGTTTAATCGCTTTTAGATAGCGCCAACTACTTGTGTAATGTCTTAATGCTTGACGTAAACGTGTTTTGCTAACAGTTTCATCATCCGTTAACTTTTCTGCTAAGTCCTGAAATATACCAATTTTTAATGGTTTTGCAGCACCTTCAATAGAAAAACAAGCCGGAAATTTCTCTGCTAAATAAGCAATAATTTCTTTCGTGCTAATACGTTTAACTTCTGCTTCAGCATTTGACGTTGTTTCAACTACTTCGTCTGTTGCTACTTTTACTTCACTTTCTGTTTTAGTTTCCATAAATACAACTTTTAAAAATTTTCATTCTGATCTGCAAGATATTGTTCACGATTTTCCAACAAATGTCGGCACCAATCATAAATATCTTCACTTTCGATTTCAGCTAAGGCTTCTTGCCCTATCCACGTATCCCACACCAAAGCAAGTAACTGCTCTAAAATCTCTGGTGCAATATCTTCTTCTGCCAAATCATAAACGGTATGATAAATCTCGTTAATACGTTCAGCAACTTCTTCTTCTTGACCATCCCAATCACCAACTACGGCTTCTGATACGAGATAGTCATGAATAACAATAAATTCTTTCATTAGTTTAACACGCCATGAGAGATCATAACATTTTCAAATAAACTAATTATTTTTTCTAATCCTACTTGGTCGTCAGCATCAAAGCGATTAAAAGCTACGCTGTCTATATCAAGTACTGCGATAACCTTGTTGTTCATGGTTAAAGGTAATACTATTTCAGAGTTAGTGCTAGCATCACAAGCAATGTGGCCATCAAATTCATGCACATCGGCAATACGCTGTACTTTATTCTCACTTACAGCGGTACCACAAACACCACGTCCAACGGGGATGCGAATACAAGCAACTTTGCCCTGAAATGGACCTAATACAAGCTCATCATTTACCATTCGGTAAAAGCCTACCCAGTTAACGTCTGATAGTTGCTCAAATAATAAGGCGCTTACGTTTGCCATATTGGCAATAACATCAGCTTCGTCACTTATCAATGCTTCAACTTGGGTATATAAGTCACGATAAAAAGTATTTTTAGTCATTAATAATCATGCCTAGAATAAAAGCGCATAACATACCCTGATAGCGCATTAAATTAAAGCGCTATCAGCAGGATTTAGCAATTATATGTAAAATTATGGCACTTTAATGCGAAATATTAACCCTACTAGCTATTTTTAATTAAATATTGGCTTAAACATTTATAGTTTTGAAAATTAAGCCCGTTGCTTCCTATGTACATTTTGCTAGACATCTAAAAACTATTTATTTACCGGGCACCTTAGCAAAACTTGGAATATTTACAATATCACTGAGCCAAGGCACTGAAGCACTAAACCACATCTGAGTTTTTGGTACTAATTGATTACGTTGATCGATACAACCCGCTCGAATGCCATATACCCTGTTATTTGTATCTTCAGAAGTAGCATAAATGGCACTGCCACAATTTTGGCAAAATCCTTGAGCTCGTCGATTACCACTTTCGGCTACCTTGATGTATTCTTTAGTTTTTCCGCGCGTAAAAGTCAAACCGTTTGGCTCAGAAACCACCACAACTCTAAAGGCTGTACCTGATAATTTTTGACAATCTTGGCAATGACACAACAAGACTTTATTTTCGTCAATTTCAGCTTCAAATGTTATTTCACCGCAATGACAGCTACCGTTTATTTGCATCTTTATCACTCATCTATCTTAAAGGAGGTTAGTGCTAAGTAATTTAAATTCAATTAGCGTAATATTAATTTTATTTTACCTTTTTAAAAATCATTAGAAAACATGTATTTATATTGTTCAATAAATTATATCTATCAAGTACAAAAGTTAACAACCAATATCTGAGTTTTAACGATATTGAAATCTAACTCAACCTACAGCATGTTAACTTTTAGAAAACTCATTATTGCTTCAAATTAACTAAACCTGAGTTGAATCGAATTATTAATAGGATGGATACCCTCAAATAATGTATCAGTTATGCTAATCTCACAGGGTAATTATAATAACAACCGACAGCAGGACATCGTTATGTTTATTCAACCTTCGCAAAGTAAACGTTTTTCACTTAAACCCTCATTAAATTTTATTACCGGTAGTAGCCTAGGTCTATTCTGTGCATTGAGCACTTTAATACCTACTTATGCCTCAACGATTGTTGTACCTGCTAATGAGCAATTAGTATTACGTGAAATACAACAACAAGTCAGCGCAGAAAGACTAAAAAAAGATGTTACAACGTTAGTTGGCTTTGGAACACGACATACCTTGTCGGAAACAAAGTCAGATACGCAAGGTATTGGTGCTGCGCGTCGTTGGATTAAAGCAGAGTTTGAAAAAATTTCCGCACAATGTGGTGGTTGCTTAGAAGTAATCTACCAAAAACAAGTATTTTCAGGGGAAAAACGTATTCCTGAACCTACAGAAGTTGTCAATGTCATTGCCATTCAGCGTGGCCAACTTGATCCTAATCGCTATATTGTTATGTCTGGTGATATTGATTCTCGTGTCTCCGATCCGCTTAATTTTACCAGTGCATCACCGGGTGCAAATGATAATGCTTCGGGCGTTGCTGGTGTTATCGAAACAGCGAGAGTGCTTTCACAACATAAATTCGCCGGTACAGTTGTATATGCTGCGTTGTCAGGTGAAGAGCAAGGCTTGTTTGGTGGAAAAATTATGGCGGGTATTGCTCAAAAAGAAGGCTGGCGTGTTGAAGCCGTAATTAACAATGACATGATCGGCAATATTTCAGGCATTAATGGCGTTATAAACAATACGACCGCAAGAGTTTTTTCTGAAGGTGTTAGGTATGTTGAAACCCCTGAAGAAGCTAGAAAACGCCGATTTACCGGTGGTGAAGTTGATTCTCCTTCAAGAAATGTCGCTCGTTATATTGATAAAATTGCCGACCAATACATCCCAAACTTAGACGTTATGATGGTTTACCGATTAGATAGATTCGGCAGAGGCGGACATCACCGCCCTTTTAATGCTGTAGGTTATCCTGCGGTTAGAATTATGGAAACGAATGAGCATTACGATCGTCAACATCAAGACCTACGTACAGAAAATGGCCGTGAATTTGGTGATGTAATTTCTGGGGTAGACTTTGATTTTAATGCAAAATTAACATCGCTGAATGCAGTCACTATGGCGGCAATGGCCTGGGCACCAGCACCGCCTGCCAATACTGAAATTTCTGGTGCAGTAAAAGCTTCAACTACCCTAGAGTGGCAACGACCAGAAGGTAAAATGGCCGAAAATTTGGCCGGGTATCGTGTACATTGGCGCTTAACAACTGAACCAACATGGACACATAGTCAATACGTTGGGGATGTTAATAAGTTTGAATTGAAAAACATTGTAATTGATAACTACTTTTTTGGCGTAAGTAGTGTTGCCAAAGATGGCTTTGAAAGCCCTGTGGTTTTTCCTGGTCCTGCGGGCTCTTTTGGTGGCTATAATAAAGCAAATAAATAACTCGTTACTTAGTCTAATACTATATTGGAACTTAAGGACTTAACTTGAGGGCTTAATTTAAGGACTTACATAGACAAAAAAACTGTTAGGAATTGAAATTCCTAACAGCTTTTTTATATCATTGTATATCGTCAGTTTGACTCAATACTCATATTATAGTTAAAACGAATCTTCAGGAATACGCACCCACCCTTCCATTAATACTCGAGCACTTCGGCTCATAATCGCTTTATTTACCGTCCACTGTTCATCAATCTTGGTTGCTTGAGCACCCACTTTCAACGTACCGGATGGATGACCAAAAATGACAGACTCACGATCACCACCGCCAGCAGCTAAGTTGACCAGTGTACCTGGAATGGCAGCCGCAGTGCCAATGGCAACCGCTGCTGTGCCCATCATTGCATGATGTAGCTTACCCATTGATAAAGCACGCACATGTAAATCTATATCTGATGCAGACACCACTTTACCACTTGACGTTACATAGTCTTTAGCGCCAGAAACAAAAGCGACTTTTGGCGTATGCTGACGAGCAACCGCTTCTGAAACATTGTTTATCAAGCCCATTTTAACCGCACCCGCTGCTCGAATAGTTTCAAAACGTGCTAATGCAGCATCGTCATTATTAACGGCGTCCTGTAGCTCTATACCAGAATAGCCAAGATCTTCTGCATTTAAGAAAATAGTTGGTATGCCCGCACTGATCATGGTCACTTTATACTTAGCTGCTTTAAAAGTTCCAATTGCCGGCACGTCGAGTTCATCAACAACATTACCTGTTGGAAACATAGCTTCTGATGGATCAACGGGCGCGATAAACTCTACTGGCACTTCTGCAGCTGGAAACGTGACACCATCGAGTTCGAAATCACCAGTTTCTTGTACTTGACCATCAGTAATAGGTACACGTGCAATAATAGTTTTAGCAATATTTTTCTGCCAAATACGAACAATACAAACGCCATTCTTTGGAATACGAGACGCGTCAACTAAGCCAGCATTTATCGCAAAAGAGCCAACAGCAGCGGTTAAGTTACCGCAATTACCCGACCAATCAACAAAGGCTTTATCTATAGCAACTTGAGCAAACAAATAGTCTACATCGTGATCTACAACCTCACTTTTAGCTATAATAACCGTTTTACTGGTACTTGATGTTGCACCACCCATACCGTCAGTTTGCTTGCCGTATAGATCAGGACTACCAATCACACGCAATAGCATATTATCGCGCGCTTCTCCTGGCACTTGGCATCGCTGTGGTAAATCAGTTAGATTAAAGAAAACACCTTTTGATGTGCCGCCGCGCATATAAGTAGCAGGAATTTTTACTTGAGGTAAGTGCACTTGAGGAACCTGAGACATAACAATCTCCTTTATTATTTATTTTTTATAAAAAAAGCAGTAAATAGTCTCTATTTACTGCTAATAAATCATACCATTTGAAGCAGGACTCTGACTCTCGTTCAAAGAGGTAGCCTTGGTCATATCTATACTTGTACATGACCAAGGCCGCTATTATCAAAAATAAAGCTTTAGGTAGTAGACTCCAAAAAGTCGTTAGCAAATTTTTGTAATACGCCGCCAGCGGCGTAAACAGACACTTCTTCACCAGTATCTAATCGACACTTAACCGGAATGGTCACTACTTCACCATTACGACGTGTCATCACTACTGACATCGCTGCGCCCGGTGATGTTGTCCCTTCAACATCAAAGGTTTCAGTACCATCAATTTTATAAGTATGACGTGTTTCACCTTTAATAAATTCAAGCGGTAAGACACCCATACCAACTAAGTTAGTACGATGTATACGCTCAAAGCCTTCAGAAACAATGACTTCAACACCCGCTAAACGTACACCTTTTGCCGCCCAATCACGTGATGAACCTTGTCCGTAATCAGCACCGGCAATAATAATCAGTGGTTGTTTACGTTCCATGTAGGTTTCAATCGCTTCCCACATGCGTGATTCAGTGCCTTCAGGCTCTATACGCGCTAATGAGCCTTGTTTAACTTCACCTTTGTCATCACGACACATTTCATTGAATAATTTAGGGTTAGCAAAAGTTGCGCGTTGCGCGGTTAAGTGATCACCACGATGCGTTGCGTAAGAGTTAAAATCAGCTTCTGGCAAGCCCATTTTATGCAAATATGCACCGGCAGCACTGTCCAATTGAATCGCATTTGAAGGTGATAAATGATCAGTTGTAATATTATCGCCTAAAACGGCTAATGGACGCATACCTTTCATGGTACGCTCACCCGCTAATGCCCCTTCCCAATAAGGTGGACGACGAATATAAGTACTGGTTTCGTCCCAAGCATATAATGGACTTTCGGCCGGTTCAAAAGCACCTAAATCGAACATCGGTGTGTAGATTTTTTTGAACTGCTCTGGCTTAACACATGAAGCAACGATAGCATCAATTTCTTCATCACTTGGCCAAATGTCTTTCAGTGTAATGTCGTTACCGTTTTGATCTTGCCCTAAAATGTCTTTTTCAATATCAAAACGAATTGTACCGGCAATAGCATAAGCAACCACCAACGGCGGTGACGCTAAAAACGCTTGTTTTGCATAAGGATGAATTCGACCATCGAAGTTACGGTTACCTGACAAGACAGCGGTTGCGTATAAATCACGGTCTATAACTTCTTGTTGAATTTTAGGATCTAACGCGCCAGACATACCATTACATGTAGTACAGGCATAACCGACGATACCAAAACCTAATTTTTCCATTTCAGAAAGCAAACCGGCTTCTTCTAAATAAAGCTTGGCCACTTTTGAGCCTGGAGCAAATGATGATTTAACCCAAGGTTTGCGCACTAAACCAAGCTCATTGGCTCTTTTGGCTATCAAACCCGCCGCAACAACATTACGAGGATTAGAGGTATTGGTACAAGACGTAATCGCCGCAATAATAACCGCGCCATCAGGCATTTCGCCATTGGCTTCTTGTTCTTTACAGGCGGCTAAGTCTTTAGCGATGTCTTTCGACGCTAAATCAGCTGTCGCTAAACGACGATGTGGATTAGAAGGACCTGCTAAGTTACGTCCTACTGATGATAAATCAAATTCAATAACACGTGGATATTGTGCTTCAACTAAATCGTCAGCCCATAAGCCTGTGTGTTTCGCGTAAGTTTCAACTAACGCGACTTGCTCTGGCTCACGACCGGTAATTTTTAAATAATCAATGGTTTGTTCATCGATGTAAAACATACCTGCAGACGCACCATACTCTGGTGTCATGTTTGAGATAGTGGCACGATCACCAATGGTTAAACTCTTAGTGCCTTCACCGAAGAATTCTAAATAAGCCGATACAACTTTTTGATTACGCAAAAATTCAGTTATTGCTAAAACAATATCGGTTGCGGTAATACCGGGTTGACGTTTACCTGTAAGCTTTACACCAATAATATCAGGCAAGCGCATCATAGATGGACGACCTAGCATAACTGTTTCAGCTTCTAAGCCACCAACACCAATTGCGATAACACCTAAAGCATCAATGTGCGGCGTATGAGAGTCAGTACCAACACAAGTATCAGGAAAAGCGACACCGTCACGCGCTTGTATAACAGGCGACATTTTTTCTAAATTAATTTGATGCATTATGCCGTTACCGGCAGGGATAACATCAACGTTTTTAAAAGCAGTTTTAGTCCATTCGATAAAATGAAAACGCTGTTCATTACGACGGTCTTCAATCGCTCTGTTTTTATCAAAAGCTTCAGGATCAAAACCCGGTGCTTCCACCGCTAATGAATGGTCAACGATTAACTGTGTCGGTACCACAGGATTAACTTTTGAAGGGTCACCACCTTGTTCAGCAATGGCATCTCGCAGGCCGGCTAAATCAACTAACGCTGTTTGGCCTAAAATATCGTGACAAACAACACGTGCTGGATACCAAGGAAAATCAAGGTCTTGTTTAGATTCGATTATCTGCTTTAAAGCTTCATTTAACGTAGCAGGATCGCAGCGTCGAACTAATTGCTCAGCGAGTACACGTGATGTGTAAGGTAATGTTTTATAAGCGCCAGGTTTAATATTTTCAATAGCTTCACGAGTATCAAAAAAATCTATGGTTAAGCCGTTGTGTTTATAGCCTGGTAAAGGTTTGCGGTAATCATAATTCATAATTTAATCCACATTTTGACAAAGGAAAAATAAACGCTTTGTCATTAATTTAATGAGTGATAAAGCCTTATCTAAGAAGATAAGGCTTTATGGGGTCGATACTAGCGCAATTTACCTTTGTGCAATTGGCTGAACTTTACGTGGCTCGGCACCAATATAATCCGCAGAAGGACGAATAATACGGTTATTTGAACGTTGTTCCATAACATGAGCAGCCCAACCTGTTAAACGTGAGCAAACAAATATTGGCGTAAACAATTTCGTCGGTATATCCATATAATTATAGGTAGAGGCATGAAAGAAGTCGGCATTACAAAATAATTTTTTGCTGTCCCACATAAACTCTTCACAGGCGACTGAAATATCATATAAAGAAGTATCACCGTTTTCTGCGGCTAGCTTTTCAGACCATGCTTTGATAATAACGTTACGTGGATCTGACGTACTATAAACTGCATGACCAAAGCCCATTATTTTTTCTTTACGCGCTAACATCCCGGCCATTTGTTCTTTTGCATCGGCAGGAGATTTAAATTTTTCAATCATGTCCATTGCCGCTTCATTCGCGCCGCCATGCAGTGGTCCACGTAAAGTACCAATAGCACCCGTAACACATGAGTACATATCAGATAACGTTGAAGCACAAACGCGCGCCGTAAACGTAGAAGCGTTAAATTCATGTTCAGCATATAGAATTAATGACACGTCCATAACGCGCTCATGCTGCGCTGACGGACTTTTACCACTTAATAAACGTAAAAAGTGACCACCAAGAGAAGCTTCATCTGACATACAGTCAATTTCTACCCCTTCGTGTGAAAACTTATACCAATAACACATGATGGCAGGAAAAGCGGCGAGTAAACGGTTAGCAGCGTTATTTTGCTCGCTAAAATCATTTTCTGGCTCTAAATTACCTAAAAATGAACAACCGGTGCGCATAACATCCATAGGATGAGCTTCTTTTGGAATAAGCTTAAGTACTTCTTTTAATGCTTGCGGTAAGTCACGCATAGCAAGTAAATCGGCTTTATATGTCGCTAAGGCTTTTTCAGTAGGTAGCTCACCATTGAAAAGTAAGTAAGCTACTTCTTCAAAAGTTGCATTTTCAGCTAGATCAGCAATATCGTAACCACAGTAGGTTAAGCCCGAGCCTGATTTTCCTACCGTACATAATGCTGTTTCGCCTGCGCTTTGACCACGTAATCCAGCACCTGATAATTTTTTCTCTGTCATCATTCTTTCCTCTTGTCCTTTAACGGTAATAAATTCACCGCTAATGGTTAAAAATTAGTTTCTCGTTACAAAAAGTATACTCGTTACTTGTTTTTACCTTCAGTAAACAAGGCATCAAGTTTTTGTTCGTAATCGTGGTAACCCAAATAATCATACAAATCCATGCGTGTTTGCATGTTCTCTATCTCTGCTTTTTGGTCACCATCATTTAGTAACGTTTTATAAACCGACTCTGCCGCCTTATTCATTGCTCTAAAAGCAGATAAAGGATAAAGCACCATGGCACATCCCCACTCACCTAACTCGGCTTTATTCCAAAGCTCTGTTTGTCCAAACTCGGTAATATTCGCTAATACGGGAACATCAAGTGCTTCAGTAAAAGCACGGTAATGTTCTTCGGTTTTAACTGCCTCAGCAAAAATACCGTCAGCACCTGCTGCTACATAAGCTTTTGCACGCTCTAATGCTGCTTCTAAACCTTCTTGTGCAAATGCATCTGTTCTTGCCATGATAAAAAAGTCTTTATCTGTACGTGCATCTACAGCGGCTTTAATTCTATCCACCATTTCTTGCGTTGAAACAATCTCTTTATTTGGACGATGACCACAGCGTTTTTGTGCTACTTGATCTTCAATATGAACAGCAGCAGCTCCCGCTTTTTCCATATCCCGAATGGTTTTGGCTATATTAAATGCGCCGCCCCAGCCAGTATCTATATCAACTAATAAAGGTAGAGTAGACGCGCTAGTAATACGTTGAACATCAGCAATAACATCATTAAGAGATGTCATGCCTAAATCAGGTAATCCATATGATGCGTTAGCAACACCGCCACCAGACAAATAAATAGCTTGATGACCTAATTCTTCAGCCATCATTGCACAATAGGCATTAATAGCACCGACAACTTGTAAGGGTTTATTGTTCGCTATAGCACGACGAAACTTAGCGCCGGGAGTTAATTGTGTAGACATTGTTAAGTCCTTATTTATCAAATTATGTAATATAAAATAGCTGAAAATAGCTGGCCGCTATTGCTGTTGTGCAATTTTGTTTTCAATATTTTTACGTGAAGCGGCAATATGACGCCTCATTAGCATTTCGGCTAATTCGCCATCTCTATCGGCAATCGCTTCAATTATGCGGGAATGTTCATCAAACGCTTTAGTTGCTCGCGGACTGTTCATACCAAACTGGCAACGATACATTCGAACAAGGTGATATAACTGACCACATAATATATTGATTAACTGTTGATTATGACTACCGAGTATCACTTTATAGTGAAAATCTAAATCCCCTTCCTCTTGATAATAAGCAATACCGTCACGCAAGGCTTTTGCACTTGCATGTTGCTTAAGCATAGCTCTCATTTCAGTAATTTCGTCTTCTGTCATGTTTTGTGCTGCTTGTCGACATGCCATGCCCTCTAAAGCTTCACGTACAACATAAATCTCTAGCAAACCAGAAATTGAACATTGCACTACGCGAGAGCCTACATTGGCTTTACGCTCAATTAAGTGACATTTTTCTAAACGATTTAAGGCTTCACGAAGGGTTGAGCGACTTATTTGAAATTTTTTGGCTAACTCTGGCTCACTAATTTTACTACCCGCTTCAATGTTGCCCTCAACAATATCATGCAACATTTGTTCGAAAACTTTATCAGCAGTGGTCACCGCCGCTTGCATTGTTGGATTATCTAAAGCCATTATTGTCGACACATTGAAAAAACTTGAGCTAATAATAGCTAATTAAATGCATTAGTCAATATAAAAACAGATTTATTGTCGACAATAATAAAGATAATTAATCGCACTTAGCTTATAACCATGATGAATAGTATGTTTTAAAATATAGATGCAAAACCACCTAGAGCCTGCTCAGCAAAGGCTGTAACAAAAAGCTTAGTAGCTTAAACGGAGGGAATTATTAAGACAGGTGTAGAGTAAATAAAACCAGCTCACTGTCGACAATTAAATAAATTAACCAAAAAACCAATAACAAACGCCAATGGCAGCGGTTATGCCAGCAACATCGGCAATTAAACCACAAGCTAAAGCATGACGACTATATCGAATACCTACAGAGCCAAAATAAACCGCTAAAACATAAAAGGTTGTCTCTGTTGACCCTTGTACAATTGACGCTAATCGACCCGCAAACGAGTCTGCTCCATGAGTGTTCATGGTTTCTACCATCATCGCACGGGCGCCAGAGCCACTTAAAGGTTTCATAAAAGCAGTAGGTAAAGCATCAACAAAGCGAGTATCGCCATTAAAAAATAAAACTAACTGTCGTATAGCGTCAACTAAAAAATCTAAACTACCACTCGCTCTAAATACGCCAATTGCACATAACATAGCCAGTAGGTAAGGAATTATTTTTATACTGGTTTCAAAGCCCTGCTTTGCACCTTCAATAAAACTGTCATAAACATTAACTTGACGTTTTAAGGCTAATAATAAAAAAATTATCAACGTACTAAATATTAAAAAATTACCCATGAGCGAAGATTGCTGGGCCAACAACTGAGCACTCAACGTACTAAAGTAAACAACAATCCCGCCAATCAGTGCAATACCAGCCGCTAAATACAGTAAAATAACCTGTTGATATAATTTTATTTTTTGTACAAAGGCCACAGCAAATAACCCTGCAAGAGTTGAGGCAAAAGTCGCTAATAAAATAGGTACAAAAACATCGGTAGGATTAAGTGCACCTTGCTGCGCACGGTAAACAAATACCGTCACTGGAAACAAAGTTACGGCTGATGTGTTGAGCACTAAAAAGAGAATTTGTGCATCACTGGCTGTTTCTTTATTAGGGTTTAATAACTGCAAGTCTTGCATTGCCTTTAAACCCAGTGGCGTTGCTGCGTTATCTAAACCTAAAAAGTTTGCCGACAAGTTCATCGTCATCGACCCGATTGCCGGGTGTCCTTTGGGTACCTCAGGCATAAGGCGTATAAATAAAGGTGATATAAACCGTGCGAGTTTGTCAATTATTCCTGCATGCTCTGCTATTTTCATCATGCCAAGCCAAAAGCTTAAAATGCCAATCAAGCCAATGGCAATTTCAACCGTAACTTTTGACATAGTAAAAATAGCGTTAACTATTTCTTCAAAAATTAAAATGTGATCAAATACTAGCCATTGCACCATTGCAGAAATAAAGGCAACAAAGAAAAATCCGCTCCAGATACGATTTAACAATTTTTAACTCTTTTAATATTAGTATTAATGAAAAATATCATGACACACAAGTCTTGTATTACCTAGTTAAGGCACAGTTAAGCCATAGCTAATAAGTTGATTACAATCGGTGAATGTATAATGAATAGGCTTTGAGGCCTTTAATTTAGCTGACTTTACCTAACCATAGTTACTTTTTTAAACCATTGTAATTAGGTAGATTAATGACAAAAATTAATTTTTGCAATTATAAAACTGTGCACTACACTTAACTTTACAGAAAGTTTTTCAAGTTAATGTTCGCTCCCCGTAATGTCTGTCGTGTACTACAAGGATGATAAGTATATTAGAATGTTTTATTAGCGCAGGCTCAGTTGATATGAGCCACCCCTGGGCCCAAAACTAGCAGTAGTTTTGGGCATTTTTTTATCAAAAATTTAGCTAACAACCGTTTGTGGAAACAAGCGATGAAAATTTTCGCTTGATTGCTTGGCAATTTCTGCCACAGAAGTACCACGAATACTCGCGAGGTGTTTTGCTACTTCAACAACATACGCAGGTTGATTTTGTTTACCACGGTGCGGTACTGGTGCTAAATATGGAGAATCTGTTTCAATTAAAAAACGATCAGCGGGTACTTTTTTTGCGACTTCCCTAAGTGCTGCGGCATTTTTAAAAGTAACAATGCCGGAGAATGAAATATAAAATCCCATCGCGATAGCTTGCTCAGCCATTTCCCAGCTTTCTGTAAAACAATGTAAAATACCACCCACATTTTCTGCTTTTTCTGCCCTTAAAATAGCTAAAGTATCTTCTTGGGCATCGCGGGTATGAATAATTAAAGGCTTATTTAATTTATTCGCCACTCGCACATGTTTGCGAAAAGAGTCTAATTGCACAGGTTTAGTTTCTGGTGCATAAAAATAATCTAGCCCCGTTTCACCAATGGCAATCACTTTCGGGTGCGCTGCTAAATCACTTAAGAGTTCAGGATCTATTTCATCTTCTTGATTTAACGGGTGTGCGCCACAAGTAAGCCACACATGATCGTATTTAGCGGTTTGTTCGGCCATTGCAGGAAAGTCTTGTAAAGTAACACTTACGCACAACAGTGTGTTTACTTTTTCTGTCAGTGCAGCATTAATTACATTATCTAAATTATTGTCAAACTCTTCGAGTTTTAGTCGATCTAAATGACAATGAGAATCTATAAACACGAGGGTACTCCGCACGAATGTGCTTAACTTAATATGGGAATTACTAATGCGAATGACATTAGTATTTTATGTAAAATTCAATTTTCATGAATATGAAATACTAGTTCAATGTTCAAAACATAGTCTTTACATAGATAAAGTAGGATCAGACGAATTCAGCAACCGACCGATTGATTTATCGATTTGATTACGAATGTTATCTGGATCTTCGACAAAACTAACACCTATGCCTGCCGGTGTGCCATTTTGCGCACCTATAGGTGTGATCCAAGAAACTTTGCCTGAAATTTCAGAAGGCTCAAGCGAGTCAGGTAATGTAACAAATAAATTTACATCTGCGCCCAATTCAAAATGTTCAGTTGTTCTAATAAATAAACCACCATTTTTCATAAATGGCATATATGACTGATATAAATCACGATCAGAAATAAATTCAAGCGTAATATTTTCCAAAATCATTCCTCTACTGTTTGCTCGTTGTTTTGTAAAACAACCTTAATATCGGCGAGTAGCTGTTCACTCAAAAACTGTTTATTAACTTGTACAATTGTTTTTAACTTGCCATTGGCAACTTGTACTAAATTATAAATATCCCATAACTGATGCTTATTAATGCTATCAGTAGGTTCATTATTACTCCCCACTGTTGGCCAACCAGATTGATGGCGCATCATATCGACAATAATTTTCTCTAACCACCGATAACCAGCTTGATGTTCAACTAATATGGCCAGTATATCGGCACGGTGTTGGTGAGCAAATAAATATTTGTTGACCATATCACGAAATGCCGCAAATGCAACGGCGCTTTCTGCATCTGATAATTCACTTAAATGGCTGAGATTTACAAAGGCATCATCCCCTTGTTGATTAAATTCAGCTAAAAGTTCTTTACCTACCGGTGGACGAATTTCAAATTCATGGCAACGACTGATAATGGTAGGGAGTAATAAATCACTGCTGTCTGTAGTTAAAATAATAAAGCTGTTTTCTGTTGGCTCTTCAAGCGTTTTTAACAAAGCATTGGCCGCCGACACTGTCATGGTATCAGCTTGATTAACTAACGCTGTTTTCATATCACCAATGTGAGCAGTTTTTTCAAAAAAGTGACTAAGATCACGAATTAACTCTACACCAATATTTTTCTTGTCAGAAACTATAGTAAGGTGATCAGGATAACTATTATTTGCGAACAACTTACAGGTTTTACAAATACCACAAGGCTGTAGAACAGCATCGACTAGTTGAGCACTATCGGCATTTATCTCTTCAAGCACACTAGCTTTGTTAAGCGTTTTGTCGACATGCTCTTTTAAGCGTTGGCATAACAATACATTAATAAGCCATTGTGCTATTTCTTCTTGCCCAGCACCGTCTACACCCGAAAACAATAAGGCATGGGGCAATTTGTTATCGCGTACTTGTCGCGATAATTGTTGTTGCATAGCAAGTAACCAAGTTTTCATTTATTACCTTTAAGTGTCACTAATATCGCATCAAAAAACTTATAAATGGTTATTTAACGCGAATGTATATTTTTATCTATTGTGAATTTAATTACTAACTTTTTAAGCTTATTAGATACAAGCTCTTTTCTGCACAACACCTAACTGTTAACTGTGTTTTAAAATTAACGTATCTATGACGTTAATGACATCATTTAATACAGCAGATTTAGATTGTGATGCATCAATAATGACGAAGCGTTCTGGCTGTTCTTCTGCTTGTTTTAGATAACCATTTCTCGCTTTAATAAGAAAGTCCAACTTTTCATCTTCTAAACGGTCCAATCCTTCGCCACGACTCATTACTCTGTTTAAACCTTCAACCGGGTCTAAATCTAAAATAATATTCATGTCAGGTTTAAAACCATTGAGTGCTAGGTTATTAATTTTTTTGATACTCGAAAGATCAATACCACGCGCATAATGCTGAAAACTAAATGTCGCTGCATCGAACCGATCTGAAATCACAATTTTACCGGCTTGTAATGCTGGCTTTATTTTTTCTTGAATATGTTGAGCACGTCCTGCACCAAATAACATAAGCTCTGTCATGTCACACATTTCTGGAGTCGTAGGATCAAGAATAATATGCCTGATTTTTTCTCCAATGTTTGTGCCACCCGGCTCTCTAGTTAAAACAATATCTAAACCTTTTGATGAGATATATTTTTCTACTTCATTTATAACGGTTGTTTTACCAGCACCATTGCTACCATCAAAAACAACCATAAAACCTTTATTCATATAATTCTCTATTTCTCATTGCTACTGTAAAGCCAGCCGTAAACACAAATGTATTAAAATGGACCTAACATTTATCATCAGACAAACTCAATAATAAATATTTTCCATAAACTTTGTTACTGGCGCATGCAAAAGTAACACTTTATTGTAAGTTACTGGTTATTTTCGCTGATATTTATTCACTGCACGATTATGATCAGCAAGGTTTGTGGAAAATATATGATCTCCATTTCCATTACTAACGAAATATAAGTAATCACTCAATTCAGGGTTTAAAGCAGCTTGCAAAGCTTGAGCACCAGGTAAAGCGATTGGCGTTGGCGGCAAGCCTTTGATTTTGTATGTATTATAAGCGGTTTTTTCACGTAAATGAGCGTAAGTTATATCACCTTGATATCTATCACCCAAGCCATAAATAACGGTGGGATCGGTTTGAAGGCGCATACGTTTATTTAGTCGATTAACAAACACAGATGAAATACGGGGATGCTCAGCGTGTTTACCACTTTCTTTTTCTATAATAGACGCCATAATCAGCGCTTGATATGGCGAGTTATAGGGTAAATTCTCTGCTCTATTGAGCCACAGTTCAGCCAGCGCACTTTGCATTTTGACATAGGCTCTTTTAATAATACTGATATCAGTAGCATTTTGAGTAAAAGCATAAGTTTCAGGAAATAGCCAACCTTCAGGATTATCCTGCTCAATAGCCAGTTTTTTAGCGACAACAGCAGGAGATAAGTCGGTGAGTTCATGCGATATATTGGGGTGCTGTGCAAGCTGGGCTAATACCTGTTTGAATGTACTGCCTTCAATAAAAGTAATCGAAAATTGATGTTCTTTACCCGAAACAATTAAATTCAATAACTCAGATACTGTTGTTTTCGCAGCTACTTGATAGGTACCTGACTTAATTTTACTTTGCTGCGGGTTAAACTTTGCATAGACACGTAACCAAAAATTATTTTCTAACCACCCTTTATTAACCAACAGGGTTGAGAAGGCATTAAAAGAAGCACCTGGCTTAATGGTTATAAACTCATTTTGCTCAATGGCTAAAGGCTGTTGTGCTTTTTCTTCTGACATTAACATGACAACAATGACAGCCAAAATGCTAAACAACACCGATGCGGCTAGAGTATAAAGTGCCCTTTTGGCTATAACAGGTAAATTAATAATTTTTTTATTCATTTTTGTTAACTTCAGTATTCATGCATTGGCTTTGTAGGGCTGAAACCAATGAAATATCTAATTTATGATCATTAAAAATCTTAACGGGCACTATACCTAAAATAGCGTTGGTTATAAACATGGCATCAATATTATTCAAATCAGTTAAAGCGTAATTAGCAGGCGTAATATCGACATAATTTAATAATATTTTTTCACGCATTAAGCCTGCAACACCAGCGGTTGATAACATGGGTGTATGCCATTTCCCTGCTTTTAACCAAAATACATTAGCGCTGCAACATTCAATTACATTGCCATTTACATCACAAGCAAGTAAATCATCTTCTGGGCGTTTATCAAGTTCTACTCTTAACATCACTTGCTCTAAACGATTTAAATGTTTTAAGCCTGCAAGCATCGGGTTAATACCCAGTTTTTGTTCACTAATGCCAACAGATATTCCGACTTTTTGCCATTGAGGATAGTTTGTTGGATAGTCGTGCACAGATACAATCACTTTTGCGCTTTCAACACCCAAGCGTGAATAGCCTCGTCCACCACTTCCACACGTAATAATAACTTTTAGAACACCAATGTGAATATCTGCGCTTATGTTATTTATCGTGACTTTCAATGTCGTTAAATCAACGTCTGGTAATCCTAGTTTTTGGCTTTGTACAACTAACCGGTTAAGGTGTTGTGGCAACATAGCAACTTCACCATCAATAATTAAAGCGGTGGTAAAGCAACCATCTCCATAGGCTAACCCGCGATCATTAATCGGGATCGAGTCAGCGAGCTGTCCATCTACAAAACTTAACGCGACGCTTGTCATAGTTACCTTACAAATTGCCATAAAAAAGCCTGAATACTAAGTATTCAGGCTTAAGCAATTGAATTCAAGTTGTTTTAACGCTTAGATAAAATTTAATTGAACAAATCGTCTGTGGACGATAAATCAATTAAAGTTTTTTAAATATTAATGACCCGTTAGTGCCACCAAATCCGAACGAGTTACATAAAACATAATCTAAATTTACATCGCGTGCGGTGTGAGCAATATAATCTAGATCACAGCCTTCATCAGGGTTATCTAGGTTAATGGTTGGCGGCACAGCATTATTGACTAATGCTTGAATGCTAAAAATAGCTTCAACAGCACCTGCAGCACCTAATAAGTGACCTGTCATAGATTTAGTAGAACCTACCATGACATCGTAAGCTAAATCACCAAATACAGACTTAACCGCATTAGTTTCAGCAATATCACCTGCAGGTGTCGACGTACCATGGGCATTAATATAACCAATTTTAGCAATATCAACTTTGGCATCGTTGATCGCATTCTTCATTGCTAATGCCGCACCAGCACCATCAGCAGGCGGTGAAGTCATATGATAAGCATCACCACTCATGCCAAAACCTGCTAGCTCTGCATAAATTTTAGCGCCACGGGCTTTTGCATGCTCGTACTCTTCAAGTACAAGTACACCTGCGCCATCACCAAGCACAAAGCCATCTCGGTCTTTATCCCATGGGCGTGAAGCTTGTTGAGGAGCATCATTACGCGTTGACATGGCACGTGCTGCACCAAAGCCCCCCATTCCCATCGTAGTTGAAGCTTTTTCTGCTCCACCAGCAACCATAGCGTCAGCATCACCATAAGCAATCATACGCGCAGCATGACCGATATTGTGTACACCACTAGTACAGGCAGTAACTATAGAGATGTTTGGGCCTTTCATACCGAACATTATAGATAAATGACCAGAGATCATATTAATGATGGTAGAAGGAACAAAAAATGGCGATAACTTACGAGGGCCATTTTTTAACAATTTTGTATGATTTTCTTCAATAAGACCTAAACCACCTATGCCAGAGCCTATCGCAACTCCAATTCGCTGAGCATTTGCTTCATTAACTTCTAAGCCAGAGTCCTTGATAGCTTGCACACCTGCTGCAACGCCATATTGAATAAATAAATCCATTTTTTTGGCTTCTTTACGAGCCATGTAGTCTTGTGCATCAAAATCTTTAACTAAGCCAGCAAAACGCGTTGGATACTCAGAAGTATCAAAATGCGTAATGTCAGAAATACCACTTTTACCAAGTAGTAAGTTTTGCCAAGTTGATTCAGGGCTATTGCCTAAAGGGCTAAGCATGCCAAGACCGGTAACTACAACGCGTCTCATGAGATGTGCTGCCTCCGAAAGAGTTGAATATTTGTGAGTTGTAAATCTAATTGATCAAAACCAAAGTATATGATTTTGAAATGGGTATTAATATTTTCAAACGATAAAAACAATTCAGGCGGTAATTAAACCGCCTGAAATCATTACATTCGTTTATTATTACTGGTTTGCAGTAACGTAATCGATTGCAGCTTGAACTGTTGTAATTTTCTCAGCTTCTTCATCTGGAATTTCAGTATCAAATTCTTCTTCTAACGCCATTACTAATTCAACAGTGTCTAAAGAATCTGCACCTAAGTCATCAACAAATGAAGCTTCAACTTTTACTTCGTCTTCGCTTACACCAAGTTGCTCAATAGTAATTTTTTTAACGCGTTCTTCAATAGTACTCATATTTCTTCCTTTACTAGAAAATACAATTTTTCAAAATTGTGTGTAGTTTATTCGTCAAAAGCCAACCTTGCAAGCTTCTAATTTTACTTTTTTGCTGGTCTAACCTGTTGACTGTATATAATTTATTCAAATTCAACATAAAATAGCCGTTAAGCTAGCTTATGTTAAACCATGTACATGCCACCATTTACGTGCAATGTCTCACCCGTAATATACGCTGCAGAATCAGATGCTAAGAAAGCAACAGCGTTAGCAATTTCTTCAGGTTTACCTAAACGGTTTGCCGGAACTTGTGCAAAAATGCCTTCTTTTTGCTCATCAGTCAATGTTTGAGTCATATCGGTATCAATAAAACCAGGTGAAACTGTGTTAACCGTTATACCACGAGAAGCTACTTCACGGGCTAATGATTTAGTAAAACCAATCAACCCTGCTTTAGCTGTAGCATAATTTACCTGACCCGCATTACCCATTGTACCAACAACTGAACCAATATTGATAATACGACCATTACGTTTTTTCATCATCGCACGTAATACCGCTTTACTGATTTTAAAGACTGACGTTAGGTTAGTATTAATAATATCATTCCATTCATCGTCTTTCATGCGCATCATTAAGTTATCACGCGTAATACCAGCATTGTTAACTAATATATCAACCGAACCATGCTTTTCTTTAATTAAATCAAACATAGCACTGATTGAGGCATCGTCAGTAACATTTAATACTAAGCCTTGCCCTTCACCTAAATACTCGCTGATATTGGCTGCACCGTGCTCTGATGTTGCTGTACCAATAACATTACCACCTAGTGCTTTAAGTTGTGATGCAATTGCTTTACCAATACCACGACTTGCGCCTGTCACTAAAATGACTTTACCTTCTAATGAAAACATATAATTTACTCTACTGATTCTAATGCTTTGGTTAACGATGTGTTGTCATTAACTGATTGACAACTAATAGTTTTATCAATGCGTTTTAACAACCCCTGTAATACTTTACCTGGACCTGCTTCAATCGCTGTATCAATACCCTGCTGCGCTAAATACTGAATAGTTTCTGTCCAGCGAACGGGACTATACAATTGTTTAATAAGTGCTTCTTTTATCGCTTCAACCGAAGACTCAGCGGCAACGTCAACATTATTCACTACGGGGATAGTAGGTACGTTAAACGTAACATTGTTAAATTCTTCAGCTAATTTTTCAGCTGCATCTTTCATTAATGCACAATGTGACGGTACGCTAACAGGTAGAGGCAAAACACGTTTTGCACCCGCTTCTTTACATAAAATACCAGCACGCTCAACAGCGGCTTTATGCCCTGCTATAACGACTTGCCCTGGTGAGTTAAAGTTTACCGCTGAAACCACTTCATTATTAGCCGCTTTTGCACACGCTTCAATAATCATTTCATCATCTAAACCAATGATCGCAGCCATAGCGCCAACGCCTTCAGGTACTGAAGCTTGCATAAATTCGCCACGTTTTTCAACAAGCTTTACAGCATCAGTTAACGATAATACGCCGGCACATACTAGGGCTGAATATTCACCCAAGCTATGACCCGCTAAAAGTTTAGGTGTTGCTGAAGAAGAAGCATGCCATAAACGCCAAATAGCAACACTGGTTGTTAATAAGGCTGGTTGAGTGAAGTTAGTTTGATTTAGTTTTTCAACCGGTCCATCTTGAACCAATTGCCATAAGTCGTAACCTAGAGCTTCAGATGCTTCAGAGAAAGTACTCTGCACTACTTCATGCTCAGCAAAGTCAGCTAACATTGCTAGAGATTGTGAACCTTGACCTGGGAAGACAAACGCTAAATTATTTTGCATTATTTGACCTAATATTAATTTGATTTACCACTATAACCACGCAAATCATGACCCGATCTACGCCGATGTAATTTGTTAAGCTTTTATTTACCTTTTGTTCAGGTACTTAAAGCTGAGCCACCAACATTATTTATGGCATAAGCTCTGTTCAAGCTTATCTTTAATTTTTGTTGGTACTTGTCGTTCAACCTCAGTAATCGCTTCAATAATAGCGGTATAAAAAGCCGTTATATTCGCATTACCGTGACTTTTCACCACAATACCGCGCAATCCTATCAAACTTGCGCCGTTATACTGGTCGGGGTTCATGGGTTTAAAGAGTCTTTTTAATGGTCGAGACAGTAATTTGCCCATAATTTGAGCTAAAAAGTGTTTTTTGATGATTTCTTGTAGTTGTGTGTAGACCATTCTTGCTACACCTTCACATGTTTTCAAAGCAACATTACCTACAAAGCCATCACAAACAATAACATCAGCTTTATTAGTAAAAATATCATTACCTTCAATAAAACCAATATAATTAATATCATCATTCGCCATTAAATAGCTGGCGGTTTGTTTAATATGATCGCTACCTTTATTGTCTTCTTCACCCATATTCAATAACGCAACTTTCGGGTTTTCAATTCCGTCGACTTCTTTTGCCATTACAGAACCCATAATCGCAAATTGATACAATACACTTGAATCACAGAAAACATTAGCACCCAAATCCAACATAAATACATGTTGATCTGGTTTATTACTCGGTAATGCCGAAATTAACGCTGGGCGTTCTACACCAGGTAAGGTTTTTAAAACAAAGTGCGCCATAGAAAATAGTGCCCCTGTATTGCCGGCACTGACACAAGCTTGTGCTTGTTCATCATTAACAAGATCTAACGCTTTACGCATTGAAGATTGTTTTTTATGACGTAGGGCAAATATAGGTTTATCGTCCATTTCAACCACTTGGGTTGTTGGAAAAATAGTTATTCTAGGGTGAGGGTAAAGATTTTTTTTTGAAAGTGTTTCAACAATGACAGTTTCGTCACCGCACAATAATAAGTGAAGATTAGGGAAGTTTTCTAGTGCGAGCATTGCCGCAGGAAGTGTTACGTGGGGGCCTTGGTCGCCCCCCATAACATCTAACGCTATGGTTAGATTAATCAAGGTAATCGTTACAGATTACTTATTGATTACTTTAACACCTTTGTAAAAGCCATCAGCTGTTACATGGTGACGACGGTGAGTTTCACCAGATACTGGATCTGTTGATAAATGCGTTGCCGTTACTGCGTCATGTGAACGGCGCATGCCACGTCTTGAACGAGACTTTTTGCTCTTTTGAACTGCCATTGCCTACTCCTAAAATCGGTTATTAGCTAAATTTAACTATTTAATTTTCTTTAATATATCAAATGGATTCGGTTTCTCAAGCTCTTCAGGCAATTCCCCCCAAACACTATCAGACGGTGCCTGACAATCTTTGATTGGATGCCTTGGAATTAATGGAATCTCGAGTAAAAACTCATCTTCCACTAACTCTCGCAAGTTAACTTCACCATTCTCATCTAATTCAATTGCGTCATAATATGACGGCAACTCCGCTGCGGCTTCAGCGTCTTTCACTGGACTAAAAGTAAAATCTACCTTTAATTCCAATTCAAACTCTTCAGTACATCGCTGACAAGTTAATGCAACCGTTGCCGATGAGCTGCCTGATATTACTACCAAACCCACTTCATCCACACTAAAATTAGCACTTACTTGTACTTGCTCACTTTGTGCATCACACACAGCAAGCAATCTATTCATCCCAGATACTTCAAAGTATCCTTCACACACTAACTTTCGCTGTGCGCTTCTAGATGGGTCTATCGTTATCGGGAGTTTAAGATTCTTCATAAGGCGCGCATAATAAAGTGCCTACCCGCCTGTGTCAAAAGAAAAATAGCTAAATTTGTTTAAAAACTCAAGATAGTCCATATATTAACAATAATCTGATTATATTTTGAGTGATATTAATGAAAGAACTTGTTTTAGGCTCCACATCCCCTTTTCGTAAAGAAATTTTAAATAAACTCAACATTCCTTTTACTTGCGCTAAACCAAATGTAGATGAAACCGCGTATGAAAACGAATCTCCAATTGATTTAGTTCAACGTTTAGCAATTGAAAAAGCTAAAGCTGTGGCTAAAGAGTTTCCTGATGCGCTGATCATAGGCTCAGATCAAGTCGCTATGTGCGACGGTGAAATTTTAGGGAAACCACACAACTTTGAAAATGGAGTTAAGCAATTACAAAAGTTTAGTAACAAAACTGTGGCCTTTTATACTGGGCTCTGTGTATATGATAGTGGTTTAGATTACACCACAACGTTAATAGAACCATTTTTAGTGCATTTTAATGAACTTTCGCTCAGCGACATTGAAAACTATCTTCATGCAGAACAACCTTATAATTGTGCTGGTAGTTTCAAAAGTGAAGGGTTAGGTATTTGTTTATTTAAAAGACTCGAAGGCGATGACCCCAATAGCTTAATCGGATTACCGTTAATCAAACTTGTTGAGTTATTGAAACAACATGGCGTTGACGTTTTAGCCGAGCAGGCTAAGTCGCTATAAATGATTTTAAATATTAATTTTATCTACTATATAAGAGATAAATAATATTTTGTCGAACGATGTAAATATACTGACTAAAGTAATAAATATAAACTCGCCCTTTATATTTATTACTTTTAACTTGAATTTACATTATCAAGCTCCATAACATTAAGTATGATGACAAATAACATACATTTTAAAAGTATCAATTAATGTTTAAACTCTTTTTCATATTAACGGTTTTACTTACTACTGTTTCAGTAAATGAAATAGAAAGCGTTACGTTAAGTGATTTAAGTTTTAATCAAGCAAACACTGTTGAACTTGATACCACAGAAGATTTAGATTCTGATAACCCTGCACTATTAACCCACACAGCCAATTATCTTCGCTCTTATACCTACATTAATGTTCGTTACCACAACCCTGACATTATAGAACCATACTTCCAAAATTTTCATTCCAGAGCCCCACCATTTATTTCTTAATAAACCACAGCACATGAAATAAGGTTTTTGTACGTTTCAAACTTTTTTAAATTAAGTATCAGGATATTAATAAATACCAAGTGTATTCGTTTATCGCTAAGCCATTTAAATAAAAGTACAAATAACCTAAATTTTAGTTCAGTAATGCAGCTCAATTAAATTTTCAACGTCGGGAGTCATAGCGTTAAGAATGGTCAATAATGACAAAATTGAAAAATATCGATTTAAAATGATAAAAACCAAATTATCATTTGATAAAAAGCAGCTGAATTTGACCTAAGCATATATCAGTCGTTAAAAACTTGAACGACCATGCTGAAATAAATTTTGAGGTACATATGAAAAAATTACATTTAGTTAACTTAGAAGCAACAGACAACATTATAACACCTGAGCAGTTTGAAGAGATTAACTTAGCCTCTCCAGCAGTTGAAATATTTACTGATTTTAAGGTCCATAAAGCGCTGATGATTGATGGCGACACTATGGCTGTAACCGCCTTACAATTAATGCTAAAAACACACGTTAGAATGAATATAGTCGTTGCTGAAAACGATAATTTTATTGGTATTATTAGTACAAATGAATTATCAGAACAGCACATTGTCGCAAAACTCGCTAAAGGTATTGCTCGCGAAGACATATTAGTTAAAGATTTAATGATCCCAAAATCAGATTTTCATGCTTTTGATTATAGTGAATTGTTGCGTGCGTCCGTTGGTGATGTGGTATCAACTTTAGAGAATTATCAGCTTCGTCACTGCTTAGTACTAGATAGAGAGAGTCATCATATACGTGGTGTAATATCGACTAGTGATATAGCAAGAAAACTTCATATGAACATGGATCTTAATGTTCAACAATCATTTGGCTCTGTCTATGATGTAGTCCATCAAAAAGCCAGCTCAATGTAATACTAAGTTAATTAATTAGCGGCTCATTTTTCTTCGTATAAAAGTAGAACACTTAATTAATCAAATTAGTTCACAGCTATCTCAACATTAGGTGGGATAATAGAAAAAGGCTCAGTCACGGGGTAATATCTTTATCCGGTGATTGAGCCTTTTGGTTTTACATTACATGTTCAGGTTATATAACAAAACTAAACAAGTTTACGTTGGGTGAACATCCGCTTTGGTTAATTTATTTAACAATTTTTCCAACGAGGGCTCTAAAGGTGCTTCAATTTTAATCCGTTCATTACTTAATGGATGAATAAACTCAATACTAGCCGCATGTAAAAATAAGCGTTTTAAACCTAGTTTTTTCATTTCCAGATCAAAGTCTTCATGGCCATACTTAGCATCACAGGCAATTGAATGCCCTTTGGTTTGACAATGAACACGAATTTGATGGGTACGTCCGGTCACAGGAAAGGCTCTCACAAGCGTTGCATTTTTATAATGTTGCAATACTTTGAAGCGTGTTTCAGATTCTTTACCGTTAATATTATCAACGACCACAACCCGCTCACCTGACTTTAAGTCATTCTTCTTCAAACCTTCAGAAACACGCGTTAACTTAGTTGACCAGCGCCCCTTTACTAAGGCGTGATAAAACTTTTGTACGGTTTTATTTCTCAGTTGCTCATGCAAGTGTCGTAATGCTGAGCGTTTTTTTGCTACAACTAAACAACCAGAAGTATCACGGTCAAGGCGATGAACCAATTCAAGCATCCGGGCATCAGGTCTTAAAGCTCTTAAGGCTTCAATTAAACCAAAACTCAAGCCACTACCGCCATGAACTGCCATACCTGAAGGTTTATTAATAACAATTAAACGTTCGTCTTCAAACAATATTTGTTTTTCTAAGTTGGCAACAACATTTAATTGTGTCGACACCGTATTCGTATTTTCAGAAACACGAATTGGCGCAACACGAATAATATCTTCATCAACAAGTTTATATTCTGGTTTTGTACGTTTTTTATTAACCCGTATTTCACCTTTACGTAACAGGCGATACAACATGCTCTTTGGCACACCCTTGAGGGTTTTCACTAAAAAGTTATCAATGCGTTGACCCGCATCTTCACTGTCTACGGTAATAAATCTAACTTGAGGTTTTGGGCTATCTGTCATATCTGTTTTACTAAGAACCATAATGCTGCGCAGTTTAACATGTTTTTTTCTAAATACAGGCAATTTAAACGAGGATTTTATTGCCTTATCTATAAATAAAGTGTGATAATAGGATGGTTACCGCTATATTTAAGCCGTAACAAGTAAAAAGGATGCTTTAAGCGAGACGTAAGAGGCAAATATGCGGCCACGTTAGTGTTAGATAATTTTATTAATCATCATTATCCAGATACTAAAAGTAAGGCCTATTGTGAATTTGACGCGTGTAACTTGTCAAAAACAACACATAAACATATTGTCCCGCGCAATAAAGCAATTATGTAATTAAACAGAAGAAATAAGTCACATTTCCAATCGTTAAAATATTAGAAAAACACGATAAAATTATCGAACTAACATTAACGAGGCACTTTTTTTCTGTTGCGCACAGCACACATGCTGGGCACATAAAGAATCAATTTTACTGTGGTGTTTTACATCTCAGTTATAAAGACAATCAGAATTTTTAACAGCTTGCTGCGTAATATGGCGTAGTAAGATTGACACCCGTGAGGCTGACAAGTTGCTGTTACCATAGCGATAGATTACTTTGTGTTCTAAGCAATGGTGTGTTGTGACTAAAATGAGTCACACAAACTATGAAACGTATGTTAATTAATGCTACACAATCTGAAGAATTACGTGTAGCACTTGTCGATGGTCAACAACTTTACGATTTAGATATCGAAAGCCCTGGTCACGAACAAAAAAAATCAAATATTTATAAAGCTAAAATCACCCGTATTGAACCGTCGTTAGAAGCGGCGTTCGTTGACTACGGTGCTGACCGTCACGGTTTCTTACCAATGAAAGAAATCGCTCGTGAATACTTCCCTAAAGGTTACAGCTTCCAAGGCCGTCCTAATATCAAAGAAGTGCTTCGCGAAGGCCAAGAAGTTATTGTACAAATTGATAAAGAAGAGCGTGGCCAAAAAGGCGCAGCGTTAACTACTTTTATCAGTCTTGCGGGTAGCTATTTAGTATTAATGCCAAACAATCCTCGTGCAGGCGGTATTTCACGTCGTATCGAAGGTGATGAGCGTACCGACCTTAAAGCTTCATTAAGCAAACTTACCCTACCTAAAGGCATGGGTTTAATTGTTCGCACCGCTGGTGTTGGCAAAGAATATGAAGAGCTTGAATGGGATTTAAATGTTTTAACACACCATTGGAACGCTATTTCAGAAGCTGCTGCTAGCCGTTCTGCTCCATTTTTAATACATCAAGAAACCAACGTTATTTTACGCGCAATTCGTGACTATTTACGTCGTGATATTGGCGAAGTGTTAATTGATCGTCCAAAAATATTTGAAAGTGTTAAAAAACATATCGAGATTGTTCGTCCAGACTTTTTAAGCAAAGTTAAGCTATATAGCAACGACGTTCCTCTATTTACCCATTATCAAATAGAAACACAGATAGAAACAGCCTTTCAACGTGAAGTTCGCTTACCTTCTGGTGGTTCAATTGTTATTGATCCAACTGAAGCACTAACATCTATCGATATTAACTCTGCCCGTGCAACAAAAGGCGGAGATATTGAAGAAACAGCATTCAACACCAACTTAGAAGCCGCAGAAGAAATTGCTCGTCAATTACGCTTGCGTGATTTAGGTGGTTTAGTGGTTATCGATTTCATCGACATGACCCCTGTTCGTCATCAACGTGAAGTTGAAAATAGAATGCGCGATGCAGTCAAACAAGACAGAGCACGTATTCAACTTGGTCGTATTTCTCGTTTTGGTTTACTTGAAATGTCACGTCAGCGCTTACGCCCTTCTATTGGTGAAACTAGCCAAGGTGTTTGTCCTCGATGTAGCGGTACAGGTCATGTTCGTGGTGTAGAGTCATTAGCATTATCTGTTTTACGTTTAATGGAAGAAGAAGCCATTAAAGACAATACACAGCAAGTTCAGGCGCAAGTGCCAGTACCTGTTGCTACGTATTTATTAAACGAAAAGCGTCGCTCAGTATTTCATATTGAAAAACATCACAATGTTAATATTTTGATTATCCCTAATCCGAATATGGTTACACCACAATATGAAGTTATCCGAGTAAGAAAAGACGAAGGTATCGAAGAAGCAAGCTACGACATGGCGATTAAACAAGCAGTGCCAGAAGAAGCTGTAATGCCTAAATTCGATAAAGAAGTTAATAAGCGTGATGAGCCTTTACTTCAAGGTATGTCTTCACCTAAACAAGCGCCTAAAATGGCAGAGCCTGTAGCTGTTGTTGAGCAAGAAGCTCCAGAGAAAAACTTAATCACAGTTGCTATTGACTGGGTTAAATCACTTTTTGCTACTGAAGAAGAAGTAAAGCCAGCAGTCAAACAACCAGAAAAAACTAACAATAGAAATAATGAACGTCGCCCACAACGTGGTCGTCAAGGACAGCGTCGCAATAACCGTAATGACTCTCGTAGCGAAAATCGTAATGACACTCGTAACGAAAGCCGTAATGATAATCGCAACGACAAGCGTAAAAGCCAAGCACCTGTAGCAAATACTGACAATGCTCAAAAGCAAAGTAGTACTGAAAGCGCTGCACCGGCTAAGCCTCAAAAAGAACGAGTTCAAAAACCTAAAGAAGAAAAAGTTGCTGAACGTCGTCAACGTCGCAACAATCGTAAAAAAGTTCGTGTAGATACCAGTGATAAAAACACGACGACGACTGAAACAACTAAAGTTGAAGCTAAAGTGGTTAACACCACACCCGCAGACACTAATGTGGTTGAAAGTAATAATGTTGAAGCTAAGATTGTTAATACCGCAGCAACTGAAGCGACTATTAATGTTGATACAACATCTGCTGAGCAAACAACTAACGCGACAAAAGATGAGCAGCGTCCTAGAAGTAGACGTTCACCTCGCCACATGCGTGCTCACGGTCAACGTCGTAGACAAAATACAGAAACTAACGATGTAAGTGAAATTACTGAAGATCCTGTTACTGCTCGCTACCCTGAGCAAGAAACAGTTTCAGCAGATACTAACGTAAATGAAGTTAGCGAAGCGAATGAAGTAACTGAGTCTGCCCCAACTGTCGA
Organism: Colwellia sp. Arc7-D; assembly: GCF_003061515.1. Lineage (NCBI taxonomy): Bacteria > Pseudomonadati > Pseudomonadota > Gammaproteobacteria > Alteromonadales > Colwelliaceae > Colwellia > Colwellia sp. Arc7-D. The sequence goes on from NZ_CP028924.1 coordinate 2,383,502, forward strand.
ACAAGTTCAAAAAGTTCAAGCAGATGCGTTAAGCGAAGTTATTAATGACCCTGAAAATGAAGTTCAACAAAACTTACCTTTTGATGAACCTCAGGCTGAAGCTACTGAAGAAGTTAGTGCTCCAGTAAAAGAACCAGTAACACCTGTTGAATCAGTTATTACTCCTGTAGAAGATGTAACACCTACAGTAGTAGTTGCTGAAGAAAAAACAGAAGTGGTTATCAGTGAAGCAGTTGTAGAACCTGTCTCAGAAACTGTTGCAGAAACGCCTGTTGCAGCTACAGTTGAGCAAACGACACCTGTAAAAGAACTTTCAGATGAAGTTAAAACTGAAGCTTCAACAGATGTAGTAGTTGAAGCAAGTTCAGAGGTAACTGCAGAGAAAACTTCAGCAGTTGATGAAAAACCTGTAAAAGTGCGCGCTAAAGTTAAAAACATTAAGCGTCAAGTTAAAGCTTCATCAAAAAAAGCAGCAGGTAAAGCATCAGCACCAATGACTAAGCCAGAAACTGTTGAAACTAGTGGCACTATCCCACGCGACTTTGTAGCCGCTGAGAATAGAGCAGCACATGCAACCTCAGGTAAAACTGCACTTGTTGCTAATGTTACTAGCCGAACATCAGCAGGACCAACTAAACCGACATTGAGTTAAGTTATCCTGTAACTCTCACTATCAACGTAAGAGTTTAAAAACAAAAAGCCAATTGCGTTACGCAATTGGCTTTTTTATTTGTTATGTACAGTGCTGATATTTTTTATATACATATAGGACTTTACTATAAAAGCATTAAATACTGTCTGGCCCTGAATGCGCTTTTATACTTTTACCTTTCAACTTAAGATTCGACTGAGGCAACTCTTATGCGCTTTTAAGCCGTTTAATAAGACCATCACTAGCATCTTCGACTAAATCTAATACAAATTGAAATCCTTTAGCACCACCATAATATGGATCAGGTACTTCTGTATCCTCAAAATTTTCTGCGTAATCTAAAAACAACTGCACTTTATATTGCAAATGTGAAGGAGCAATTTTCAATAAATCCTGCACATTTTTGTCATCCATGGCTAAAATAATATCAAATTTTTCAAAGTCATCTTCTGTAACTTTACGTGCTTTAATTTTATCAAAAGAATATCCACGGGCAATACCAGCCTTTTGCGCACGATGATCAGGTTTCTCACGCGCATGTGAGCCAACAGTACCGGCAGAGTCTATTGTCAGCGAAAATGCTTTAGCCTTGTGACGAAATACCGCTTCTGCACTCGGTGATCTACATATATTGCCCATACAGACAAATAAAATAGACTTTACACTTTTTAAATCAGCTTGATTAGTCACAAAGATATTCCTATTTTCTTTAATAATATAAAATGGATTAAAAGTGCTTCCACACTTAATAATCATTGAATTAGATATCCACAAACATCAACATTTAACCGCCTTAGAGTAGAAAATACAATGTTCTCCTCTTATATGGTTATTGTTATCTTAACCATTACCCATCCTTTATTCAAAAGATAGCCGATGAAAGAGTTAATTCAAACTTATAACAATCACCATTAATTAAGTGCCAATACGGTTACAGATATTAGTCATCATCAGATAACATTACATGCACAATACATGCACAATACAGGGCAAGTAAAACTATAACGCGCAAGCTATATTTCCACAACGCTCTTCCTTCAATTGTGTAAGTTGTTAATACACAGAAAACGCTTAACAATATTTAAGATAAAACACTGTCTATAAGTGGTGAGTTACCCGTATTTAATCTTTAGTTTTCTGCTAGATGCCCAGTTTTAACCCATATCAATGTATCTTGCTCAACATAAGGGTGATGAGCACTTAAATGTGGGCTTCTGATCCAAGTACCTGCTGGGTAATGTCCAAGTTCATCAATAAGCTCTCCACTGATGACATAAATCTCTTCCCCATTAAAGTGATTATGTAAAACAAATTTCTCTCCTGCAGGCCAAAAAACAAGAGCAACATTTTCGTTTTCAAAACTATGTAACGGCTTTACTTTTAAATTACCGTAACCGGGTAGCCATGTTTGTTGAGCTGTATCGATACTGATGCGTTGAGTATCTAAAGGTGACATTTGGTGTAGCTTAACCAGTAATTCACATCCCTGAATGCTAAAAGGCGCATGTATAAAGCCTTTAGGGTTGCGAAAATAACTGCCTGCTGGATAATCCCCGGTTTCATCAGAAAACACACCTGAAAGCACGTAGATTTCTTCACCTAAAGGATGATTATGTGAAGTAAATTTTGCACCTGCTTCATATCTAACAATACTGGTTGCATGACCGCTTTCACGGTTCTCACGCGCTAATGGTTTTCTCATAACACCAGGTGAAGGGCTTTTTTCCCAAGCTTTTTCTGCTGTATTAATTACAACCCGTTGTTTAAAGTCCATATTAATCATATTAAGTTTTCTCACTTGCATTGGTAGACTGGTATGCTGGCTATTTTTTCATATTAATCAGGTTGAAGTTAATTCATCAAGTAAGCTAATAATCTAGCCCAAAGGTTTAACGATGAATTAAATACAAAAAATACAAATTAAAGTTATTACTTGAATTCGCTATTTCTGCTACATTAATAGTATTGCTAGTATAAATTGATAAAGGCTTATAATTCAGTTAGCTTTCACTCAATTTAAGCGTGTCGGTATCTTTATTTCAGCTTAATTATGCCTAAGCTGTATTAAATCGATTGAGCTATTAAACAAGTATAAGCTAAATAGTAAGCCATATATAATTGCAAGAAAGCTTATCGACACTTGAAAACTATAAACTCAAAAAATGTTTACTGCACTAAGGGTAAAACCTTAATTACTATTCACTTATAAGAGTATTTATTTTTGATATTTCCCGAATTAAGTAAAAAAATCTCTACGGCTATTGTTGCCTTAATTTTATTCGCCATAACATTAAGCTTTGTTAGTTTAGTGAATGATATTGACCAGAAAAACATTGATGAGTTCAACAGCCCATTTACCATTAACAGCAGCTACTTCATAGATAAGAGCAATAATGCTGATATAAATGAGGTTTTAACCTCTGCCCAATTTATCGAAAGTAACATAAATAGTATCCCTTATGCACTTGCAGAGCAAAGCTACTGGATAAAGCTTTCCTTGCATTATCCAATCGGAAAATCACTATTATCAGTCAACATTCAAGAAAGACGAGCATATGAAAATGAGCATTTAGTCTTAATGGCTGAGCATAGTATGCTTGATAGCTTTATTGTTTACGAGCTAGGCGCAATCAAAGCACCAACAATACTTTTTGACAAGTCTTTAACTGACTTAGAAGTTAGCCAAAACGTATATCCTGCAGTAAATCTAGAGCTAAACCAGTTTGGTTATAGCGAATACTTAATAAAACTAAAGAGCTCAGGTCCTCCTAATATCCCTTTGCAATTGTTTAAACCAGACGATTTTGAACAAAGGTTACTATTGTCTCAGCTTATATATGGTGCATTTATTGGCATTTTGCTCATTATTGCTATCTATAATTTAGTACTATTTTTTGCTGGCAAAGATAAGGTTTATTTACTCTATATAGGATACCTCATATCTGCTTTTGCCGTGCTTTCATCATTAACTGGCTATGGGTACTTTCTTTTTTCTGAACAGGTAATGCACTTACTTAATCAATACCTCATCTTTAATGACTTTTTATTAATTATATTCCTTCTATTATTTACTTTATTCTTTTTACGCTATGACAGATTAAATCACTGGGCCTATAAAGTTTGCATTGGCTTTGTCGCTATTATAAGTCTATTAGCTCTGTATTCACTTTCATTAGATGAATTAGCACAAACCAAACTATTTTTCTCCATACAGCCATTATTCTATATTGTCGCGCTTTACCTTATTTTTAATCGTTTAAAACAAGATTTTTCTTGGGCACGCTTTTACTTTTTATCTTGGTTGCCTTTGTTTGTTGGTGCAATTATTCAACCTATGGTGTTGCTAAATCAACTTGAATATAGCTTTTTAACCGGTCATGCCTTTCTATTTGCCATTATGATTGAAGTTACCTTTATGGCTTTTGCATTAGCTGAACGCATTCGCCGAAGCGAGCAAGAAAAATTAACCATGATTGCTTATCATCAAAGTAATCATCTCCCTAGACAAACTAATCTAGAACACAAAATTAATGAAATTTTAAAGGACGACATTCAAGACTTCACTGTTATCGTCATTAAGCCTGAGCAATTTCAACGTATTGAGCTTTATATAGATGAGCAAACTAGAGTTAAATTCATTCAAGATTTAAATCAAAAGCTCTCGTCATTATTTAGGTTCAATGATGCTGTACTTCATACGACTGACCAACTCGAAAAACTATGCTATTTGGAAAACTGTAGCTTAGCAATGGTGATTAACAACGTAGATAATGAGCAAAATATAGAGCTATTCATTCACTCTATTCAACAAGCAGTTCAAGATGTTTACTCGATTAAAAATCTTAAGTTACCCTTATCAGCGTTTGTTGGTTTAGCTACGTATCCTGAGCATGGTAGTTCAAGTGCAAGTTTAATCAGTAATGCATCAATTGCCGCAAGTAATGCCGAAACTAGCCAAAGCAAATGGACTTATTATGCGCAAAAAGACAGTGAAAATAGCCCATCTTCAATACAATTAGCCATTGATTTAGAGCAAGCGATAACCCATAAAGGCTTTGAGTTATTTCATCAACCGCAGATTGACCTAAAAACAAATAAAGTTTGTAGTAGCGAGTGTTTAATTCGTTGGAATCACCCAGTGCTAGGCGCAATATATCCCGATGTATTTATTGCGATAGCAGAAGATTTTGGTTTAATGCCATCGCTAACATTATGGGTAGTAGAAACGGCGCTAACTCAACAGGCTCGGCTTACTGAACATACGGGTCTAAACCATATGGTTTCTATAAATATCAGCGGTAAAGATCTTATTCAAGCTAATTTTATTGATGACGTTGCCGGTATAATTAGTCGTTGTGATATTAAAGCTGAAAAAATTATTTTTGAATTAACTGAGTCTATTTCTTTTGCGCAAAATAATATTGCTATAAATACTATTGAGAAGCTTATTGAACTGGGTATTACTATTAGTATTGATGACTTTGGTACAGGTTACTCATCGCTATCTCAAATTAATCAATTACCCTTCCAAGAACTCAAAATAGACCGAGAATTTGTTGAAGATGTATGTAGTGACATTAAACGTAAAGTGATTGCTGAAACTGCTGTAAAAATGGCAAAAGGACTTGGATTAGAAGTGGTCGCCGAAGGTATAAACAGTGCTTTAGATGAAGAAACCCTGCGCAGTTTCGGCTGTGATATTGGTCAAGGCTATTTTTATGCTAAACCTATGTCTTATGATGATTACCTAGAATGGCTAAACAATCTGACTAATGGTCAAATACCTAAAAGTTTAGATGGCGAATTTATTCCTGTTGATAAATAGCGCCACTAATTATGCTTAAAACAATTGGTTTTCTAAAGTTTTACCATTAATAATTTGTGTGTAAGACCAATTGTTTTTTATTAACATATTGAGTAATTCAATTTCAACATTACCTACGTCATGCTCATTATTAATCGTGAGTAAATATTCTCTATCTTGCGTCATATCAATATGTTCAACACTGGGTATTTGGCTTATTGACGCTATTATATCTTGATATTGCTGTTTCATTCTCAAGGTTAAATAACGAGTATTGACATTATTACCATGAGTTTGATGTTGCTTTAATTTACCATTTTCTAGATACAGTACCCGATCACATAATCGTTCAAGCTCATTAAGATCATGTGAGCTTAAAATAAAGTTAACCTCACTAGCATGATCCGCAACAATTGCACGAATCTCTCTAGCATTTACAGGGTCAAGCCCCGCAGTAGCCTCATCCAGCATCACAATTTCAGGACTGCCCAATAAAGCTTGAGCTATAGTGGCGCGTTTACGCATGCCATGCGATAACTCGCTAGGTAAACTGTTAACAGCATCTAATAAGCCCACCATCTCTAACACTCTTAGCGTGTCGTTTTTAGCCTGTTTTCGGCTCATGCCTTGCAATCGTGCATAAAAGGATAATTGCATAGCGATAGAGAACCTAGGGTCCAATTGTGCATCTTGAGGTAATGCTGATAAACGCCCAAATAATGCAGAGTGTCCGGGTGAATGACCCAAAACACTGATATTGCCTGAAGACGGTTGTATATAACCACATAACAAACTAAATAAGGTGGTTTTTCCAGCGCCATTTGGCCCAACTAGCGCAACTGGAGCACCTTTTTCTAACGAAAATTCAACATTATTGAGGGCCGTATTATTACCGTACTTTTTCGTTAATTGTTGAACATCAATAATTAAACTCATAATGAAGCCCTCTTCATCATTAAATGGCTACCAATGAGTAAAACAGCCGTTTGTAGTAAAGGCAAAAAGTATTGACTTGCAATATCACTACTTTGAGATAAAACACTACTGATTTGCCCACCAGGAAATATTAAGTTGAGATAAAAATTTTGGCCAAATTGATATTCTATAAATACAACGAATAAAGGACCTAAGGCAAAAAATAGGGTTGCAACCACAATAGCAAGTCGTGCAGAGGTAACAAAAGTATTAAGCAAAGACATAAGTGCAATAAACGGTGCTACCACGATAATTAATTGCAAACACAGTTGAATGCCAAGCATAATACTGTCGGTCAATAAGGTTATATCTCTTAAACTTGCTAATATAGTTGTCGCAATAGCAGTCAATAAAATCAATATCGACATGATTAATAATTGCCCTAAAAAACGTCCCAAAACTAACTCTGCTCGGGTTGTACGTAAAGTAATAAACCTTAATGTACCACGCTGCTTGTCTGAACAAATTTGATCGCTACATACCAATAACGCAAAGCTTGGAAAGAAGTAAATCGCCACTAACCAATAAATAGCGTATTCAGCAACAGGCCAATCTAACAAGGCAGAAAGCCCTAAAGCGCCAAATAATTGTTTTGCCATACTTTCAAACGAGTTCGATGTAACAATCGCTGATGCAGAGCCAACAAAATAATAAAGAATAATAAACCAGATAGCAGCAAATGCTAATAACGCCAGTAAGCCGCGTTTAGTTTTAAATAAACGTACGATTTCAAACGTAATTATATTAAAGAGTCTTGAAAGGTTAATGTTCAATTGGCACCGCTATTTTATAGGTTAAGCTCAGTAAAGTAATTGTCGGTTAATGAGCTTCCTCATTAACCGATTAGGAATTATTTCATGCTCTATGTTCACATGGACAGCCTTAGTGCTGACCATGTGAGTTTAATTAGTCATAGATTTTAAAGTAGACTAAATAACAAACTTAATACGAGGTTTAGCCCCTTCTGATGTATCTATTTGTGCTTTACAAAATAATAGCCTAGCTGAAGGCACTTTTAATTGATCGACTAAGTGAGACTTGAATAAATCAACACGTTGTTGTGATATTTTGCTTAAACGTGCAATATTTTCTGGTAAATGTGCTTGTGTCGCATCCGCTAGCTCTATGTCACTCGCCGTTGCTACCGCACAAAGTTTAACATTGGTATTTTCCCTGTCTGCCAACATCACGGCCATTTGTCGGCTAAACTCTAGTTGTTCTGCGTTTAATTCAATAGCTGTTGCAGGATAAACTAAATCATTTATTCTCAGTTTAAGTGCAAACTCACCTGCTGCCATTGCTACTTTCATTACACTTGCATAAGGCACAAATGTGGTAATTAAATAGTCTTTCGCTGCTGACATAGTCGCTTGCTTAACCAGTAATGTTAATAATCCTGATAAGCCAAAAGAAGGTGAGTTTGTGTCACCTTTTAACGGCAAGGTCAGTTCAACATTACCATCAGAATCTTTTAACATACCTAAAGCAACATTAAACGGTACGCTGAAGCCATCAGATATCGCGCCTCTTTCATTATTATCAGCCGCAGTAAACTCTACACCTCTTAATAAAATATCAACATCGCCATTAATTTTATTTCCAGTCAAGCCAGCATCAATAGTGAGATCGAGTTGACCGCTTTCAATTTCATATTTTAATGCTTGTTTAATATAGCTAGAAACACCCGGTAAACTGAGTTCTTTAACCACAGCATTTAGTTTGAATTTTTGTTGTTCTGCAAACGGAACACCGCGACCTTTTATATCAAAGCTAGCGTATTTATCTGTTTTCCCTTGTATATCAAGTAGCATTTCTTGTTCAGGGGTACCCGTATCAACATCAGATAAAAGCAGATGCGTAATATTGACATTACGCTCATAGTTCGGTGTAACACTGCTGTCTTTAAAGTCTACTTGAGCATCATCTAATAAGGTAAATTTACCTAATCTAAATGCTTGTTTCGCCACGGGAGCAGCTTTGTCTAACTCGGCAGCTTCTTCGCTAATTTGCTTGCTGTCTTCCTTGCTCGTTACTTCGTTAGTCACCTTTGGATTTTCAATCGTTTTATCTGTGTCTTCATTACTGCTTGCGCTATTTAGAGCAACAAGTGTAGCTAACTGTTTATCTTTATCGAGTAACACATTAGCAACCACCCCAGATAGGGCTATATCATTAATAGCAATAAGCTCTGGGCTGTATTCAATTGTATTTACAGTTAAACCGTTAAATGCGGCTAACGATGGCATTTTTTGTTCAATATTTTTTGAGAACTGGCTTTTAGCAACAACCACGCTTTCAATATTTACTTTCGGTTTGTTGTCTTGATATTGAAGAGCAATATTATTAATCGATATATTTGCAATTTCGGCTAACAATGCTTCTTTGTCTGCTGCATTTGCCGTAACTCCATCGATGGTCACATTAATCAAGGTATCGATACTTATCGGGTTATTATCAGAAATTATAACCGCTAAGTTTTTTGCCTGAGCTTTTTGATTTTTAACCGCAATAGCAATATTGTTTTGCACAACATTAAGATCATCAATAGTCAGCATCAACTCACCCATATTAACTAATGTTTGCGCTTTACTTAACGCGATATTGTATTGGTTAGAATTAGCTACTTTGCTATCAACTTCACTATCAGCTTTTAAAACAGAAGATGTAGATGATGGCGGCGATTGAAATTCAAGTATTTGCTTTTTAACTGAAATGGCTAGGTTCTCTTGCTCAACAATTAAGTCTTCAACAGCTAACAACAGTTCCTTAAAATTAATTAACGTTTCTTTTTCGTTAATGGCAATATTAAACTTACTGGCATGACTAACCTTGCCTTTGAGCGTTAAAATCTCTGGTGGTAAGAAGGCTTTTACTGTATTTAATTCGATATTTTTGGCATCAAGCTCAACACTAATAATCCCTTGTTGTTTCAGTAAACTCCCATCAATCTTCACTTTAACTGGTGCGCCATTTAAATGGCTGACCAAGTTTAATTTAATATCTTGCTCACGTTGAGACAATAAAATGTTCTGTAATGAAATAGAGTCTAATTGAATGTTATGTTTCTGTGAAAAATACATTAATTCAATATGTGCATCTGATAATTGGAATTCAGGCACAATAACTTGATAAGGAAAGTTGCCACTGTCAGGAACGTTTTCAGGCTCAGGTTCGACTGGAACAGGGTTTTCATCCATTAATTCAATACCGGCAATATTGAGGGAAGATTCGTTCACCGTAATAGGAATAAAGATACCATTGAGGGTAAATTCAGCGATATATATTTTATCAAAAAGTAACTGGTACAAATGCAACTCTGCATTGAGACTTTGCAGTTTAAGTGCACTATTTTTTTCATTCGCTTTTACTTCTAAATCACTTATCGTTAAATGTGCTGTAAATGGGTTATAGCGAATACTCGATTTATCGGTAAGTAGTAATGGCTTAGGTAAGCCGTAAGTATTGATAACGTAGCGTATTATAGTTGGTGAGAGTAACCAAATGAGAGCATAAATAACGATAAAACTGATAACTAAAATTTGAACTAGGCGTTTAAAATAACGACCCATACTAGATTCCTATATATAACAAATAAGCACAACCATGAACAACTTCATTGAAATGTTATTGTACTGTTTATATGATTCAAAAAATGAAAAGACTATCGAAATATTATCCGATAGCCTCTTTTAAAAAGCTTAACAAGCTACTCGGCTTTTAACAAGTCGATAAATTGTTGAGATTGCTCTATAGCTTGACTCATGTCAGCGACTAACGATTCAACATCACGTTTTATCGTTTTATATTCACCTTGTAGAGCACCAATGGCTTGCGCATTTAAATTATGTTTAAGATATAAACTGTTATCTTTTAATGCAGATAAAACTGGCGCCATTCTGTCTTTGGCACGATACATAGACTTAATAAGTCTTTGATAAGTACGTTCAGTTTCTCTTAATTTTTGTTGGCTTTGTTGCTTTAAGCTATTGCTCGCGTATTGTTGAATTTCATCATTCCATTCATCAAACAAGGCATCGGCCACACTTTCAATAGCGTCGATACGAGATGTTACTTCATCAGCAGAAGCTTTACTTGCTAAGTACTGATCATTAACCATCTCATATTGCGTCGCTAAATCACCACCATCGTAACTGATCAATTGCGTAAGTTGCTCTAACGCTGATTTAAACTGCACCTGTGCATCTTCTTGTGATGTTTGTGCGTCTTCAACTCTATCGAGCATAATATCGCGCTTATGTACGCCAACTTTTTCCATAGCTGAGTAATAAGCCGACTGACAACCGGCTAGCAATACGAGTGTAACAAGCATAAATGAAAATTTTGAAACAACACTTTTTTGCATTTTTAACTTTTTCATAAATTATTACCGCTACTAAATTTTGCAGCATCGATAATTGCCCATAAATGCGTAATTGCCGCAAATGCAATGGGGAATACTAACCATGAAAGTCCCCAAAAGATGCTCGCAAAAACAAAAAACAATAATGCCGGCAATATACGACCTTGAACCAACTGGCCTAAACCTGGAATAAAAAGACTGCAAATCGCGGCTAACACATTACCGCCTGAACCTTGCTGTGCCATAAAAATCTCCTAAATATAAAAAACACACATTAATATAATGAAAAGTATAGCATTAGATTAATTTGTAAGCTGCTGTTATTGGGTCTATATATTGTAAAAAAATAAGACACAATATTTGACTATATTTAACCTAACTTCTACTGCGCAATAGCTAAGCTTTGAGTAGAACTATCATCACGAGCTAAAACTATCGTTAGATTTATAGGCTAGCATTACTTAATCATTAAGCCTCTTTTTTTGCCAAATACCCTGTTCTACTTTGCCCTGAAGTTTAATATCATCAGCGTTAAATGCCATATCAGCATCACTTACGTTTTCAATTTTTCGTTTGGCATTATAGTCTTTAGTTAACGCAACTATGGTCGGTGTTAGTTGCACAATAGCGATAACATTCACTAAAGTCATCAACCCTAAAGCCACATCAGCCATGCTCCATACTTGTTTTAAACTAGCACTTGAACCCCAAAAAACCATCGCTAAATACATAGTTGTATATATAGTTCGGCCAATCTTATTATCGAGTTTGAAAAAATGTAAATTACTTTCAGCGTAAGCGTAATTTGCAACCACGGATGTAAAGGCAAACAAACTAATAGCCGCAGAAACGAAATAAACGCCGTTCTCACCTAAATGATGAGTAATAGCATTTTGGGTAACACGAATACCTTCCATTTCACCGGTAAAATTAATATCAGCCAGTAGAATAATAAACGCGGTGCAAGTACAAAGCACCATAGTGTCTAAAAACACCCCTAGCATCTGCACATAACCTTGTGTAACAGGATGATTAGGTACTGGCCTAGCACTGGCAGCGGCGTGAGGTACACTACCTGCTCCTGCCTCATTAGAGTACAAGCCACGTTGAATACCATTTTTAATCGCCGCGCCTAACATGCCAGCGCCAGCCTCTTGTAAACCAAAAGCTGACGTTATAATGTCATAAAGCATCGCAGGTACAGCAGTAATATTCATTAAGGTAATGGCTATCGCGACTAAAACAAAAGCAATGCCCATAAAAGGTACAACTAACTCGGCAAAGCGAGCAATACGCTTAAGTCCACCCAATACAATGCCACCCGCAAGTATGGTGATCACTAGCCCTGAATACATACTCGGAATGTTAAATGCGTGATTTAAAGAGTCGGCAATGGTATTAGCTTGCATCGCGCTAAAACTAAAGCCATAACCTAAGAATAAGCACAATGAAAATAATATCGCTAACCAACGTTGGTTTAGACCTTTTTGAATATAATAAGCTGGCCCACCTCTATATTCTTTATGGTCATCGCTCACTTTATAAAGTTGCCCTAAAACACTTTCAGCAAATCCCGTAGCCATCCCTAACAAAGCAATAGCCCACATCCAAAATATTGCACCACTACCACCAAGCGAGATGGCAACAGCTACGCCAGCTAAGTTACCCGTGCCTACTCGCGCAGACAACCCTATAAACAATGCCTGCAGTGAACTAATACCAGAATTGTCATCGGTGTTTTTATCCTGCTTACCGCTGTTTTTTATCACTGAAAACATATGACGAAAATTAAGGATTTGTATAAATTTCAGCTTAAATGAAAACCAAAAACCAGCGAACAACAATACATAAATGAGTACCTGCCCCTCACCCCATAAAACATTGTTAATGCTCGAAACAATTTGTTCGAAATTCATTATTACAGATCCTCATTATCCATGATGTTACATGCGGTTATAATAAAGCAATCAATTGATTTATTGATAATAATTTAAGCAAGAATTCTACCTTAGCAAATTTTAAAGTTAATTATTAGCGCGATCAAAAATTAACGTTAATAACAACTAGATTCTATCGCCTTACCTGATTGGTTAACTTCAATGGTTGAATGTTTAATGCCATACTTACTTGCTAACATAGTTTTAATCTCAGCTAAATCTATGGAAACGTTGTTAGTTACAGGCTCTACCTTACATTCTAAAAACAATTTATGTTCATCGAGTTGCCAAACATGAATATCTATAGCGGCACTCACACCTTTAATTAATTCAATATCCTCCTTAAGCTCACTGATTTCACATGTATCAGGCACTGCTTGCATCAATATTTTAATACTTTCAAGCGCTAGTAATCCACCGTGATAAAGCACATAGATTGAAATTAATATCGTCGCAATTACATCTACAACATACCACTGATAAAATATAATCAAAATGCCAGCAATTATAACCGCGACAGACGCCATAGCATCAGAAACATTATGAATAAACGCAGCGCGCAAATTCATGCTACTTTTTGCACCTGACATATAGGTTAATACCGCAGTGGCAATATCAATAACCAAAGCAATTGTGGCGATATAAATCACTATCCAGCCATCGATTTCAGTTGGACTAAAGTATTTACTTATCGCTTCATAAATAAGATAAAGACCAACAATAATAAGTGTAATGCTATTGATCAGCGTACCTACGATTTCGGCTCTTTGATAACCAAATGTCATATTTTCATCCGCTTGCTTAGCCGAAATTTTACGGGCGAAAATAGCAATTAAAATCGCGCCAGCATCACTTAAGTTATGTAAGGCGTCGGCGATCAAAGATAAACTACCCGATAGGACACCACCAATAATTTGAACAACGGTGAGTAAAATATTAATCAATACGGCAACAGTCAATTTCCCGTTTCCTGAGTGACCATGAGAGTGACTATGAGAATGGTTATGTGAGTGGTTATTTAAGTGATTACGAGATGTTGAATGATTACCAGACATATTTACCTCTTGGTAGTACTAATAATAAAAACAGCATGAATAAGTCGACCTTGACCTTATTCATGCACTATAAAAACGCTAGCTTTCATTCGCTAAATTAACGTTTCAATTCCACTATTTTAGCCTTCGAAAACCAACTAAAAAGCACCGGTAATACAAATAATGTTAGCAAAGTTGCCGTTACTAGCCCACCCACAATAACGCTCGCTAAAGGCCTTTGTATTTCTGCTCCTACACCATTAGACATTAACATAGGAATTAACCCTAACGCAGACGTTATCGCCGTCATCAGTACGGGCCTTAAACGTGAAGTTGCGCCTTCAAATACAGCTTTTGAAACCACTGAGCCGCCTTGAATTCTTTGGTTGATACTTTCCACCATCACCACACCATTTAATACCGCCACACCAAACAATGTAATAAAACCTACAGAGCTTGGTACTGATAAATATTGCCCTGAAAGGTATAATGAAAACACACCACCTATAATCGCTAATGGCACATTCACCAAAATTAGCATGGCTTGACCTATTGAGCCAAAAGCAAAATATAGCAATAATGCAATTAACCCTAGCGACACAGGTAAAACTATAGCGAGTCTAGCCTGCGCGCGCTGCTGATTTTCAAATTGACCACCAATAGCGACTGAATAGCCCGCAGGTAAATCAACATTGGCGGCAATAACCGCACGAATATCAGCTACAACACTGCCCATGTCTCGGTCTTGCACATTGGCTTGAATAACCACTCGGCGCTGAACATCATCACGACGAATTTGTGGTGGCCCAGATTCAAGTGAAATATCGGCAATGTCGCCTAGACGCACCCAAGCTCCCGTCGGTGATTGCAGACGTATCTCTGCAATGGTATCGCGACTATTACGACTGCTCTCCTGTAAACGCACATAAATATCATAACGTTCGTTGCCATTAATAACTTGGCCAGCAGTTATACCGCCAATACCATTTTGTACCAATGACATTACATCACCAACAGAAAAACCAAAACGAGACAACTGTTGCCTATTAGGCTTAATCACTAACTGCGCTTCACCAACAATTTGTTCCATGGCAACATCGCGAGCACCCTCTACCGATTTAATAGCGCTTTCAATCTCTTGCCCTTTTAATGCGAGAATAGTTAAATCAGGTCCAAAAAGTTTAATCGCTAATTGCGCTTTAACCCCCGACAGTAATTCATCTACACGGGTAGCAATAGGCTGTGAAAAATTAAGCAATAATCCTGGAAATTGCTCTAACTCTATTGCCATAAGACGTTGTAGTTCGTAACGATCGCTCGCACTTGTCCACTCACTAACGGGCTTCAAACCAATATAGATTTCAATGTTGTTTACAGGCTCGGGATCACCGCCAATTTCAGCTCGTCCCATGCGGCTTAGTGCATAGTCTACCTCAGGAAAAGCCATTAACTTTTCCTCTAATATCGGGGCGACTTGCAACGCGGTAGCTAAACTCGAAGACGGGGCCAATGTAGCACGCAGGTTAATCGTCCCCTCTTCTAATTCAGGCACAAACTCAGTACCTATTTTAGGTACTAAAACCAAAGCACTAAATAGCAATATTAATGAGATACCAATAATCATTTTGGCCTGTTGCATCGCGAGCGCTAAGCTTTTGCGATACCAACGTTCAAGTGGGCGTAAAATCATACTTTCACGCGCTTTAACACCTTTTTTAAACATATAAGTAGCCAAAGCAGGTACAACAATCAAAGCGACAAAAATAGCCGAAATTACCGCTAAAATAATACTTATCGCCATAGGTTGAAACAATTTAGCTTCCACGCCCTCAAAACTAAATAGCGGCATAAATACCACCAAAATAATAGACGCCGCAAAAAATATTGGTCGAGCAACCTCTTTACCTGCTTGCTTTAATCTTAATGGTATTCCGCTACGGTCATAGTGCAACACATCATGCGAGTCACTGTCAGTAAACTTAGTATCATTTCGAGAAATAACACTACTCGAATGCGCTTCATCAGGTCGATTAAGATGCCTAAACATGTTTTCAACCATCACTACTGAGCCATCAACCAACATGCCAATAGCTACAGCTATTCCGCCCAGAGACATTAGGTTTGCCGATAAGCCCAAGTACGACATGATCATTAACGTGATCGCGATTGAAATAGGAATGGAGATTAATACTAGAAAAGTCGCACGCAAGTTCATTAAAAACAAAGCTAGTACAATGGCGATAAAAATAAACGCAAGAATAAGTGACTCAACGACGGTGTTAACCGCTTTCACGATTAAGTCAGACTGATCGTAGAAAGCTTCAAAACGCACACCTTTTGGCAATGCTTGTTCAATTAAAGGTAAGCGCGCATTAATACCATCAATGGTCGATTTTGTATTTGCACCCATACGCTTAAGTACGATGCCCGAAACCACTTCACCTAGGCTTTCAATATCACCATTTTTGCTACGCCTAGTCATAGTGGCCGCACCTTGGCGAATTTCACTACCAAGTTCAACGGTGGCGACATCCGCAACTGTAATTACCGTACCAGCTACCGTTTTAACCGGAACTTGTTGAATATCAGTCAAGCCCGCGGCACCGCCACTAAACCAACCAGTTCCGCGTACCACTAATTGCTCTTGCCCGCGATTCATGTACCAACCACCGACATTGCTATTGTTATTTTCTAGCGCGCCAACAATATCGCTTTGACTCAGCTCATAAGAGAGTAATTTACTCGGTTCAATATTCACTTGATATTGACGAACATTACCGCCGAACGATAATACGTCGGTCACGCCATCAACCGGCATCAGCAATAACTTAACAATCCAATCGTTAAGACTGCGTAACGCCATCGCGTCATAACCAGCATCTTCATCAGCAATCAGTAAATATTGAAATACTTGCCCTAATCCTGAGGTATTTGGCCCCATTTCTGGCGTACCTACACCTTGTGGTATTAATTCTTTCGCCGCTTGTAAGCGCTCAAAAACTAATTGACGAGCAAAGTAAATATCCGTGCCTTCCTTAAAAACCACGGTAACACCCGACAAACCAGTTTTTGAAATTGAGCGCACTTGCTCAACATCAGGCATGGCATACATTACTGCTTCAATAGGGTAAGTAATTAATTGTTCTACTTCCTCAGCCGCTAAGCCTGGTGCCTCTGTATTTACTGCGACTTGTACGTTAGTCACATCAGGGAAAGCATCCAAATTTAACTGTGGGATAATAAACACTGAGCCAACCAGTGTTGCCGCTAACATCAACATCACCAATAGGCGATTATTGACAGAAAAATCGATCATTTTATTAAACATAATATTCTGCTCCTACTTCTTCGCTATTGATGAATTAATGGTTATGCGGATCAAAGCCGCCTTTAGCCATTTCAGAGGCCACAAAAAATGCACCTTTTGTCACAATACGAGTTAATGGAGCTAGGCCAATAATTTCACGATAACGACCTAATGAACGACCTAATGTTACTTCAACCGCCGTAAACTCTCCGGGATGATCTTCAACAAACACCGTCCAATCACCATCACTTGAGCGCATAAGTGCTGATTCGGGTACCGCCATTACTGCCGTATTAGTTTCAAAGCTAAAATTTACATTAACGAACATGCCAGGATGAAGACGGTCGTGATCATTCTTAACCGCCAAACGTACAATACGAGTACGCGTTTTTGGGTCTATAGTATGTGCCTCTTGAATGACAGTGGCGACAAAATATTGATCAGAAATTTCAATAACCGCTTGCGTACCTTTGGGCAAATTCAATTGCTTATTTGGCGAAACGCGCGCTTCAACCCATAGCTCGCTTTCATCTGCTAACACCATAATAGCGTCACCTGCTGATAGCCTTTGCCCTTGTGAGAAATCATCACTGAGTACAGCTCCTGCTCGCTGTGCAATTAAGGTGTATTCACCAAGTTCCTCAACATAAGCATTTAGCAAGTTACCCTTAACAATTTGTGCAATAGCGGTTTCAGTTAAGCCAAAGGCTTTCAAACGACTGTATGCAGAAATATAATCGGTTTCTGAGCTTAATAACTGGCTTTCACTCACGGTTTCTTTGCCGAGTTTTTTATTTCGTTGCCAGTCATTATAGGCAACACGATATTTCGCTTGTGCTTCGGCAACCGATTCACTAAACAGAGTGACTAAAGCATCGCCCTTTTCAACATGTTGCCCTAGCGTGGCATGGCGAGAAACCACCACAGATTCAGTGCGCGGAGAAACAATATAGCTTTTATAGCCATTGGCTTTAATCTCACCTGGTGCATAAACATGACTGGCAAATGTTTTTGCTGATATTGCTGAAATTTCAATACCGGCAAGTGCCATTTTTTCCACACTGAAACTTACACCTTCTTGATGATTACCTTCTGCAGGTTCTTTATCGCTTGATAAGGATAGTAAAGCGCTTTGAGAAAAGTTTTGGTTAACATCATTTTGTTCACCATGATTTTCATGGTCCTCTTCAGCACCTTCTACTCCATGTTGGTGTGGATTAACTTTAGTTTTATTGGTTTTTTGCTCAGTTGCTTTATTTCTTTTGTGATCATGACTGGCATGGTTATCTAACAATGTTGCCGTTTTTTCTGGTGATTTTTCGCTTGTCACATTAACTTCCCTTGCCATCACTGAAGTACTAAGTAACGTAGTTAATGTGAAAGGGACTAATAAAACCGCTGATTTTCTGAGAGTGCATATACCTGTTAAAACAGCGAGCTTTGCGAGTGAATTTATAATTAAACAAGGTGAAATATAACGTAAAAATAGCGCAGCCATATTAAAGCTACTCGGGTGAAACTTACTCATAGTGATACTCTTAATTTAGTTTTTTAAGATGACTTTTAAGATTGAAAATCGAGGTTTATTTATTTGATTGACTAAAACGCATCACGCAGCACTGAGTTGCATAAAGCAAATAACTCAGCTGAGTGTTGTTAAAGTAAACAAAACATATCGATTAACAAAGCATAAATATCCAAACCAGTGCATTGCATGTTCAGATAAATTTGAGGTAAGTTTTAAACTATAGGTGGGCGATGTTCGGGTGTTATCCAAAGTGACACTAAGGCTACTTTTCTGGTCAAAATATTATCATTACTTTTGTGCGTAAAGCTTGTTGAAATATTACAAGTAATATAAACAACCGATGGCGCATGACAATGGCAGCAATGATGACAATCGAATGGGTCTTGTTCACCGGCATCAGCATTATTAAGTGTACTAGCTAACGTGCCTTCTTGATGAGATTTATGTGATTGATCTAAGTTACGATGAGACAAATTTTGCGTTGAGTCTGTATTTTGGTGGCTGCTGTGTAAATCAAAAGCAGACGCAATTGTTTGACCAGCAAACAAAAGAGTAAACATTATAATTAACAAACGATTAAACACAGCTTTAGTTCTCTTAACAACGAAACATCAGTGTAAGTTAATTATTAGTGCCCTTCAACCTGAGTATGTTTAACTGCTTATGGTATTTTGGCTTAACTTGTTAAAAAGTAGTGTAACCTTTAAGTAGAGCTATATATTACGTAAAAAAACAGTAACATTTTAATACAAATCAAAACTATATATTGGTATTAAAAAGCAAGCTGCACATCAAAACTATGTTCAGTAAAGCATGAGCATTAAAAAATGTTAATGCTCATAAGCTCATTTAATTTATAGTTATATTCACCGTCTTATTCCACTCAGCTTTAATTTGCAGTTGATTAGCACTACTATCATACCAAGCAGCAATAGTGTGATCAGTTAACTGCTGTTGATTCGCTACTAGTTTTATCGCCTTATTATTTACTTTTATCTTTGCTGAAGTATCACCGTAATGATGGATCACTACGCTCAATTTACGTGATGCAGGCATTCCTGAAAAGTCACCCGCTTGTTGTAAGTTTAACGACAAGTTATTGCCTTGTTGTATGGCATTAAAGGTCAGTGTTTCATAATCACCGTTAGCGAGCGAATTCGGATCTTTACCATCATCGTTATACATCACTGCAGAAGATGATTTTACCGATGTGTCAGCGTAATAATGTAAGGTTAAATTTTTGGTCTTGTAATCTTTGGTCGATTGCACCGTTTCAACCATAGGAATAAAAGCGCCACCTCGAACTAACACCGGCGTTTGATCTAGCGGTGCAGCTATAGTTACTTTTTGATTGCCTAAATAACGTTTATCGTTCCAAAAGTTAAACCAAACACCTTTAGGTAAGTTCACATTTATTTGACGAGCATTTTGCTCCGTTACAGGTGCAACAAGTAAGGCATCGCCATAAAAATAACTATCTTTTTCATCAATAAGATCTAGCTTACTTTCATCTTCAAAAAACATCGGACGCATTATAGGCATACCTGTTAAGCTATTTTCAATGCTTAACGAGTAAATGTAAGGCATTAACTGATAACGTAACTTAACGTATTCACGCAAAATATCTTTAGTTTCAGTGTCATGAAATATTGGCTCTGGTTTGGCATTTTCTTGAGCGTGCGGGCGATAAACTGGCTGAAAAACACCGTATTGTAACCAACGGATATAAAGTTCTTTATCTATCGGGCCATCGCCAGCAAAGCCACCTAAATCTGAATGGATATAACTTAAACCGAGCACGCTCATTTGTAATGCTAATTCTACTTGTGGTTTAAAACCACCCCAACTGCGACTTACATCACCTGTCCATGGCACCATGCCGTAGCGTTGTGAACCAATAAAACCTGAACGCATTAAGATAAATGGCCGTGTTTCAGGTTGAAATTTCTGTAATCTTTTAAAAACCATTTCAGCCCATTTATGACCATAAGCATTATGCAATTCATCACCGGTAACTTTACCCCCAGCAAAGTTATGCAAACCATTTGCAGGATGCACTTCAGGTTCGCCTAAGTCCCCCCACCATCCTGCCACACCTTGCTCGGCGAGTTGTTGATAATATTGCCAAAACCAGTCTTGACTCTTTTCATCAAAAACATCGACTAAACCCGTATTGCCGAAATAAAAGTCAAACTTTTCAGGCTGCCCCTGGTCATTTTTCATTAAGGCGCTATTTTCAACCGCACTTTGCCATTGACTTGAAGAAGTTAGAATAAAGGGCTCCGTGATCATAATGGTATTTACCCCTTGGGCTTTAAAGTCTGTGATCATATCAACCGGCGTTGGAAATGCTATTTTATCCCAATTCAAATTACCCATATGGCCTTTTATATCAGGGCCAAACCAATATAAATCAAACACGATGGCATCAAGCGGAAAGTCTTCATCATGATATTTTTGTACCACAGCACGCGCTTCTTGCTCGCTATGGTAGCCAAAACGGCTGGCAATATTACCTAAACTCCAACGCGGAGGTAATGGTTGCTTTCCGGTAACATCAACCAAGTTCTCAATTAATTTTGGATAGCTATCGCCGGCAATAATCAAATAAGACGTGCGTCCACCAACGGCACTAAACTGTAATATGTCAGCTTCGTCGTGAGCAATATCAAGCTCGCCATTTGCAGAATTATCGAAGACGATAATATATTTGTTACTCGACATAATGGCCGACAAGCCATAGTACATTTGATTTGACTGATCCTCGTATCCGTAATGAGCACGATTATATAGTGGCATTTTTTGACCACGACGATCCATACCTAACACGCGCTGACCGCCACCTAAAATTTTCTCTTGAGGTTGTAATTTAAAACGAAACCCTAAAGTAAATTCAATCGGAGGCTCTGTATTTAACTCTGTTACTTCAATGACTTCGTTGTCCACGGGAAGTTTAATTACGTCAGTTTTTACAGTTACTTTTGGTATTACAGCTTGAGGTTGCTGAGTAAAAAGCCCAAGCTCTTCAGCAGCGATATACTCGCCATTGGGTTTGGTATAACGAATATTAAAAGGTGATTTATTGATAATCGCCACCAAGAATTTACTGCTCAACGTTAACGCTTTCGCAGAACCTACAACCGTTAAGTTTCTTTCATCTTTATTGTTTGACGTGCTAACGGTGTCGATAGCAAATGACGGTAATTGCTTGAAACCAATCGGTTGATAATGCACTTCGAACGCAGATTGATTAAGCGCATTAATTTCAACAATACCATCGCTCGTCCTTACTGCTAAGGTGTTACCTAATAATTGATGATCAATATAATCGCGAGTTAATCCCTGCCAGCTAATAAATATTAAAATCAAGGCAAGAAGATATAAAGCGCTCGATTGCATTATTTTTTTGGATTCAAAAGTGATTTTTTTCATCATGACTTAACGGCCTGAAGTTGATAAACAAAAGAGCTTAATGGCAACATAGTCACGTTAACAGTGGCGGTTTTATCAGCGTGAACCGTTAGTATATTTGAACTGCCATAAAGTAAATCTACTAGCGGGTATTCGCCCGCCGGTAATTGCCACTGATTCACTAAATTGCTTGGTAATTGCAAGTTATATTGATAGCTATTTTCACTATCGAAGTTGCTAACAACAACTAACCTTTCTTGTGCTTGCCAACGAGCAAATGCAAATTGCAGATGATTATAAGTGCTTAACGCTTTGCGGTTATTTTCATGTAAGCTTTGGTAATTCCCTAACATTGCGCTATTTTGCGCTGAAATGGTCATCAAGCGTTGATAAAAGTCTCGCAAACTTTTCTCATCATCAGACAATTGGCCACCATCGAACTTGCCGCCATTCATCCAACGTTGATGTGCAGGTACGCCGGCATAATCAAAAATAGTGGTACGCGTTGGGTCGCCAAAGCCCGTTTCTTCACTGCCATCTTCACCAACTTCTTGGCCAAAATAAATCATCGTTGGCGAGCGGCTAATTAACGCGGAAACCACCATGGCGGGCTTTGCTTTTTCAGCGCTGCCGGCAAAGTCAGGGCTGGCAATACGCTGCTCATCATGATTTTCTAAAAAATGTAACAAGTGTTGTTCAATATCACTGTAACGCTGCGCAATATTAGCTAAATCAGAGGTATTACCGTGACCTTGCATAATATCTTTCAGGCGGTCATAAAAATCTACTTTATCGTACAAGTAATCCATTTTTCCTAACTGAATGTAATTTCTATATTGTTTGGGGTTGTAAACTTCTGCCAATATAAAAGCATCTTTATTGGTCATTTTTATGGCTGAGTTTAAATAACTCCAAAACTCAACGGGCACCATTTCTGCCATATCGTAGCGAAAGCCATCTATGCCTTTATCCAGCCAAAATTGTGTAATATCACGAAATTTCACCCAAGAATTAGGCACTTTTTTATTACGCCAAAATTCGCTATGCGCTTGATAACTTTTGAAACGATACGACTCAGGTAATCTTGCAAACGTATAGCTACCAT
Organism: Colwellia sp. Arc7-D; assembly: GCF_003061515.1. NCBI lineage: Bacteria > Pseudomonadati > Pseudomonadota > Gammaproteobacteria > Alteromonadales > Colwelliaceae > Colwellia > Colwellia sp. Arc7-D. The sequence continues at coordinate 2,406,615 of NZ_CP028924.1, forward strand.
CAGGCTTTACTCCATAATTCACTTTAATGGTTTCATACCAATCGTTAATACTGGGCTGCGCGGCACGAGAACCATTGCCAGTCCACTTTGCAGGAGACTCGTTAAATATCCCATCAGCTAACGGATGCTTTTCACCACCTAAGGGTGCATAGCCATCATTAGATTCAGGTACTTTAAAGTCTTCTCCCACGACATAATAAAAGTCATTATCCGCTGAGAATTCAACCGTTTTGTCATCGTCAGCGCCAAAGTCACGTACCCCTTCAGGTTTACCTAACGATTGATAGTCGCGTGCAATATGATTTGGCACAATATCAATAATCACTTTCATGCCTTGTTGATGCGTTCTGGCAATTAAGGCTTCAAATTCTTCTACGCGATTAGCTGGGTTATCGGCTAAGTCGGGGTTAACACTGTAATAGTCTTTAACAGAATAAGGTGAGCCTGCACGCCCTTTCACTACATCTGGGTCGTCATTATTAATACCGAATTTTGTATAGTCACCAATTAAGGCATGATGTGGAACGCCGGTGTACCAAATATGACTAACACCTAACGCTTTAATGCCGAGTAATGCCTTATCAGTAAAGTCACTAAACTTACCCACACCATTATCATCTATCGTTCCCCAAGGCTTATTGGTAGTATTTTTATTACCAAATAACCGAGTGAACACCTGATAAACAACAGGCTTACCTTGTTCAGCATGTTCATTACTCGCTGCAATCTCAGCTACATTACTTAAATCAGTTAAGTTCATCGACTCTCCATCTTCAATTGTACAACCGGGCAAAAAACTAGCGAATATTAAGCTTGAAGCCACAATTTTTAGTCTACTGAAATGAGTGATTTTTGATACACAACAACGCATTTTATAACCTTAAACATGAATGCTGCCCATTTAATTCAATATCAGAAGTAAGGCAACAACAAAGACAATATTTCGAGAGTACACATTAAATTGCAGTCTGACCAACTGCATACGATTTCATAAAAAATTTAATTTTTTTTGCCGTCATTAATTTGTAAAAACGAATCTTGAATCTACCCACTTTGCAAAAATGTATTTATCTGATCAAATTTTAGGTAAAAAAAAGGCCAGTATGAAATTCATACTGGCCTTTTCAACATAATATTTTTTATTCGTAAGAGCGTTCTAACCAAGCAATTTGCATTCTAAGATCGTCAATTTCTGCATTAGCATCAGTTAATTGCTGATCAATAGTTTTTAACATGCCATTAGCGTTTTCGCTAGGTTCTATTACATTCACTGTTTCTTCGTGAGCCATAATGCTCTCCTGATTAACGTTACCACCCCTGTATTATTACATAGTAACTTTCATTTTACACTGTAAAATTCAAAATAAATTACAAATCGAAACATAAAAACACTAAATCACAACCAAAACGAAACCAAAATGGCTGGAATTGAAACAACATACAAGCTAAAACTTAATCAAAAACCTAAAAAGTAAAAGCTTTCATATCGACTTTCATTTATCTTTCATCAACCTAATAGACTTACTATTGATTTAACGTATACCCACCCCCATAAATGAAAAAAAGTAATTAAAAAATTTATCTATGCGCCTTCTAAAATCAACACAAGTAACCGATTTACATACAAATGTTAATCATCATTTCACACGCAAAGCTACTCGCGCCATTGTATTAAACGGTGAAAACATACTTTTGCTTTACACCAAGCGATATCATGATTACAGCCTACCCGGAGGCGGCATTGATGAAGGAGAAGACAACGTAACGGGTCTTATTCGCGAATTAAGAGAAGAAACAGGCGCCCAAAATGTTACTAACGTGCAAGCATTTGGTTGTTATGAAGAATATCGTAATTGGTATAAAGAAGATTATGATGTCATGCATATGCTTTCTTATTGCTATACCTGCGACATTGATCAAGAACTGCTTGCGCCAGAGTTTGAACCCCATGAGTTACAAAACGGTATGCAACCGTTATGGATGAACATTCACCAAGCTATTAAGCACAATGAAGATGTTATAAAAAATAGTGAGAAAAAAGGCTTATCGATTGAACGTGAAACGTATTTATTAAAACGAATTGTTACTGAATTACTTTAACTATTGTTGACGAGTAAATTTATCTCATCGCTAATTTTATATTTGGATTCAATATTTGAATGTCGTGTTTAATGTCGTGTTTAATGTAATGTTTGATGTAGTGTTTGAATGTAGTGTTTGAATGTAGTGTTTGAATGTCATGTTTTGATGAATGTTCGCTCATTATTATCTTTAAAAGCAAGTAAGCGACCTCAAAGCAAATTAATTAACAGAATAAAGTCTCTACCTTGATACTACCGAAAATAAAAAACCAGCTAACGAATTAACTGGTTTTATTTTACTAAGCTAACTATTTTAAGCTAGCTTTTACAAGGCCACATTAGCTCGGATATAAACCAAACTAACCGTAAGCTAAATAAAAACTTATTTGTCTGCTCTACCCATAAACTTTCGTTCTTCGGTATTAATCTTAATTTTATCACCCGTTGATATATGCTCAGGTACTTGCACCGTTAAGCCGGTGGATAAAATAGCAGGTTTGGTTCTAGCTGTAGCAGAACCACCTTTAATTGACGGATCAGTTTCTGTAATAACTAATTCAACACTTGACGGTAAATCAATCGCTACTGGCACACCATCAACAATAATGACTTGTATGCCTTGAGTTTCTTCATTAATGAATAAAACTTCTTCAGTAACAGACGACTCATTCAAATTGTAAGGTGTGTAGTCTTCGTTATCCATAAAAACATATTCTTCACCATCAATATAAGAAAACATCGCTGGGCGACGAGTTAAATCAGCAAAGTTAAGCATATCGTCGGCTTTAAATGTTTCATCGACTTTACCGCCGGTTACTACATCGTACATGCGCATTCTGTATAAACTACCACCCGCACGACCTTGAGGGACTGAACGCTCAATATCTCTAACAATCATTACTTTACCGTTATATTCTATCGCGGCATTCTTTTTTATATCACTAGCTTTTGGCATTAAAAACCATCCTCAATTAATTTATTCAAGAAAAATAACATGTATTAGTTATTATGCAAGGTAATATCGGCTAAATCCCCGACTTAAAGGCTCATTAAGTAGTTTAATGCCCCTGTAATCACCGCTACTTGAGCAATAATACAAATTTCATCATTAGCACTTGGGCTGTCAGGATAAACTTCTGTCGTAGTTACATAAGGTGCGTCAGTTAAGCCCATACATAAGCCTAGCTCACGTGCAGCATAGTTTATTACCCCTTCTTGCGATAACGCTACACCAATCAATTTACCTTCATCATCAGCGGGGGCAATATGGGTAACTTTTTCTACCGAGCTAATAATGGCTTTTTGAAATGCATCTTGCGGTTTAGTGCTATCAGCAACCAAATAAAAACCGTCAGGTATATTCCAGTTTTTTTGCTCTATCGCATCTCTAGCGGCAAGTGCGGGTCTAAATTCACTATTATCGCTATCGGTTGTTTCATGAAGATCAATATGCGACAAAAACTCAATTTCTAGTGTTTTAATGTATTGATAAACGGCTGACGACTCTTGTGCTGGGCTGTTTTCATAAAACGAACGATTCGGATCTATTGCTAATGGATTCCAACGATTAATCGTTTCATATCCCCACGGGCTAATACAAGGTAAAACCACAAAGTTAAAATCATCTAGAAATGGCTTAGCCGCTGTTTGCAAAAAGCGAATAGCGCCTTGAACTCCACTGGTTTCATAACCATGCACACCGCCAGTTACTAATATATTAGGTTTATCATCGTTCCAATTTAATGACTTAAGAGCATATAGAGGATAATTTTCAGCATCGTAAAGTAAGCTGCCATATTGCTCTATAATATAATCCTCATTTAAACTATCTAAATGACTTACAACCTGCTCATAGTAACTACGTTTTTTATTCTGCTGTTGAAACCATGATTCTTTATCTCCATCAGTCCACTTTTTACCATGTTCGCCAATAGGGTATGCTGCTTCTGTATTCATATAATTACCTAAATAAGTTTTACGTTTTGCCAGATTATACAATCCATTATAACGTTGAAGTATAACAATCAAATATAATTTATGAGATAAATATAAGTGCAAACAGTTGGTTATTTCAGATAACAGGAAGGTTTATGTAAAAAATGTGTTCGTAATATACAAAATTACTAGCAACCCTAGCTAAGGGCTTTAAGAATTGATAAAGGCTCCCCGCCTATATTTACTGATCTAAAAATTAGGTTTTGTTTATTTTCACCCTATTAAAAAATCTCATTTTTTACAAATAGTTCAATATAAAGTATTAAATACTTCAAAATTTGCATATAAATGCTGCAATTACAACTTATTTACCCTAAAATACTCGCTATGAAACAATTTATTAACATATATCCCAAAAGGAATTTTATTGTGCGTCTACAAACAAAAACAACTCTACTTATAACTAGTTTAGTTTTAGCTCTGGGTGTTAATGCTCAAGAGCAACCAAAAGCAGAAGATCTTGTTGGTAAAACTTATGTCGGTATTCACGGTACAAGAATGAACACTGACGATGATAGACTCACATCGAATAATGTTGATTTTATTAAGCATGGTAATGGTATGGGTGCTGAAATAGGATATCGCTATAGCGAAAAATCTGAGTACAGATTATCTTATACTCACCTAAATTTAACGCGAGTAGGTTGGGCTCCAAGTACACCTTCTGGTTCAAATATCGCATTAAATTACCTTTTATTCCCTAACAAAGAAAACTTTTATCTAATGGCGGGTGCCAGTGCACTAGAAGTTATTGAGACTAAATTATCGGTTAACCTTGGTGCTGGCTACCGTCACTATATCAGCGACCGAAGTGCAATCTATTTTGAAGGTAACGGACATTATCAATTAGATGAAGCCTATACAGATTTAAGTGCTCAAATCGGTTTTATCTACTTTTTTGGTGATACACAAAAGAAAATCGTTCGCGCTAAACCTGCAATGGAAGCAGCACCAGTAACTCCTGCAATGGTTAAGCCTTTAGACACTGACAACGATGGTGTAATAGATAGCAAAGACCTTTGTAAAGCGACACCAGCTGATAACAAAGTTGACAGTAATGGTTGTACCGTTTTTACTGAAGAAAATGATGCAATGCATTTACACGTTAAATTTGATAACTCTAAAGCAGTTGTTAAACCTGAATATTTTGAAAACATTAAAGCTGCCGCTGACTTTTTGAAAACATACCCGCATACCACTTTAGAAATTAAAGGGCACACATCAAGCACTGGTTCTGCAGCATTCAATAAGAAACTATCTCAACAGCGTGCTGACGCTATTACTGCTGTGTTAATTAATGAGTTTGGTATTAAATCATCAAGATTAACAGCAATTGGCATGGGTGAAGAAGAGTTAATCAACCCAGCTAATACTGCACAAGCTCATAAAGAAAACAGACGTATAGAAGCTAAAGTTGTTGTGAATAAAAAAGTAGCCGTTAAACGCTAATAAGTTTATTTTAAAATATAAAAACGCTGTTCTCATTATTTGAAAACAGCGTTTTTTTTATTTTCAATTCAAACAAACTTAATAATTATAACTACGGCCTGATATGTTTATGTTGTCAAAACACAATATTAAGCCCTGCCCAGTAATCAAAAATCTTATCTAAATAAAATTCTTTATGATGATGTAAACTTAAACAAATGCTCGTACCAATAAGCATTAAGTTTAACCGATTAAATTCAGTTTATTGATTCACCAGAATTAACAGTAAATCACTATTTTTCATAAAAAAATTTAGCTCCAATGCTGAACTTTATGCTAATTTAGATATAACAAAATAATAAAAGTGAGGGCGGCATTAACGATGCCAGACAATTTGCAAACCACTGAAATATGCCAAACACAGATCCAGTGCCTCGAATGTGCGCTGACTGTTAATATACCCATATTAAAAGAAAAGCAAAAAGCACAATGTCCTCGCTGTGGTTACACACTTAGTGCTATTCATCGCAATGCTAATCAACGTATTATTGCATTCTCAATAACCGCCTTAATCTTTTTAATAGCCTCTTTACCTTTTAAGTTTTTGTCATTCAGTGCTAATGGTTTAGAAAATCACTTCGACGCTATTACCAGTTTTTTTGTCTTAATAGATAATGATTATCAACTGTTAGCCTTAATTGAGTTTCTGACTATTTTTGCCATTCCAACCGTGGTGTTATTGTCATTAATTTATCTACTTATTCCCATGAATAAAGGTTTATACCCAAAACACGCGCGTAAAGTGTTAAACATGGTATTTACGCTAATACCTTGGAGTATGGTTGAAATTTTCCTCATTGGTGCGTTAGTAAGTTTAATTAAAATTATTTCCATGGCTGAAATCGCATTAGGTTTATCTTTTTATGCGTTCATACTTTTTGCATTATCGATGACTATCGTCATATTACATATTGATAAGCGTGAGCTATATCAACTATTAGCTCAGGTTGAAAAAAAACATAAGATTGAAATAAAACAAAGTAAGCTTGGTGTAGATCAAGTTCCCTCAAATGCGCATGCGTTAAGTGTACAAAAAACCTGGGCACTGCTGCTGACCGCGGTTGTATTCTATATACCTGCTAATACGTTTCCGATCATGACAACACACTTTTTTGGTCAAAACGAGGCCAGTACCATCATTGGTGGTGTAATTTTATTATGGAAAAGTGGCTCCTACCCTATAGCTGCCATTGTTTTTATTGCTAGCGTTATTATACCTGTGGCTAAAATATTAGTCCTGGCTTGGTTAAATTATAGTGTTCAAAAACAAAGTCATAGATTAAGCTTACAGAGAGTTAAATGGTATCGTATGGCAGAATTTGTTGGTCGATGGTCAATGATCGATGTTTTTGTCGTTATTATACTTGCGAGTTTAATTCAACTTGGACCGACTATGAGCATTACCCCCGGTGCCGCTACATTAGCTTTTTCAGGCTTAGTTATTGTTACTATGTTAGCCGCCATGAGTTTTGAACCTCAATTGATTTGGAATGATAGAAAAAAATATGAATGATACACAAACACCAGACGCGACAATAAAACAAATTAAAACAGTATCTACAATCTGGTTTATCCCGTTAATTGCTGTCTTTATTGGTTGCTGGATGATTTATTATCAATGGAGCAATGCAGGCTCAGAGATAACCATTCATTTTTCTACCGCTGAGGGCATGGAAGCAGGAAAAACAAGAATCAAATCACGTAATGTTGATATTGGAGAAGTGAGCCAAATTGAGCTAAATAAAAATGGTAATGGTGTCATTGTAACTGCAAAAATAAAAAAATCAGCTGAACACTTCCTTGTATCCGACAGTATGTTTTGGGTGGTTTCCCCGCAAATTTCTCATGCGGGCATATCAGGCCTAAGCACTTTAATTTCAGGTGTATATATCGAAATAGCACCCGGAAAAAGCGAAAACGAGCGTTACCTATTTGACGCGCTAAACTCTCCACCAGTTACACCAGCAGGTACGCCGGGCTTGCATATTACGCTCAATAGTAACGACCAGTTTGCTTATAAAAAAGGTGATCCTATTATCTATAAAGGGTTAACCGTCGGCCAATTTGAAGACATCTACTTTAACTTTGAAGAGCGTATTGTCTATTACAATGCTTTTGTTAAATCTCCATACCATCAACTTATCACCAGTAACACCAAGTTTTGGGATGTTAGCGGACTACAATTAGATTTAAATTCCGATGGTATAACCGTTAAAACTGGGAACTTTGAAACTATGTTAACCAATGGAGTAACATTTGGCATACCAAAAGGCATGGGCATAGGAGAGAAAATTGGTGAACGATCATATTATGATATTTACGCCAGCTATGAAGAGGCTGACGACGAACGCTATCGTCGCTCAATTGAATTTGTCGTACTTGTAAACGACTCAATCAGAGGCTTATCAGTTGGAGCACCAGTAGAATATAAAGGCATACAAATAGGTAAAGTGATATCCACTAATTTAATACACTCTCAACCACCAGAAAAACTAATAGAAGAAGACTTTAAAATCCCCGTACTTATTAGCTTGCAGCCTGGTAGAGTTGGAATGCCTGATAATAAAAAAGGTGAAGACCTAATGAGAGCGCAAAACATGTATTGGATTGAGCATGGTTTAAAAGCAGTTTTGCGAACAGGTAATATTCTAACAGGTAGTCTATACGTTGATTTACAGCATAAAAAAGATCAAAAAATCACAACAATAGCTAAATATGGTAACTACCCTATTATTCCAACTAACGGTGATGAGTTTTCACAAATCACCGCTAAAGCTGAACAGTTTATTGATAACCTAAATAATATCCCACTTAAAAACATGAGTGAGAATGCCAACACATTAATGCTAGAAATCACCCAAACAGCACAAGAATTACAAGGAGTAAGCCAAAGCCTTGATAAGTTACTGAGTCAAGCTGAGCAAACACAAGTAAGCGCAGAACTCAGTAAAGCCTTGCAAGGTATTACCACCTTAACAAAAGACATGTCTTCAGGCTCTAAAGGTTACGAAGAGTTACGCACCACCTTACACACACTAAACGCTACCATGAATGAATTAAAGCCATTGCTAAATCAATTAAAACATAAACCCAATAGCTTAATTTTCAATAGTGGTGAAACAACCGAGCCTACCCCTACAAAGCTTAATGGAGCGCAACAATGAGACAGTCAATAATAGTAACTATTTGGCTCGTAATGATGGTGTCGGCTTGTAGCTCTAATGCACCTACAAAAACACAGTACTATTTACTCAATAGCCCAACAAATAATAGCGCTTCAACAGTGAGCAATGAAAATCAGCAAAACATTACTGTTAGTTTATTAGAGTTACCCGATTACCTAAAGCAGCCAAGTTTAGTTTTGCAACTTTCAAGTCACCAACTGCACTACTCTCACTTTCATATGTGGGCCGAGCCTTTACAAAACAGCTTTTCACAAGCGTTATTAGATGATTTAAATCAACAAGATAATCGTTTTAATTATATAGATAATTCAACTACAACCTCAAAAGCATCAATAGAAGCCATTACGATTAAAGTAACGGCATTTCATGCGACACATCAATCACAAGCCTTACTCACAGGTACTTTTTGGGTTCAAAATAGCAACACGGTAAAACAACCACAACCCCATAAATTTACCCTTACATTGTCACTCGATAAAAATGGCTATGAGCACGCAGTAGAAAAAATGCGACAAAGTATTAACCAATTAGCACAAAAAATTATTAATAATATATATGTAGAATAATCCATTAGACTTTCAACGTTGGGTAAACCAAATGACACCTGCTATTAATCAACTAAACAAGTTAAATTTAACTTATAAAGTGCATCAATATAACCATGAGCCTGGTGCTAAGTCTTATGGTCTTGAAGCAGCTGAAAAGCTTAAAGTTAACGCTGAACTTGTTTACAAAACCTTAGTGGTTGATGTCGACAATAGTTACTTAGCCGTTGCAGTAATACCGGTTATAAAACAGCTTAATTTAAAGAAATTAGCAAAGTCATTAAAAGCTAAAAAAATTAAAATGGCAGAAGTGAATAAAGTGCAAAATTCAACTGGGTATTTACTCGGTGGTGTAAGTCCATTAGGTCAAAAAAAGGCCTTAGTCACCGTGTTAGATAAAAGCGCAGAAGTGTTGAATAGCCTATTTGTTAGCGGTGGTAAACGTGGGTTAGAAATAGAATTATCGCCTGACAGTATCGTATTATCGTTACAAGCTAAATATGCTGATATCATCAGTTAATAATCTTCATATTTTCTGCTTAGAATAAAGCTAAAAAGCATTTTAAATTATCGTTGACCTATCTAAATTTCCTGATGTTATTGGAAAAGATAACACTATTTTGCATAACAAATATTTATAGATACTCCGTTGCCACACTTCAATCTGCTGACAAATTATTATGAGTTCTATTCACCTTAGCGGTTCCTAATAACCCACTTATCATGCATTTATTGGATAGTCTTTTTTCTAGCTCTAAGCCATTTAAATAAGTCTGGAATATCAAAGGATAAAGAAATTAGATTGCAAACCATTAGAATGATTAAAAAATATCGGTAGTTGTTCGTTAGCACTACTTCAGAAATCATTAAATAATTAACCAGAATAATTGTCAGAGGAATCCAAAATATTATATGTGGAATTGTCATCGCACTTGAAAAACCACGGTCAAACCATATTGGTATTGCATTGAATAACAGACCTGCAATTGCAAAACTAACGACTAAACTCGATCCTGGATTTCCCATGAAAAAAATGGAAGCTATATTCACCGGCACAAGTATCAAAAAAACCCAGATCTTTACCCACGTACGTAATCCCAAATAGCTTTGCCAAATATCAGACAAAAGATTCATTTTATTGAAACCTCCAAATACAAATTTTATTAATAGTAGAGCATTAAACTAAAGAGCGACTAAAGAGCAAAAACAAACTAACTCGATCCTTGTCATACGTTTAACTGTGTGCTGTTTGGTTTGATAATTGTGCCGCCTTAGACAAAGCCCACCAACCTATAAATATGCTAATGATGATCCTAATTGGAAAATATAATAAGGCTGGCAAATTAAACAACCATAAAACTACACCTTCAGGTAAAACGTAAAAGGAAACTTGCTTAACCCAGTATATAATTTGAACATACTCTTTTAGGAAATCATTAATTGAAATGCTTAACAAAGACCATTCGTTTAAATAATTAAGCCAAAGTAGATAAAGGCCAAGCGCCCCATCACCGAAACTGCCAACAACAGAAGACCAACCTAAAATTAATAAAAAAATTCTCATGAGTACCTCTACATAAAAACGTATAACGCCCATTTTAACGGACTAAATAATAAAGGCTATATATTGACTAAACTTTGTAACAACTAGCTAAATTTAACGTGCTACCCCCTCATGAGCTGTTGTTAGTATTACTCTTGAATACGCCAACCTTTTGATTTTATACATGACGCATTCTCGTTAAAAAATGAAAAAAGTTGAATACCAGCAAAAGTTACATCATGACTCTCTGAATTTTGATTTAATGTTGTGCCACTAACCCCTTGTTTAGCTTGTAAGGCACATTCACTAGCATCTTTCTGAAACAATGCATTGTCAGCTAACATTTCACCATATTCCTCATGAACTACCATTGGTGGGGTCGTAGAGCATGAGCTAATCAAAAATAAAATAACAGGTAAAGTAAGTGTTTTAATTTTTAGAGACATAAACTGACTTCGAATCCTTATAATGCTAACGCCGTGTTAAGCGGCTTTTAATTGTTGACTAAAATGTGCAGTGAAGTGGAATCTAGCCAACGGTTGAAAATGTGGCTTGAGCAGCTTCTTAGATGCAAATTTCAGCTAATGCTCGTTTGTCTTTATTTATTCTTTGATATGTAGACTCTTCAAGTTCTTGCAGCTGACGATCAGCAATTGTCGTTTGCGCAGGCTTAGCCATATTCATAATAACAAGTCGAGTTTTGATAGAATTACACAAAAGTGTTTTAGCTTTATCTACATCATTTTCATTGATAAGAATTATAGCTGCTTGCATTTCTTTCGCGCCAGCCCAGATTTGATTAACGGCTGGGGTCGCACCAGCAGCTATACCAATATAGCTTCCTGTAAAAAAGCCACCTACGAAAATAGATAGTGTAAACAATGAAAATATAATTGTAGATTTCACAATAAATTCCTTTTGTATATTGCCCCTACTTAAAGGGCTGATAATAATTTGCTAAAATGTGTAGCGAAACGAAACCGAGTAAACTCTTAGCTGTATTGCTTTAAATTAGTGTTATATCAAAATATAACACCTATATTAACGGGCTAACTTATACAGGCTAAAGCTAGCTAAACTTTGCGAAGAATAAGTGCAGCCAGCTTAATGTGTTTCGTTTACTTGCTTAATAGACCACTTATTACTCAACCAAATCAATCTCATACAGCGTACTAAGTCCTTCATACTTATGACATTTAACATCGACTCTATTTGAGGACGTATTAATAGATTTTTGGCATGTTACATGTTGAGATTTTAACCCATACCTTTTAATGTATTCCCTGACTATTTCATCTATATCTTGTTTTTGTTGAGCTGTGGCATAGGAATAAAAAGATTTAAACTCTTCATTCCATTCTTTAACATTTGCTTCTTTAGCTACGCCTAACCAGCCCATACCAAGTGAAATTGACTGCTCGACATATTGACCTTTTAAAAACATATAAGCTAAGACATATTGCGAGCCTTTATATCCCCAAGCGGCAGGCTCCTTAAGTAAATGAAATGCTTTTTTATAATTTCCTTTTTTGTATTGAGTTATCCCTGTAACTTCTTTTACTTCAAGTGAATGTGTTGATTTTCTTATTGAATCTGTCGATTTGCACGACAAAAGAAAATAAACAGTTAAAGTTATTATTACTTGTTTAATTTGCATCTCAATCCTTTATAAATGCGCAGAGTCTTTTGTTCTTTTAAAATTATTAATTGTATATATTAAAACGCTTCATCATCACTATAAACATTAACGGATAGCTCACCATCTACACTTTCAGAAACTAAGAAATTTATTGGTTTACAACAAACTTGGCAATCTTCTATATATTGTTGGTTCCGTGTCTGATGGATCTATCAAAACCTCAATATTCTCTCCACAATATGGACACCCAATAGATTTTTCAGCTAATTGATTCAATTCTACACCCCATTATTTTCTTAATACGTATCCCTTAAATAAAGGGCTAAAATGTTGAAGAACGAAACAGAAAACTGTTTTTGTCCTTGTTTTATTTCATGTTAGTTTCATGTTAGTTTCATGTTAGGTAAGTAACCCTACTAATATTAATTTGTCATCTGAGTAAATAAAATAAGTACAGTTAAAATGACAATAAACCACAAGATAACAGAACCTTTCTTTTCTTCGTTTAACAATAACTGATTAATTAAAGCTGTTATTAAAGACAGTTCAAATAAGCTCCAAAAAATAACTATCGGTAATAATAGTAAACCTTCAGATCCATTAGATAATAAGAGTATGGCAGCGAGCAAGAAAAGATGACTACCAATAAAACTTTTTAAAATTGCATCCATACATCCTTTTTCCTTAGCACATAACATCTCAAAAAGAGCTTTAAAATAATTGGGTGAAATAAGCGACGAATGAATAAAAACCAACTATTTCATGTACTGGTTTAATGATTTTTTATATAGAAATAACACTCAAGTTTCAGGGGTTTTGTTTTGATACATTATCATTTTTTAGCATTAAAACAATTAGGTAAACAATGTTAAGAGGTGGAGTAATACATAATATTACACCGATTAATGTTACCACCTTGGGTGTGGAACTCTTACGTTTACCTAAGTAGTAACTTAAACCACCAACGATAAACATTGAGACAAAAACAAACTGACCGAATAAAGTCGCATTGATATTCAAGTGCTTAAACCCTTTTTCATATAACGCCCCGCTAAGAGCAGATTTATTGTTTGATAAAATATACGTTAAAGGAGTATATAGCTAACTGTTATTTTCCCTGCTTTAACGGCTTGTTATGTGTCTGTATAGCTAACCTTTGTTTTAGCTAAATAGTCATGTAAACAACGTCTTTCTTTACCAAAAATAAAGAGTGGATTTACAATACCTGATATAAACTGTCCAAAGGATGGAATTAACCCAATTAACTGCATCGGCAACATTCGCTTAAAGTAAATAGTAATTAAACTAGCTTTGGAGCCATCTAAATTTTCAACACGAATAGACATATAGTTCTTGCCAATTGTTTGCCCATAATAGTACAAAAGATATCCATGTAATAACAAAGTAGTAAAAACACCGTATATAAACAAAGTGCCGATTAAATATATAGATGGTTCTTTAAATGCATCAAAACCTACGTAATAAAAAACGGGGATCAAAGTAGCGAGTCCTAACGCACCATCTATGATTGCTGCCACTAACCTGTCAGATTTTGTAGACTTTTCCCCAATATTTTTAATCGTATTGATTTCTTCAGGGCTCTCAGCTTCTTTTAGGCGAATTAATTCCTCTATTTGTTTTGCTCTCTCAGGGTAGATATCTTTATCAATTTTCTCCAAGGAAGAATAAAGCTCTTCTAGAGAATAAGATGAAAAGTCTATTTTTGAATCCATGCTCAGACTACTCCTTGGCACATATTGCCTTACTCATAGGTAAATAATAATTAGTTAAAATAAGCGACTAAAGAGCAAATATCCTGCTGTTATTCGTCTTTAATAATTAGCGTGATATATTTCTATTTCACCACTTTTGGCGGTAAATAAATAGTAAATTCATTAATTGGCTCAATAAGTACACTATGTGCAACTTGTTGTTCTTCTTGTGTTACTAATCCCAATCTAGATAATAAACCAAAGCTAGCAGACTTAAGGTTTGCAGATGATACTTTTAATTGCTTATGCCAAACACGATAAGTACCTAGTACTCCATCTCTACGATGATAAAAGCCTGCTAATGGATGAGTTAAATATACAAGTCCAGTTTCAGTATCAGGAAACCCTGCAAGCTCAATTGAAGCATCTTTTTCTTGTGATAATTCAACACTCGCTGGAGCCCAAGTGGCATCGGTAGTCATTTTATATTTACGATATATCTTTTGTGATTCATCGAAGTCGCAGTCGAATTTAACTTCACCTGAATACCAAGGCAAGTTCCATAAAAGTCTTGGAACTGCAAGCGTCCAAGAATCCAATGTAGTTCCTAGAAACCAGACACAACGTTCGTTGGTTTGTTTATCGATTATATAAATTCGATAATTGGTTTGTCCCATAGTAAATTTAGGGAATGGATAAACAGCGGAAGTAAAATCGACATCTATAAATGGGACTACAGAAATTAGAGCTTTTTCTACTCCATTAATTTCAACGCAGTCCAGCTTAAAACGTTCAGGGAAAAGTCCATCAAATCTTGCAGGATCTACAGCGTAAGTAATTATGGCAAAATGCTGTAATTTACATAAAACATCAAGCCATTTTGGCGGAGGTCTTGAATGGAGATAATCATTTAACTTCAGTGAATCCAATGCCTAATCATCCTTGAAATATAGCGCCTATTTAATCGGAAAATATAGTTGGCTAAATAGTTAAACGCCGTAAAAACAGCCAACTGTATTTTCTGTTTGAAGTTCTTGTTCAATTTATTTAGCAGCTCAATGTATGCTCTGTCCAATACAAGGTATTGCCTAATAAAACTACACTACCTGAGATTATGAAACTCACCGGTACTATTAAACCTATTTCCACTAAACATTCTCCAAAATTTCTATCCTCACAAATTTCGATGTCATCCATATCAGTTGCTTTTAAAGTTAACTTTTTGGTGAATGTTTCACCACGTTGACAATAAGGTTGGCTATCAAGAGCTGGTTGGAATGCACATGATGTAATGCATAAAGAAATAAGGGAGCTAACTAGTGCCTTTTTTAGACTCATAAAATGAAATATCCATATAAACATAATGCCTCATTAAGAGGCTAAAAATAGTTGGTTAAAATAAGCGACGCAGGAGCAAAAGCCAACGGTTTTTGTCCTGCTTTAACGATTTATACTTATTTTTAAAAGCCACTTACAATAATTAATATAAGAGCTAAAATAAAATATAAATAGCTTTCTTTAGATAGTTTATGATCAGTTCCTAACCAACTTTTAATTGGCATTGATAATAAACTAGGAGAACAAAGGAATCCGCGTAACAATGATAAAATACCAATAGCACCTGCCACCGAACCAAAATCAATAACGCTAGTTGTATAAATATTAATGGCTAGAAAAAGCATAACTAAAGCCATAAAGCATTTAATTAATATTGCACTCCGTTGAATTTTTGAACTTTGACTATCCATGAACTCGATCCTTGTTGAATAGGTATAACGCCACTTAAGCGGCTAAAATAGTTGGTTAAAATAAGCGACGAAGGAGTAAAACCAACTGTTTCCTGTCCTTTAAATGACTTATATTTTGTTATTAATACGGTCTAATTAGATTCTATTAAAAGTGTATACGAAACGACAACCCCATTAAACCAAGTATTAGAATTGATAGAAAGTAACTCCCAACCCTCTTTACTAATTTCATCAAGTTGATTGTTAAGAGCATCTAAATCAACAGATCCAAAGCCCCAATATTTTCTTTTGTTAAACTCTACCACTTTTCTCATTAAGAACACTCCATGTAGATTAAAAATATAATGTCAAAATAACAGGCTAAGTAATGGTTGGCTAAAATTGTGTAGCAAAGCGAAACGTAGCCAACTGTCCTTGTTTATTTTTTTATGTTTACGGTAACACAACAACAACTTCAACTTCTAAAAAGTGGGATTCACTCCATAGCCTTTTTACTTCAACCCAACTGGCAGACGGATATTTACCGTCAAAATGAGCCTTACGTATTGGAATTGCTGACTTTAACTTTTCAATGTCAGTAGTGAAAATAACTTCTTTTACGATAGCATCTGTTCCAACATTATAATCAGACAGTATCTTCTTGATGTTAATGTATATATCGTCTACTTGGCTTTCAAAGCTGATTTTTTCGCTCGTAATACCAGAGATATATAGCGTGTTATTATTTTTTACTACTTGCGTATAGCCAGTATCATTCTCCCAAGGAAAATAATTTTTTCTTTCAATGGCTTGGTTCGTTGTAACACACCCAAAAAGCAAAATACTACAAAATAATAATAATGATTTTTTAACGAAATTTATCAATTGAACTCCAATGATGAAAATAAACATAACGTCAAAATAATGGGCTAAAATAGTAGGCTAAAATGGAGCGAAGCGAACAGTTCGCTGTTTTTAATCCTTTTAATTTGCTTGTTATGTGAATTAGCCACATGCTAATTTTGTTTGCTGTATACAGGCTTTTTGAGATTGCTCCGTTGATTCGCCGGCCATACAGAAATCTAGCCTCAAAGTCCTTTTCTCATGAGAAATGTCAGTACTTGTTACTACAGGAACCCACTTCCATGTTTTTAACATTTTACGTGAGTATTTACCAAGGTGCTTAGTAGGTAATGAATTGATAATTTCTACATTTTCAGTTTTACCCGAAGCTGAAATATTAAAAGATAAAACAGCACAACCTCTTACCCCTGAGCGGGCAAGCTCTATTGGATATTTAGGCGTGTTTTGATTGGCTCGCTCCCAAATAAAGTTATTTGCAGGTGCTATATCTGTAACCTGTACATCACCATATATATTTTTCGCTATACTGCTTGTCGATACAGTTAAAAATACGAGGCTAGTTAGGACTAATAAGTTTTTCATATACACTCCATTGTTTAATCAATTCACATAACGCCCTGTTAACGGGCTAAATATAGTTAGCTAGAATAAGCGACGAAGTAGCAAGAGCCAACTATATTTATCCTTATTTACTTACTTGTTAGCTAGTACTTTGAACTACAAGCCTTTCCTTTGCAATATAAGATAAATAGCGCTGAAAAATTGCTAGAAATATAATAGGAAAAACTGCTGCATAAGTTCGATTTCCCTCAAAATAAATGGCGAAAGGTAACATTAAAAAAGTTGCTACGAGTAGGTAAATTGAAAGTTCTCGGGTACTACCTTTAACCGCAATAAAGCCTGATGAAGATGCAAAGGTCGTAATGGTACCAATAATAGCTATTAAAAGAATAATGGCTGACTCGCGTAATGAGTCATAAAGTTTTAAATACCACCATTGTTGGAAAAAAACAGCTAGCCCACCGAGTATGAGGTAGATGTTACCTGCAAGCACAAGTCTATTTAATGGGTTATTTTGAGGTAATAAAATAGCTAACTGAATTAAACCTAACAACGCACCGAGTTGAAATGCGTCTAGCCAACGTTCATTGGATGGTACTCCATTCCAAAAAGCAAAAGTTGCAAAAGTAGATAATGGAAAGAATTGAATTAACGCGAATATCCATTTACTCATCTGATTGACGCATCCTTGTGCTTGCTAACGCCCGTTTAAGTGGCTGATAATTGTTTATTAAAATGTGTAGCGTAGCAAAACCGAGCAAACTGTTTTTAGTCCCGCTTAATTGCCTTGTTAGCTTTCTTGAATGATAGATGATGATGATTTCCGCATTGCAAAATAACACATAAGCCCACTGTAAACATCAACAAATATATGTAGCAATATGGGTAAAATAATATTACCTGTAAAAATGAAAACACCACAAAAAACGGCTCCCATAATACTAGTCCTAATGACTTCCTGCCATCCTAAATATATATGCCAAAGGCCAAAAACAGCACTACTTAATAATATTGCAGCAACCATACCAATATGACTATCTATGAGAGTAAAAAGATAAGCACGAAAAAGCAGTTCTTCACATACTCCCGCTGAAACAGAAAGTATCAATGTAAATACAAGCATTTCATTTTTAGTCACCGGTAGAATATCTTTATATGCTGCGAACTTACTCTTTATTTCCGTTCTTAACTCCTCACTTGATTGAATTGATCTGATTAAGAGTAGTAAATAAATTATTGCAATTAAAAGTAACGATGCAAATAGAATATTTTGCCAGCTATTTTCAATCACAAACCCAAAGTTGGCAACTGAAAGTTGACCATTAGAAAAAAGATGTATCAGCAATAAAGTAGGGAGCCACATAATAAATGAGATTTTTAAAAATTCGAAAGTTTTATTCTTTGACTTATATTTTTCGATGATTAAATCAACGATAGGATAAAACAAAATCATTCCAATTAAAGTTATCTCCAAATAGTGCATCGATCCTCCTTGAAATATAACACCGCAATAAGCGGAAAATTTTAGTTGGCTAAAATGTTTGAGGAACTTAAAACGGCTAACTGTAAATTTTTCGTTTGAAGTTCTTGTAATGGTGCTGGGTTCAACCTCAACGCGCCTTTTGTTCTTTCGCATTACGGTATGTTTCTGCTGAACTCATGGCTAAGGCGTGAGCTTTATTAAAAGCATTGATTGCTGTCGTTTCAATATTTGGAATAACTCCTGTACCTTCCCAATTGGTTTGAGTAATAGGATTAATAGCACGGCCTGTAGGAACATTAATACTAAAGTATTTATTTATTTCTATCGGTCCGCCCGGGTTTGCACCGCCGCCAGTACTTTCACCTACAATTACTGCCCTTTTACGAGTCTTCAAGTTATAAGCAAACTCTTCAGCACCAGAAAAAGTATATTTACTTGTTAAAACAAATAACGGCACATCAGGCATACGCTTACCTGGCAATTCATCAAGAGTCCAAAACTCCTGAGTTCTATTTCCTTTTCTCCAATATAGACTATTTAAATGAGTCTTTTCACCAAAAAAATAACTGCAAATATATTGCACCATTTCAGGAGAGCCACCATCATTTTTTCGTAAA
Organism: Colwellia sp. Arc7-D; assembly: GCF_003061515.1. NCBI lineage: Bacteria > Pseudomonadati > Pseudomonadota > Gammaproteobacteria > Alteromonadales > Colwelliaceae > Colwellia > Colwellia sp. Arc7-D. The sequence continues at coordinate 2,426,055 of NZ_CP028924.1, forward strand.
TCAAAAATAATGGCATCCGTATTTTTAATAATTTTCAATACGCCATCAACTGTTTCTTTTGCTGAGTCGAAACCGCTAAAATATCGGAAATCAACATACCCAACATTACCGTCTAGTATTTCAATTTTTTTGAAACCATAGTTCTCTGTTTGTTCCTGCTTTAAATATTCTAAGTGGGGATTATTTGTTTTTACTTGCTCTAATTGGGCTTTTTTAGGCTTATTAACTCGAACTTCCATATGTTTATCATGGTTTATGTGCTGTAAATCTAAAGTTAATTTGGTTGCAAATTTATCAGCATCAATAATCTTACTATATTCCCCTGTGTTTAATTGCTTTTGAATATAAGTAGCATTTTGTGCTGCAACTTCAGGAAAAACGTAATTTTCAATAATGATCTGAGAAATACTTTCAACCACTTCTTTACGTTGTTCCGCATTTATTTCAAGGTTTTTTGATTGAGCAATTGAAGAGAACATGACGGTCGAAAGTAAAACTGATATTAATTTAAATAACCTAAAGTGAGGTATTGAGTAGAACATACAACTTCCTTATTAGATGGTGAGATATAAAGCACCATAACGCCTCACTAAGAGGAAATAATAGCTAGTTAAAATAAGCGACGAAGGAGCAAAAACCAACTATTATTTGCCCTTTTGGGTAACTTTTTAGGCATATTTCACTGAACTATAAGGAGTTGACTTAAAGAACTGAATCTCACATGCGTTTGATAATAATACTGATTTTCGTTTTTTTTACCATTACATCCGAAAGATATCTTCACTTTTCTTGCTTCGCCATAAACAATGATTTTTTTATTTTTAAGAAATATCTCAGGAGTTTCCCCATGTTTTTTTATAAATGATTCCCTTACTTTAGGAGAAATAGCAATTGAAATATTTCTTGGATCCCGATAATCAAGTTCGGAATTTAGATATACAATATTTCTTGGTTTTCCTGTAGCTTTTACATGTAATTCAAAGAATCCCTTTACACCTTTAGGTGAAGCTTCAGCGGCTCTTTCAATTGCTTGAATTGGTGAAATATATTCAGATACTTTCTCTGCATCTTTTGTACTAGCACACCCAGACAACGCACCAATTAAAACTAAACTAAGTATTCGAACCAAGATGAAACTCCTATATGCCTAACGCTTTGCTAAGGGGCAAATAATACGTTTGCTACAATGCGCGAAGCGCAGCAAACTGTTATTTGTCTGTTTAAGCAACCGGTTAAGTTACTTTTTTAATTTTGTTTTAAGGTAATTAGATATAAAATACTGTTTTTCACTACTTAAACCCCAACCAAAGTTTATTCTCTTAGCACCTTCAAGAGATAAGTGACTATTTTGGCGAGAATCACTCTCTGTGATCCTTTCAATTGTTCTCCAATCAAACCTTCTGTACCAACCAATTGACTTTATACCAATAAATACCAGTGCTTTCCCATTTTCACAACTAACGACTGTTCTGCCGAATAAACTCATTAATGTAAAGCTAATAAGGACAATACTACCGATTAGGAAAGGTAGACCAAAAAGTGATTGTCCAGGATCGAATTCGCCACTGACTAATTGAGACCCATAAATTCCAGAAAGAGAACCACCAGCCCAAACTAGTGTAAAAGGTACTAAAAATAGTGCCATTAAACTTCGGTTAGATGCATTAATTGTCCAACTATATCCATTTTCATCAACAGCAATACCACTTATGGTTTGTTTAATGTCAAATTTTTTATTTGGGGTTGCTTCAAGCAATGAGGATAAACTTGTTAGGCTTTCACAACTTAAACAGTACGCAGTATCTTTCGGTACATTGATGTTTTCTGAATCTATTTTACTTCTACATTTACTACAATTGACTTCCATTTAAGAAATATACTCCTGTACCTAACGCCTTACTAAGCGGCGAAAAATAGTTGGCTAAAATTGCAAGGAACGAGCACTAGCCAACTGTTTAGCGTCCGTTTGAGTAACTTGTTATAAGTCAACAATTTACAGGGTAAATAAATGTACCTTCACTTAAAACAAAATCTATTTCAATAGGTGTACCGAGACGATTATTAATTTTATATTTTGGAAATATGAGTTTTATTTTATTTTCTGTTTTGAGGATAAGCTCAAAATAAACTGTGTACCACTCATAATCATTATTTCCATCCAAATCGAGATTTGTTAACAAAGTTGTAGGTTCTAGTTTTAACACCTTTAGTCCGTGTGTTGAATCTTGATCGAATATGAGCTTTTGAATATATTTCACATTGGCTGTGGTTGACCATTCACTATTTAGACTGAAACGCTCGGATTCAAATTTTAAATTTGAATCCTTTGGGATATAAATACTGAGATGAATTGAAAACTCGTCAATTAAATAAGGTTTTAATCTAACTTGTATATATACATCATCCAAAAGATCAATTCTTACTTTGTCTTTTGGGCCGCCACAACCAGATCTGCTTTGAGACAATTCACCTGATATTACTGGGCTATAATAAAGAGTTTTCATTGGCGCGCAGCCAGATATTATGAATACTAAAAATAGGTATGGTAGTAGATTCATCAATTAGCGATCTCTTGACTTATAACGCCCGCTTAAGCGCTTGTTATGAATACTACCCTCGCAATTGCGACGTTATAGAAGCTTTAATTGATTGCTCATAATCACCAACTAGATCAAGACAAACTTCTTTTGTACAATAAGAAACAAACTTTTGAGGATTGCCTTTCGAGTCCATTGCTGATATCTCATAAAGTGTATATGACTTAAATTGACTTTCATTAACAATAACATCGGTTGAGCTTCGTTTAAAGTCGGCGACTAAATCTAAATCATTTAAGCGAAAATCCATGAAATATTTTCCACCTTCTGAATTCTTGCAAGTATAGAGAACCGAAGCCTTTTCTTCTAGCAAGTTTGCTTTCGCTTCGCAGTCTATAGATAAAACTAATTTATCAGGAAGTATTTTTACAACAACTCCTTTTTCTGACTTTGCAGAGGAGTTAAAAGTAATAAGTATTAATATTATGCCTAAAATTTTCATGGAACCATCCTTTGTATTTATAACGCCGTTTTAAGCGGCAAATTGCAGTTGGCTAAAATGTGTGAGGTACGAACAACAGCCAACTGTAATTTGTCCGACTTGAAAACCCTTGTTATGTGTTTTTTTAGAGTAAGACTGTAATTCTAAGCTTATTGTAAATTTGTCTTAATTCAAAATCGCTAACTAAATTAACATCAATATATGCATGGCAATCTACATTGTATTTTATGATTAAATTCTCATCATTGTCATGTCGGTCTTGAGAAAAATACACATTAGTAATTGTACTAATCTTAATTTTTTCAAACTCCAATGAGCTGAGCGACTTAGGAAAACTAATATAGTCTTTAGTAAGTTCAATAAAGCGCTCAGTACCTTTTATCTTATTGTAAATTTTTATAAATGGCTTAACCGCCAAAAGAGGGCTAAGCAACAATAAAGTTAACAATACTGAAAAGAAATATAATATCGGTTTATCATTAATATTTTCAAGTGCTAGGATAAATTTAATAAACACAAAGTCGAAAGCGTAAAAGCTAAGCCCAGAAAATATTACGCAACCAATAGCATAAAATAAGAAATCCCCTGCTTTAGCAGTACACTTAATTCGTTTCATACACCTAAACACATAACGCCCCGCTAAGGGGAAATTTATAGTTTGCTAAAATTTTGAACGGAGTGAAAACAGCAAACTGTTAATTTTCCCTCTTGAGCGCCTTGTTAGGTAGCCATTGGTATGAAATAAGAGATACAACTGCTGACAAGACTATTACAATGAACAATAACTTTAAAGGCAATGAATGCTCAAAGTAAGGTTCATAACCAAATTGGGCTATCCAAATTATAGCCGCTATTACGTTGTAACTTATTGCACAGACAATTGCTAAATAAACACTTTGAAAGCCGTGAGTTAACCTATACTTGTAGGTTATATAAACCGATGTAAATACAATAACAAGGTACCCAAAAAGTTTTTCAGCAATGATATGAACACTCCAAACAAGATTAATTTCATCTTGTGATGGATTATTTGGGTATGGATAAGCAAACCAAAAAAGTTTTGCCGCTATAACCATAGAAAAAAAACCTACAGCGCTTAACCCGATTATTGACACCAAACTTTTCATGGCTACCTAACGCCCAATTAACAGGCAAAAAATTGTTGGCTAAAATAAGTGAACGGAGTGAACAAAAAGCCAACTGTTTTTTGTCCTTGTTTAATTTCTTGTTATGTTTCTGTACGCAACTCAGCCAATTGACCAACATTATTTGAGTTTGCCACTGATATTAGATTACTTTGAAAAGTATCAATTTCCGAAGGCATGATAACTAAACTAAATGAGGAACTAAAACGATTATTCTTTGAATTTACGTATGATGCTATGTGCGTAATTTCAACTTCTAGTTTTACGTGCCCAGAACTATTTACACAACTAAAACTTAATTCAAAGTTTGAAAGTGTGTTACTTTTGCCTGAATCAAATGTTAACAACTGATCCATTTTTTTAGGGAAACCTTGTAGCGATTTAGTGAAAGCAAGAAACTCACTTTCGTTAACATAGCAATCTGCTTGACCGGAAAAACCAAAGCTTGAACCACTAACCCTAAGTTTTAAACAATCATCAACTTCGGGTAAAACTTCCATTGTTAGAAAAGAACTCATAGTCACCTAGAAACATAACGCCCAATTAACGGGCTAAAAATAGTGGGCTAAACTTGAGCGGAGCGAAAAAGTGACCGCTGTTTTTAGTCCCTGTTTAATTACTTGTATGGATAATAACACCCACATCCATGTTCTTTTTTAAAACCAGTTTAGGTAAAGTGAGGCCCAAGCTTTGGCTGCAACCAAAGCCTTTTTATACGATAGTTCGATTGAATGATGGCTCCTCTATTGAGAGACCGATAACAAGTGGGAACATCGTATAAAACTCCAAGCAATAAACTCGGATAGTCAACGGGGCCTCGAGCCCGAATTAGCAAGGCAGAGTCAGCTTATTATGAATACACAAAATAATCAAAATGAAATTAACGTCGGGGTTGATACCGGTAAAACTCAAATCGATATTTACATACGCCCATTAGACATTTACTTCACCGTGACCAACGATGAAAAAGGTATCAATAAAGCCGTAAAAGAAATTAAAAAACACAACCCAACACGCATTGTCATTGAAGCAACAGGACGGCTTGAACAAGCCTTTATCATTGCTTGCGCAAAAGAGACATTACCCTTTGTTGTTGCCAACCCCGTTCGCATTAAAAAGTTTGCGGGCTCTGCTGGTCAATTAGCTAAAACCGACAAGCTTGATGCGAAGTTAATTGCTCACTATAGCCAAGCCTTAAAACCCGAACTATCTACGCTTAAGCCTGAAACACTCAGGGAAATGAGTGACCTATTATCAAGGCGATGTCAGTTAATGGAAATGCGGACAATGGAGAAAAACAGACTTCAAATACTGCCTAAATCGCTAGCCAGTACGATTAACCCTATGCTCACAGCCATCAATAATCAGCTAACTAAAATAGACAAAAAAATGGCAAAACTGATTGAGCAATGTGACGAATATAAAATAAAAAACGACATTATTCAAAGTGTACCTGGTGTCGGAAATGTCGTTGCTTTTAGTCTGTTAAGTAACATGCCAGAGCTGGGTTATATCAACAATAAAGAAGCCGCAGCTTTAGTCGGGGTAGCGCCAATAAATAGAGAAAGTGGCGCCTTTAAAGGTAAGCGAATGATACGGGGTGGACGACATCAAATACGTACTGCCATGTTCATGTCAATGATGTCAGCAATGCAATGTAACCCCGTTTTCAAAGCAACTTATCAGCGGCTAGTCGCCGCGGGAAAACCAAAGAAAATAGCCATAATAGCGTGTGTTAGGAAGATGATTGTGATCTTAAATTCGATGGTAAGAGATGGTGTCTATTGGGATCCAAAAATGAATTAAACATTAAGGTTTGACACCATAGTCACTTGTTATGTTTTTACGCGCCTTGTAATAAACCATGCGCCAAACAGTGGAAGAAACACTAAACAGAGCGGTTGCCCGAATAGTTTATAAAGAGCCCATACTTCCGCTTTAGTTATTTGGTTAACAATATAGCCAATTACCGCTAACACTATAAAAAGAGAGATGGTCATAAAGTTAAACCAACACCAAGCCTTATTAGTTAGATGTAATCTACTACCTAAAAATACGTAAGGTAATCCTTTGTTTTGAAAAAGTGTTATTGAAATAAAAAGTACCGCAATAATACTCCAATAAATTGTAGGTAGTAAGCCAGAATTATTGACTACATTTAATAAATTCAGCTGCTCACTCAAAAATGCGACGAGGACTAATGTTAAAGAAATTGAAAGTAGATATCGCCAGTACATTCCCCACAAATTCATTTTCTCCTATTCAGTCAAACTAGAAAGCTTAATAAAAACATAACGCCCAAATAATGGGCAAATATCAGTTGGTTAAAATAAGCGACGCAGGAGCAAAAACCAACTGTTATTTGTCCTGATTAATTTTCTTGTTAGGTTTTTCACTGTACCGATATAGTCTGAATTTAACAAAATATGAGACCAAAACAAGAGGTAAAGAGAACATAAAGACAAGAGTAAGGTACATCCCTAAACTTTCCACATTATAATTAAGTAAGTTTGAGCCAACTTCTAGAAACGACATATAAATAAAAGTTGCTAGGAAGATAACACCGAATTGTTTGTAAAAAGGAAGCCCACCTTGGTATTTTAAAAATAGAAATTGCAAAGTCGCGCAAATTAAAGCTAATTTTGTAGCTGAAATTGAGTAGCTATAATCATACGTCTCAGTTAACAAAGTAAAGCCGATAGCGGTTATTGTATTTAAACATGCAACCCAGTAAATAAAACTCCATAGTAGTAAATTTTTCTCCGACTTATCCATGATAAAACCTAACGCCCAAATAATGGGCTAAAAATAGTGGGATAAAATGGAGCGAAGCGAACAGCCCGCTGTTTTTAGTCCTGTTAATTTGCTTGTTAGGCGACGACTGCACGAGACTGCCAATCACCAATCGAATTCGCGACTTTCATTACGTCACTGCCATCATGATGGAATATCCAAACGGAAAAGTCATCAAGAGGATCTAGATATAATAGATCACCATTATCTTCGGCAATAACGAAACCATTAATGACACACTGAATTGGTACTCTTCCGTTAGGAGAAGTAAGAAATTGATTATCGCTATATTCAATGAAACATTTGATATAGAGCTCAAGTTGTTTGTGAGCAGGTGATTTACCTACACCGGGCATATCTATTTCTTCGTTGAGTTCCTCTTCGTTTAGGAAACACCAACAACGACCTTCAAAGTCGGGATCATCTTGAGGATATTCATTGAAACAATATTCATCTGCCTCATCAAGAGATGAAAGCAATTTAAGATATTCCTGAGGTAAACTTAAACCTCTTTCAACTTGAATACTTTGAATTGACATCGACAGTCCTTTAGACGCCTAACGCCCCGCTAAGGGGAAATTTATTGTTGGCTAAAATGTTGAACGGAGTGAAAACAGCCAACTGTAAATTTTCCCTCTTGAGCGCCTTGTTATGTAATTAATTAACCTTAATATTTCCTTTGTTAACCTGAGTATAAATTGTGTAAGGTAAAACAACAGTGTCTGCTACAAGGGAAAATGCAGAATCTATAAGAAAAGTTGGGACCCCATTAATAGAACTTAAAGTTCCATTGGCGTTTGGCTCCCCATATAACAAACACGCATTATAGGAAATTCCGCTATAAACCCTAGGAATACCTTTACAATAACTTTTATGCCCTTGATACGATACTTTCACCTGATTATAAATAGGATCAATTGTCTTCATAGTTGAGCATGAATAATTAAATAAAGCTAAACATAGCACCCAAAATATTTTCACTAAAACTCCTACCTCTGATAATTACATAACGCCTCAATAAGAGGAAATTTGTAGTTGGCTAAAATGTTGAACGCAGTGAAAACAGCCAACTGTAAATTTTCCTGCTTTATTGCCTTGTTAGGTAGCTTACGGTAAAACTCTATACTTTTGAAAGTATTATAGTTATGAACACGAAAGTCATACATAAAAGCATAAATAAAAGATACTTTCTTGCTAAGTTGAATCCATTTAGCAATTCCTGATTATTTCGATATTTATCAGCGTAAGACTTAGAAATTAAAGACAAAGTAAAAAGTGGCGTTGACATTAAGATAAGCTTTGTTGGTTGTAATGAAATACCAAGGAATTTAACATCATCTACGGCACCAATGGATTGAGCAACCATTTCTACAGCAGCTAAATACTTGTATAGAGAATATCCCCAACTAACTAATGCAACAATTAGGAATATTTTTGATACTGCTTCCATAAACTTTGCTACCTAACGCCACGTTAAGCGGCAAAAAATTGTTGGCTAAAATTGTGAACGGAGTGAAACAGCCAACTGTTTTTTGTCCGTTTGAACGTCTTGTTAGCAGTAAACTCTAGAATATAATTACCAGTAAAATGAAACAAATAACTCCGCCCCAACAATATGGGGAAACTAGCAGCATTTTTTGTAGCTCTTGTTTAGTCAGTACACCGCTTTTTATCGCATTTCTAATTGGCTGACCAAATAATGATGATGCTGCAAAAACTAACGCAATCGAGATTGCTAAAGAGATAATAAAATTTAGACCAATACCCTGTATTGCGATAACTCCGCCTAAAACCAGAGCAAATCTATTTATAGAATTTTTGATACTAACTTCCATGCTTACCTTTACTGCTAACGCCGTTTTAAGCGGCAAATTGCAGTTGGCTAAAATAAGTGAGGCACGAACAAAAAGCCAACTGTAATTTGTCCGACTTGAAAACCCTTGTTAGCTGGACACTTTTATGTTGCTCGGAATTAATGGGTACTTTTTGATTAATAAGGTCATGACCAACAAGTAACCCCAAACTTCAAAAAAGAAAACCAAACAAATAATAAAAGGAACAAACCATAAACTTAATTTTTGGTAGTTATGATACAGCCAAAAAATTGAATAACACCACAAAATATAACCAACAACAAGTGCTATAAAATGACCAGAAAAATCCAGTACATTAAATAATCCAGGGTGAAAGTCAATCGCATTTGCCGAGATTACGCTGAGAATGAAAGCTGAAATACCAACCCAAAAAATGCTTAATATGACTACTTTGATAGAGTTTATCCTTGTACAGCTAACAGTTTATTAGACAGATAATATCCCACTTTCCACAAGTGAAACGTCCATCTAATGAATATTTGTTCAAATCAATATACATAACTTAATATTATTATTCAATGCGTTATTGTTAGGTGCTGAATAAAAGGCAGTAGAAAGACAGATTAAATCTGCCTTTCTACAATAAAGCGGGAAATACAGCTATACTGTACAAATAAACAGTATCTATTTTAATTATTAAGGAATAATAATGAAATCTGAATTTCTCTCACACATTAAAGAAACAATGTGGACCAGACGCTACGCTAAACGAACTATTGAGTCATATTTATATTGGATTAAAGCTTACATAATTTTTATTGGAAAAGTTCATCCTAAAGATTGCCATGATAAAGAAGTTGAAAGATTTCTAAGTTACCTTTCGAATAATTTAAATCTTGCGCCAAAATCTCAAGCATTAGCATTAAACTCTGTTAATTACTTGTATAAACATATTTTAGTTAAACCGCTTAGCCTTGATTTGCGCTTTAATAAATCTAGGGTAAACCCAAAACTCCCTACTGTATTAACTACCCCAGAAGTAAAAGCACTTTTATCGGCTATAAATATAAATCACCTTTTACTATGCCAATTAATGTATGGCAGTGGCTTAAGATTAATGGAGGCTGTGCGCTTAAGAGTACAAGATATAAACTTTGACTATCATTGTATCGAAGTATGGAATGGCAAAGGTGGTAAACATCGAACAGTTACCCTAGCAACTGAACTGGCTACGGCACTCAAAGAACAAATATCGCTGGTAAAGTCTTACTATGTATTAGATATGAGGAATGATGATTACTCTGGAGTATATTTGCCTTTTGCATTATCGAGAAAATACCCAAGTGCTGCTAAAACATTTAATTGGCACTATTTATTCCCATCAAATCGCTTATATTTAGATCCTGAGGTCAACAAATTAAGACGCCATCATATAAACGAAACGGCAATTCAAAAAGCGGTAAAAATAGCATCTAAAAATTCAGGTATAGATAAAAATATTACTTGTCATACTTTACGACATTCATTTGCAACACACTTACTTCAACGAGGTGCTGATATTCGAACGGTACAAGAGCAATTGGGGCACAGTGACATTAGAACAACGCAAATATATACCCATGTGATAGAGCGCGGTGCAAATGGAGTTACAAGCCCTTTATCAACTTTAATATAAGCTAAGTGAACTGTGATTTTTTTAAGAAAAAATTAGATAAGCAATAATTAAACTGTAGTTAAGCGGCTTAAGTTTTTTTTAGATTATTAAGTTTTATTTAGAGGTGCTTTCTTTGGGGTTTGCTTTAGGTAATTGTGTGAGGTTTTAAGTTGCCACAGATAAAAATTTAAATAAATTGGCGGAGTGGACGGGACTCGAACCCGCGACCCCCGGCGTGACAGGCCGGTATTCTAACCAACTGAACTACCACTCCGCGTATTTATTTCTGTAAATTTTAAAAGGATTTACAACCTTTGAAACAATTGGCGGAGTGGACGGGACTCGAACCCGCGACCCCCGGCGTGACAGGCCGGTATTCTAACCAACTGAACTACCACTCCACACATCTTGCTTCTGTAAATTTTGAAAGGACTTACAACCTTTGAAACAATTGGCGGAGTGGACGGGACTCGAACCCGCGACCCCCGGCGTGACAGGCCGGTATTCTAACCAACTGAACTACCACTCCACACATCTTGCTTCTGTAAATTTTGAAAGGACTTACAACCTTTGAAACAATTGGCGGAGTGGACGGGACTCGAACCCGCGACCCCCGGCGTGACAGGCCGGTATTCTAACCAACTGAACTACCACTCCACACATCTCGCTTCTGTAAATTTTGAAAGGACTTACAACCTTTGGATTAATTGGCGGAGTGGACGGGACTCGAACCCGCGACCCCCGGCGTGACAGGCCGGTATTCTAACCAACTGAACTACCACTCCACACATTAATCACTGCTTTCAACAACAACTCGTTGAATGCGGCGGGAATAATACGGTTAACATTCGATGCCGTCAACCAGTTTTTTCCATTCATTTGTTTATATGTCTAATTGATGAACAATCCGACGTTTTTAACAGCAAAACAGGCAAATAAATACGAAAACTTTTCGTTATTTATTCTTTTTACGGCGAATAAAAACAAACATAAGTGCCGCAATGATGATCACTAACGTGTTTCCGCCAATAATATAGAATAATGTTTCTTTTTCTTTTTGGGCTATTTTCGCCGCTTGATCTGCTTTTGCTTGTGCTAATGCTTGGGCCATTTTTTCAGCTTCTAATGCTGCGTTAGCCATTGCTTGCGCTTTTTTTTGTTCTAACGTTAAATGACTAGTATCACCACTGAGAGTTGAAGTACCTGAATTACCTGCGCGTTCAACATTAAACGTAAACTCGGGCAGTTGAGCCCTAAATTCTCTGCCGTTAATGGTGTCGCCGAATACACTTGTTTCTATACGATGTACGCCAGGTTCAGTAAATGCAATTTTGTGTATACGCTTTAAGCCTTTTTCTTGCTTAACCGTAAAAGGCAATACCTGACGATCTGGAAACGTTACTTTACCCTGAATAAGTATGCTTTCGGCTTTTACTAGCGTGTTATCGATAGTAAATGTCGCAATATGCTCACCGTTGATGTTTTGAGTTGTTGCTACCGATATAGTTATTGGGTTTTTATGCACCACCACCGGCTTTTGTCTTAATTCTCTCGTGGCCATTGGCATTTTAACAATATAGATAGGTTGCCATTCACCAGGAGCAAAGTCTAATTTGAATTCCCCGTAAACTCTGAGTCCTTAGCGTGTTCGTCTAAGTCTCTGCCGTCGTCTCTAAATGACGCCAGTTTAACGGGCGCTGCACCGAAGTTATCGTACGCTGAATTATTGGTACTGAAAAAATCAACATCAAGTGCAAGAACATCTTTAAAGGAAGGGTTGTCAATTGGCACATCGCCATTAAATAGCCTGCCTGACATTTTAAGTGTTTCGCCTTGTAGAATAATTTCAGGTAAAGGCGTTACCTCTAATCTAATTTCTGAAACAACCATGATTTTACTGTTTGGTTGTACTTCACCTATAACTTGCCAAGGCCCAATCATTGGCGATTTGATTTTAATCATGTCGAATGTGCTGTCATCAAACCATTGCACTTTATCTTCAGGATAGTTATTGATATTTAATTTCGAACCGTTCGGCCTAACAAGTATCACGGGCTGAGCGCCATTTTTGTGATAAAACAGCAAAGTAACTTCGTCAAGTTGAGCGTCAATGCGAAAGCGGTTATCAAAATAAGGAATTTGGTTGGTTACGTTATCGTCGTTGTAATATTCAATTTCTGCGGGTAATTGCTGTGCATTAGCATTTAAGCTAAATAGTAAGGTAAGTACAGTAGTAGATAAAAATTTATTGAGTAATGCTTTGATAGTAAAAAAACGCCCTATAGCGTTTTTTAACAAAAGATTGATTATTTTAAGCCTTTTTATTTTTATTCTCTTTATTCTAACCATAGCGGCGCAGCCCCTTTGTCTTTGACAATTGCTAAACGGTTTTCGTGCTCTGTTAGTTCATCGGCAGTAGCAGCTAAAACCTTTAATTTTGGGCGGTCATTAGTTAGTCTGCGAATAGCGTTTGCATCACTACCTTGGCCTTCACCTTGGTTTAAATTGAAGGTAGCTTGTTTACGGGTCATCTCTATGTAAACAAAGGCCAACAACTGGGCATCAATTAATGCACCGTGATAGGTACGGTCAATTAACTTATCAACTTTATAAAAACGCGCTAAATAATCTAAGGTTTTAGGTGAGCCAAACTCGTCTTTTGATACTTTTAAAGTATCGGTAATCGAACAAACATCTGTCGTTTTTGGAAAACCTGGCATCATGGCAAATTCATGATCCATAAAACCAACATCGAACTTGGCATTATGAATAACTAAACGTGCACCTTTGATAAAGTTTAAAAACTCCTGCCCTATTTGTTCAAATCTAGGTTTATCTCTTAAAAAGTCATCGGTTAAACCATGAATATTAATAACTTCTTGGTCCATTACCATTTGCATACCATGTGCCATAGGCTTGACGTAAACATGATAATTTCTGCCGGTTAATTGCCGGTTGATCATTTCTACACAACCAATTTCAACAATACGGTGCCCTTCTCGTGGGTTAATACCTGTTGTTTCTGTATCGAGTATTATAAGCCGTTCGTCTTGTGTGTTTTCTTCAATCAATTTCTAACCCTTTAGTTTTTCTATGTTTACGCGTGTTATTTTCCGGTAATACTTCAGGAAACTCGGCAATGTTAATGGTAAATCTTTTACTTCGTAAAATATAGGTAATAGCAGATATTACCAATAAACAATGCATTATAATCCAAACTAATGACTGCAACTGCCATATTAAGTAACCTAGCACTCCAATCGTTAAATCAAACACTAAGGCTAAAATAAGCAACGTTTTACATTTTTGCCAACAGGTTCGAACCCATGTGGGCGCTTTAGGTCGCCGTAAACTTAAAATAAGCACTACAAAAAGGCCGATAACACCAGAAGCTAAGTTTAAGTAAAACAATGCCGTTTGTGGATATACCCACTGAATAAAGCCCACATTGTCACGCATGTTTGTTACCGACATTATCCAAATAATATAAGCTCTCAAGACGAACAATAAAATAAAGTAAATACCGGGCGCTAATGTTAAACAATCAAAACTATCAAAATGCTTTGGTGAAAATTTAGCGTAATTATTAGCTGACATAATGTTTACTTACTGCTTGTGCTGCTATCAGCTTTAAGGGGTGATTTATTTTTTGCGTGCCTAATGGCAAATTCCTGATCAAGATACTGCTGTCCTAATGTTATCGCTCTTACCGCTTTTGAGCGAAATTCACGATTATATAAAGTGTAAACAACAAATAAACTGGCAAGAATAAAGGTCAGCGGATGAAAAAACCAACACAAGGCAGCGATAGAGAAATAATACGAACGCAACCCATAGTTAAATGCATGCGCGGCTTGGTCTTGTACTACCGCCATTTGCTCAGCATATTTATTTAGGTTTTCGTTTTCACCGCTGTCATCAAATGGGCATGCTCCAATCATTACATTTAAAAAGCCGTATTGTCTTAATGACCAAGTAAAATGTAGAAATGCCATAACAAAAATTAGCGCCAGCAAACTCAACTTTAATTGCACCATGGCATGATTTGGGGTTTCAGTATAAGGAATTGAACCAATAACAGATTCGAGCCGGTCAACCTGAGCGAACAAGGTAAGTACACCGGCTAATATTAATAAGGTAGAAGAAGCAAAAAATGAAATATTGCGTTCTAAGTTAGCTAGAAGTGCCGCTTCACCAACACGAATATCGCGTCCAATAACTTCATACATCCAATGCACTCTATGCTGGTGTAAACATCGAGCAATGCAATTTGTTGTTTTTGCTTTTTTACGTGCAAAACCAGTGTACCCGGCCCAACAAATAAAGAAACAGCTTAAGGCGATCACATCAAGTAGGTATATTGGCATAGTATATTTCAAGTCAAATCATTTGTACTGAAGATACCGTTATTATGCTTCAGAATTTTTTAATATTCGAGCGATTATTCTTTTATATTAGAAACAAAACAAAAGGCAATAATGCGCTAAGTAATTAAATACTTTCGTCGACAATTTGCCACAAAAATCAAATAATGCGACCTTATTAAGTAATTTAACCTGATAAAAGCCCCAACTGTCGTATATATTTTGACACATCGAACTTGCTTATTCAGCATACTCGCCAGTATGTAATTATTTGTAACTCGCCTCGATGGAGCCCGAATGTATTTATCAATAAAGCCAATGGTATTGACTTTAACTATTTTATTATCAATGCAGTTAGTGCATGCAACCACGGCCCATAAAATAATAAGCAATCAAAATGAAATTATAGAAATACCCCAGATTTCAGGTGACATTGTTATAGATGCTTCATTAAGTGAACCACAGTGGCGCTCTGCTAAAAAAGTTTTAATTAACAATATCACACGACCTTACGACAATATTCCCAGCCCCGTACATACCGAAGCCTTATTAATGGAAAGTGAAGGTTATTTTTATTTGGCTTTCATTGCTAAAGACCTTGATATTAAAGAGATAAGAGCTTTTTTAAAAGATAGAGACAAGTCATGGGGTGATGATTTGGTCGGTATAAAAATAGACACATACAACGACCAACGCAGTGCCTATCGCTTCTTGGTAAATCCGTTAGGTGTACAAATAGACGGTATTGAAAGTGAGGTAACACAAAAAGAAAGCGATGCGTGGGACGGCATATGGGAAAGCGCAGGCAAAATTATTGACGATGGGTTTATTGTTGAAATGGCCCTGCCCTTGAGAATGTTAAACTTTCAAGAAAGCGAAGGTAAACAAACGTGGGGAATAGAGTTACTTAGATACTACCCTCGCGAAGAGCGCTTACGTTTATCCAATATTCATTTAGACCGTGGTAACAGCTGTGAAATATGTCAAATAGCTACAGCTTCAGGTTTTAAAGGTGCAAAACAAGGCAGCAACTTTACGGTTACACCTTCGATTGTTTTGGGCGCAGCACAAGAGCGTGATGATAATAACGAGTGGCAAGATACTAACAATACTGAAGGTAGTTTAGATTTGCGATGGGGAATCACCCCTGACTGGTTACTAAACGCGACTATAAACCCCGATTTTTCTACGGTTGAATCCGATAACGCGCAACTCAATATAAACAATAATTTTGCTTTATTTAATCGTGAAAAAAGACTGTTTTTTCTCGACAATCAAGACTATTTTGATAGTGACTATAATTTGGTTTATACCCGTAACATTAATGCCCCTAATTACGGCGCTAAATTAACGGGTCGTGAAAACAATCATGCCTTTGGCTTATTTATTACCGATGACAAAAATACCAATATTTTAATACCAGGTAATCGTTCTTCGTCGGTTGCCACTATTGATGGTGAGTCAAAGGCGGCGGCATTAAGATATCGTTATAGTTTAAATAACGATATTACACTTGGCTGGATAAGCACGTTACGAACAGCAGAAGATTATTCAAACCGCGTTAACGGAATTGATGCTAGATTTCGCTTAAACACTGAAGACGTTTTTAAATTTCAGTCGTTATTTTCTACAACCCAGTATCCAAACGATTTATTTAAGCAATTTTGTAATGTCGACGAAGAAGATGAACAAGCTCGTTGCGCAACACCAGAAAATAACGATGATTGCCAGTTTGGTGACTGTATTTATAACGAAAATGTATTAAGGACAATAAAAGCAGAAAGCTTTACCGGCAACGCTTTTAAAGCAGGTTATTATCATAATGACAGTAACTGGTATTACCGGGTAACTTATGATCGACAAAACGCGGGGTTTCGTGGTGATTTAGGCTTTATATCGCGTGTTGATCATAATAAATTTTCTGTTGGCGGTGATCGAAAATGGTATGCCGAACCAAATAAATGGTGGACTCAGTTTAAAATATATTCTGACTGGGACCTTATTCACAATGATAACAATGAATTAATAGAAAAAGAGTTTGATATAAACGCACAACTTCATGCTCGTTATAGCTCTTACTTTAGAGTTGGCTATACAAAACGTGAGAGCGTAGGTAGTAGGCTTGATAAGAGCAAGTTGGCAATTACGGATAACAGCACGTTATTTACAGAGCATCAATTTTTTATTTTTGCAGAAACAAAACCTATGCTAGGTCTTTATATAAACGCTAATGTTACGCGAGGAGATAAAATTGACTATCGCAATAATCGCTTAGGAAAAATAAATCGCCTCAGTAGTAATATAAATTGGAACATCAATAAACATGTTGAAGTAAAGCTAAAGCAAACCGTTAGGCAACTAGATGCAGAAGGAGAAAACGTATTTATTGCCCGGTTAACTGATTTACGCACCACTTACCAATTTAATGTACAAAGCTTTCTCCGTTTAAGTGTCGTTTTTAACAATACCAGTAGAAACACAAGTAATTATTTATATATTGCGCCTGAAGATATTAATCGTCATAGCAAAAGCCTCTCTTCAGAGTTACTTTATGCCTATAAAATAAATCCTCAAACAGTATTTTATTTAGGTTACTCTGATCAACACTACAGTGATGAAACTATTCAAGATTTAACGCAAGAACAGCGCAGCGTGTTTATGAAATATAGTTATGCATGGCTTAAGTAAACCTTACCTTGAATATTATTGCCTGCGTATCAATTTATATCTATTGATAAATAACCACCGTTAATGGTAGTTTTTTTATACCAAAATTGAACTATATATTGCCATCTGTTAGCAAATTTGTAACAATTTAAAAAAAGGAATTATTATTAACGTTATATAACTTACGTTAAACACATAAAATAATAATAATATTGGAGTGGTAAAATTGAAGTTTAGTATTCGTGGCCTGTTTACAGTTGCCACTGCCTTTATGCTATTTGTAAAACCGAGTTTTGCGCAAGAAAATACCGTAAACCAGGCACAATTAAATATCCCTCATGTTGAGCTTGAATTAACCATTGATGGCGAATTAAACGATCTCATTTGGCAACAAGCTCTTGATGTTCCAATGAATATTGTAAACAGCCCGTGGAACAACAAACCCAGCCCTGTTTCAACGAATGCAAAAATTGTTGAAAATGGCGATTACCTCTACATTGCTTTTATTGCACAAGATCCTAACCCTGAGTTAATTCAAGGCTTCTTAGGCGACCGCGACACACGCTGGTTTGATGATTTAGTTGGGTTTAAATTAGACACATATAATAATCGTCGCTTAAATTATGAGTTTTTTGTAAATCCTCATGGCGTACAACATGATGCTATTTTTAATGAAATGACCGTCAGTAAAGACCCTGCTTGGGATGGAATTTGGCAGTCTGCAGGAAAAATAACAAAAGATGGTTACCAAGTTGAAATAGCTATTCCATACCATATCCTAAATTTTAACGACAACGATGACGTTAAAACTTGGGCAATAGAACTAATTAGAGTTTATCCTCGAGACACATCGTTGAGAATATCTCATATTGAGTTAGATCGTAACAACCCTTGCTGGCTTTGCCAAACACCTGAAGTTGTTGGTTTTAAAAACGCTAAGGCAAGTAAAAACATTATGCTTACGCCCACTTTAGTCGCCAGCAGAAGTGAAACTCGTGAAATTTTCACCCCCAAAACTGACTGGGAAGCTGAAAACGACATTGATGCAGGTTTAGACCTACGTTGGGGCATTAATGCCAACACTCTGTTAAATGTGACTTTAAATCCAGATTTTTCGAATATAGAAACCGACTCAGGTCAACTCAGTGTTAATAAAACCTTTTCGCTTTTTTATGACGAAAAACGACAATTTTTTGTAGAGAACTCAGAGTACTTTTCCAGTAACTTTGATCTAGTGTATACCCGTAATATAGCTGACCCTGAATATGGTGCTAAATTAACCGGCACTGAAGGCAAACACACTTACGGCGCATTCATGACCAATGATACGCAAACCAATATTATTCTTCCGGGTAATACGGGTTCAAGATTAATCTCGTTAACCGATGATAGTGAGTCAGGTGCTATTAAGTATCGTTACGATGTTAACGAGGACTTTTCAGTTGGTGTGATCAGTACTTTACGCCAAACCGAAAATTACCATAACTTTGTCTCTGGTATAGATTCAAAATACCGATTCAATGACTCGAACTCGCTTCAAGCACAAGTGCTGATGGCTGATACCAAAGACTCGGCTCAGTTTACTGATAGTGGTAAAGAAGAAAACTATAATGATAATGCCTTTAAATTAAACTTTAAACATGACTCAGAATATTGGGAAGTTAGTGCTGAACACCAAGAAATTGGTGCAAGGTTCCGTGCAGATCTTGGTTTTATGCCACGTGCAGATTATCAAAAAAGTAAATTGTTAGTTAACCGATTAATGTACGGTGAGCCAGAAAGTGCTTGGCAAAAAATGACCTTTGCTGGGCAGTGGCAAATATTACACAATGAAAACGGTGAATTACTTGAGCGCTCGATATCATCAAGCTTTAATATCGATGGTCCTATGCAGTCATTGTTTAATGTTTTACTCGTTGCCGCTGATAAAGTGGGGTTACGTCGCCATGAGTTAAATTTTGATTTACCGATAGATAATACCATTGACGGTAACACAGATCGGTTTGAAGAAAATCAAGCGGTTTTCTATGCTTCTATTCAACCTACAGCACAAATATTTACCAATCTTGAATTGACCGTAGGTGATAAAATTGATTATGAAAACAATAGACTTGGCGACTATGTCGCACTTTATGGCAGTATTAACTACAACGTGAACAAGCATCTGCAGTTTGAGTTTTCTCATACCTTTAGTGATTTAGACGCAGATAATGCCAATGTATTTACAGAAAATTTAACCGAACTTCGAGTTTCTTATCAATTTAATGTTAATAGCTACTTAAAATTCAACTTGGTCTACACCGATATTGATTTTAACTTAGATAATAACCCTAACGCTTATACAGCGAAAGATAATAACTTAACTACGCAACTTATCTATGCATATAAAATAAACCCTCAAACGGTGTTCTACTTAGGTTATTCAGATAATAGTTATCAAGATGATAGATTGAAGAGCTTATCTCGTGAGCAACGTACAATTTACACTAAAATTAGTTATGCGTGGTTACCTTAAGGCACTATAACTTCTTATTTAAATTCACAGTAGGTCGTCGATAATAAATGTTTTTTTTGGCTACCTACTCGTGAAATAGTATTGCGTAAAACACCTTCCTCCGCGTTTACTTCGGCATTTATCCAACGATAATGCCTAATATGCTTACCAACTTAACTCCCTGTATTATTACCGACAACAGAAACGACTTTAATTACAACTTTAATTACGACAATCATTACGATAATAATTACGACAATAGTTCCTGCGTTAATACTGACAACAGAACAACAATAGCTCCTAAATCAGGTGCGACTTTAGTCAATATGTACCATTTGATAACTAATAAGTTATGAGTTAGCTCGCATCGCCTGTTGGGTGTTCAATAATATTTTGTTTATATTTCTTTTTGCCAAAATCACTGTCGTTTATAACAATGGTTGAAGATATTTTATCGTGAATAGCTTGTCTATTGGGATCCCAAAATATCTGGGCAAAACCAAGTAAACCAGTTGCTATTCCAGCACCATAACCACCATACCGTCCAAAGCTATCCCAAACTGATAATGGTGTACCATCGAGCTGAATTACTCGTATATTGAAGAGTTTTTTACCGGGTGTTTGTCCATACCAAAGTGCGGTAAACATAGTAAAGTAGAAAGCTGCCCAACCAAAACCTAAGCCTAAATCTTCAACTAGCCCTTTAAGCCAAGCAAGTCCTTTATACACTTTTGGATTGGCTGGTTCGATATCTGCAGCATTCACTTGTTTAGCTTCATCTAACGACGTTGAATCGGCTATTTCATTGGGATTATTGTCTAAGTTTACTTTCGTTGCTTCTGCGTTATTTAGCACAGTAACTTTCAGCATATCTTGATCTATAAGCGTTTTTTCAGTTTGCTTAAGCGCGTATTCTTTTTGTAACTGTGCACTTATAATCGTTATTTCTTGCTCAGTTAAATCACTTTTTTCAGTAATATTCTCAAGTAAGTTAGCGTTAAATTGCTTAGCATCAATTGCTGAGGTGCTTTGTTCAGCATAGCCTGAAGCTAAATCATTACTGAGTTCTTGCCAACAAGGTAAGGTTTCACACTCACTGTGCGAAACAGCAAGGTTAGCAGCAAGCGTAAGTGTGACTTTAATAAAGTCATTACTGGTGCCATCACTGCCCTGCTTTTTATTTTCACTGGATAGCCCTGCTTGCTCAACTTGGTTATTAATTGTGTCTAATTTAGAAAATAGCTTAGGTAGAATGTCGATTAATACAACGAAAACGATTAAGGCGGCAATCATACGAAGTATTGTTTGTCTTATACCACTTATTTTTCCTCGCTTTTTCGCCCGTTTTTTACTGCCTACATTATAAAGTGTGACAGCAACTAACAATGCCAAAAGCTCACCGGGTACTTCACTTAATAGCGCCACCAAAAATAAGTCAACTGTTAGTGCTGCTCCGCGTCGCCATGGCACCGCAAGTGCCATACCAAATAACGATTTATCTATTTTAAAAGCCAGTGGAGTTAATATTTCTCGCGTTTCTTGACCAGACAATTTATCTGCCGTAGCTTTATGTTTTGCCGCTTTTGACAATGATTCAAGGTGTTCTGATTTATTATTATCAGCCTGACTATCTACAGTTTTGGTCACATTTATTCCGTTATCGTTGGGCGATGTGTATATTTACAGGTACACACATGCAATAAAGTTAACAATATCAATCAACTGATTCTACAGCAAACTATTTTACAAACGCATAATAACTAATAAAATCAATGTTTAACATTTTAAATAATGTCTTGCAGCCCTCTTAGTTAGGTATCTATTCCTTTTTTGCATATAAGATACCGAAATATCACTTCTTTTTCTGCCATAAAGGGTTAACCTAATTACAATTGTTGACTATATTGAAATAATTTTCGATAGTTAACACATACAAACAAATAAATGATCTGTATGACATACTTAGTTATACCGAGACAATAGGATTAAAAATAATGTCGACTATATTTGAAGATAACTCAACATCAATTGGTAACACTCCGCTAGTAAAACTTAACCGTGTTATAAGTGGCGAAAACTCAGCTAATGTTTATGCAAAAATTGAAGCGCGTAACCCAAGCTTTAGTATTAAATGTCGCATCGGTGCCAACATGATTTGGGATGCTGAGAAAAAAGGTTTACTTACCGAAGGTAAATCTATTGTCGAGCCAACCAGTGGTAATACTGGCATCGCACTAGCATTTGTTGCTGCTGCTCGTGGTTATAAAATAACGCTTACTATGCCTAATACTATGAGTATGGAGCGTAGAAAACTATTAATCGCTTTAGGTGCTAAATTAGTACTTACCGATGGCGCTAAAGGTATGGGCGGCGCTATTGCTAAAGCGCAAGAAATTAAAGATGCTGATCCAGACAACGTTGTATTATTGGGTCAATTTGATAATCCAGCTAACCCTGAAATACATGAAAAAACTACCGGACCAGAAATTTGGCGTGACACTAAAGGCCATGTAGACTTTTTTGTTGCTGGAGTTGGCACAGGTGGCACAATTACCGGTACAACACGCTTCCTTAAAAGCGTAGCAGAGCATAAAATTATTTCAGTAGCGGTTGAGCCAACAGATTCTCCTGTTATCACTCAAGCAATGGCTGGTGAAGAGTTAAAACCTGGTCCTCATAAAATTCAAGGTATTGGTGCTGGTTTTATTCCTGGTAACTTAGACCTTTCTATTATTGATGCAGTAGAACAAGTATCAAATGACGACTCTATGGCAATGGCGCATAGATTAATGAAAGAAGAAGGTATTCTTGCCGGTATTTCATCAGGCGCAGCGGTTGTAGCTGCCAAGCGTATTGCTGAAAAACCAGAAAATGCAGGTAAAAATATTGTTGTTATTTTACCAAGTTCTGCCGAACGTTACCTTTCAAGCGCTTTGTTTACTGACTCATTTAGTGAAGAAGACTTAGCGTAATAACTATTAAGGTTAAGCTATTTTAGGATAAATGATAAAAATTACATTTACCCTAAAGCATATAACCTTATATATTGACCCTAAATTTAAAGGCGTGATTTATAAATAATCACGCCTTTTTTATTTTAAAAAACATTAGGTTTAGCAACAATTATTACGGTAGTATGCAGGTAATATTACACAGATAATTGTTACTTTATGAATTATATAAAACTTATATCTTTAAGCTTCATGCTTTTAATTTTTGGTTGTGGCGAGTCATCCAAAGATACAATTACAAATGTTGACAACCCTGAAGTGGTTGCCATTGAATTTTTTAATGCCTTGTATAACGAACAAAACATTAAAAAAGCGGCATCGGTATGTAGTCCTAAATTAGCTCGTATTATCTTGCACTATAAATCAACTAAAGCTGTTGCTCGCCATATGTTTAATATGTCTTTTGATAATGTTGAAATAACCCCAGACGATAGTGGTGTTAAAGTTAGAGAGCAGTTTAAAAACTCTGCAGTAATTACGGTTTACTTTGATGGTTATTATCAAAATAACCATTTAAAAGATGTAAAGCGATTATCGCTGATACAAGTAGAAGATAAATGGATTATAGATAAAATATTGAAAGATCCCTTTTAATATTTTTACAGTAAAACTAAAAACGGCGTCAATAATGACGCCGTTTTGTTTTCTAAATAACGATGAAAGTTGCTTTAGAAAATAACTTTAAAAGTTTTATAAATGTCTATGTAAAGCTTAATGTTTACAACTTAGCATTTAATAGCCAATTGCTATGCCTTCTCGTCTAGGGTCAGCACCACCGTGCAATTTACCCTTTGATAACACAATCGCTTGAATGCCACTATTTAAGTCGCGCACTACCACCTTATGGCCTTTTTCTTCTAGTGCTGGTTTAAGTTCGACTAAATCTGTGCCTTTTTCTAGTGTGGTCACTTGATTACGATTAGTTATGCGTGGCAAATTAATCGCTGATTGAGGATCAAGTTGCCAATCAAGAATTGCGATCATAGTTTGTGCTACATAATTAATAATTCGACTGCCTCCAGGTGAGCCTATAACCATTTTTAAACCCTTATCTTGATTGAATACCATCATAGGGGCCATTGAACTGCGTGGTCGTTTACCTGGCTCTAAACGGTTTGCCACCCATAGACCATTTTTTTTAGGGTCTAATGAAAAGTCAGTTAACTGATTATTTAAAATAAAGCCTTCAACCATTAACGCTGAGCCAAAACCCATTTCAACACTGGTGGTCATCGAAATAGCATTGCCGTATTCATCAACAATTGAAATATGGCTGGTTGACGGTAATTCGTAAGCATTGTCA
This sequence comes from Colwellia sp. Arc7-D, assembly GCF_003061515.1. Classification (NCBI taxonomy): domain Bacteria; kingdom Pseudomonadati; phylum Pseudomonadota; class Gammaproteobacteria; order Alteromonadales; family Colwelliaceae; genus Colwellia; species Colwellia sp. Arc7-D. The sequence goes on from NZ_CP028924.1 coordinate 2,450,339, forward strand.
TCGGCTTGTGCTAATGCTCCTTCAGGTTCGCCAGCAACAGCATTCCCCATATCTTTATCAAGATTAATTAAGCTAGCGCGTTGAGCCAAATAACCTTTATCTATCAAGCCTTGAGTAGGAACATTAACAAAGCTACTGTCAGCAATATATCGATTACGATCAGCAAAAGCTAAACGCGAACTTTGAGTAAATAAATGAGCAAACTGAGGATCATTCATCGAATACTGTGCAATATCGAAATGCTCAAGCTGCCCTAACATTTGAATAATGGCAACACCACCAGAGCTTGGCGGTGCCATTCCACAAATTTGGTATTGTCTATAAGGGCCACATACTGCAGGTAATTCTTTCGCTTGATAGTTGCTCATATCAGCAAGGGTCAAACGGCCAGGTGCAATGGGTGACTGTTGTACTGCTGTAGTAATTTTCTTGGCAATCCAACCTTGATAAAATACTTTTGTGCCTTCTTTAGCAATACTACGATAAACAGCGGCAAGTTTTGGGTTCTTTAATAACTGCCCTGCTTTTATTGCCTTACCTTCAGGGAAGAAGTAGTTTTTTATAGTTGGTAACTTTGTAATGCCAGGATTGAATTCCATCGCAACCAGTTTTTCTAACCTTGAGGAAACAATAAAGCCAGTTTCTGCCAGCTCAATTGCATCTTTAAACAGAACATTCCAAGGTAATTTACCATATTGTTCATGCGCTTTTTTTAGACCCGCTAATACACCAGGCACACCAACAGATTTACCTCCAACTACGGCTTTTATCCAAGGTATTGCTCGACCATTTTCATCTAAAAACATATCGCTGGTTGCTGCTGAAGGTGCGGTTTCTCTGCCATCAAAAGTCGTTAATTTTTGCGACTTTTTATCCCAGTGCAACATAAACGCACCGCCACCAATACCTGAAGATTGTGGTTCAACTAAGGTTAATACTAATTGCACAGCAATCGCTGCATCTACAGCACTACCACCTTGCTTTAGTATATTAAAACCTGCTTTGCTCGCATAAGGATTTGCTGAAGCAACCATGGCATGATCTGTCACCACAGTTTTTTTAATTATTAAGCCCGTAGCGGCTTCTGGTTCGCGGTCTTGTCTTTTTGTATCTGGCGCGGCGGTTGCACATAAACTGGTGGAGATAAAGAGTAAAGAGAAAAGCCCTTTAGTGACTAAATTTGACATGATGTTCCTTAATAGAGCGTTATGAGAAGCTAATAGAGACTAGCTGGGTTTATAAATGCGCCAGCTTGGTGTGAGTACATTAGCAGTATCGAATTAATATTTAAACTTACCTATTACCCATTTTTTAAAATTAATGATTAGATTGATTAAATGATCGTTGAAATTCATTAAACTTAACAAAGCTACTTAACAGGTTTTGATATTTTTCAGGGGCATTTTCCAAACGTGCTAATGCATGACAACAAGCTTCCAAAGAGGAGAGCGCGTTATCTTTTTTAGTCTTTCTTATTTGATAAAGACTCGTTATTCCTTGCGGTAAAACAATATGTTTTATTTGCTGCAAACAAGGGTTGAGCATAAACATTCGATAAGCTTTTTTCCATGTGCCATCGAGTATAATTATGCATTCAATATCAGCCAATACGCCATTTGTAAGTGTTTTGGTGCTTTCATCTTCAACACCACATTTAACAGTACTTTTAACTTCACTTTCAACTTCACTTTCAACATCACTTTCAACATAATTGTCAATATTGAGTGTTGCTGGCTTTAGCGCTGAATAATTTAATAGTGATGCCTGCTCGCTGGGATATAACAGTGCTGTTTTATCAGCATAATGTTTAAGTCGCAGTGATAATACAGCAGAGTCATCAAAATTTTCACCAACAATAACTTCACATTTCGCAAGCGACTGCTTTAATAAACTCACCGTGCCTTTACTTTGGCCAACTTCACTGGGATGTTGCAGTATAATAACCGAAATATCATTTTCAATACTTACTGCAAACTTGCAAATACAGGCCTTTGTCGGGCGCTGACATTCTTGACATAAAGCTCTGGACATTTAATTAAAATAACTAAAAAATAAAAGCTAAGTTTACGTAAGTTTGTCGTCGAGTTTAAGTCATTTATTAAATTACTTTTAATACCTATTAGCTTTTAAGATTGGACAAGTTTCGAGTAAAGCACACAATATCGTAGTTTTGAGCTAAGCAAGTTATCTATAGCCTTAAAAATCTTGTGTTTATAAACCGAGTGCCAACTGTTAAAGTCAGCTATCTCTTATTTGTCTTATATTTTTACAGAAAATAATAAAACACATGCTGCAATTAAAACCGTTCCCCATAAAAACAACTCAATTTATTGGCCCATTGTTAGTATTGATATTCGCTCTATTAGCCTTTATTTTTGATGACCAAACGTCAGACTTATTAATTTATAATCGTAGATTAATTATTGAAGGTGAGTATTGGCGTTTAATTACTGGCCATTTTTTTCACTCAAATGGTAATCACTTCATGCTCAATGCTGCCGCTGTAGCTCTACTTTGGGCGTTACATGGTCAATATTACCATTATAAAAGTTACCTCATTATTTTTATCGTCAGTGCTCTTATTTGTAGCCTTGGTATGTTCTGGTTTGCACAAAACATCACACTTTATGTTGGGCTATCAGGTGTATTACACGGCTTTTTTGTTTGGGGAGCATTAATGGATATTAAGCATAATGAGAAAACAGGCTACTTATTATTAATAGGCGTAATAGCAAAAATTATTCATGAACAAATTTATGGTGCTAGCGCTGATGTAGAACAACTTATCGGGGCAAGTGTTGCCACCGACGCACATTTATATGGTGCTATCGGTGGTTTAGTTGTATTTACTGTGGCTTATTTCAATGCTAAACGAACTAATGTTTAGGTTGGCTATAAGGATGAAGCTTATCAAGTGCAACGGATAAACCGTTGTCTTGAATCACACGCAGATGATTACGGTCTAATTTTCTTGCATGTTTAACCCCACACGAATGCGCTAATAAGCCTACACCATATTGAATATACTTATGGTAGTTAGCCACACGCTCGGCTTTACTTATTGGGTCTAAACCTTGTTGTAGTTTAGGATTATGAGTTGTTATACCGGTAGGGCAAGTATCTTTGTTACACTGCATCGCTTGAATACAACCTAAAGAAAACATAAAGCCCCTAGCTGAATTGACTGCATCGGCGCCAACGGCTAATGCCCATGCAACTTTTGATGGTGTGATCAGTTTACCTGCACAAATAATTCGAATGTGTTCACGTAAACCATACTCAACCAATAAGTTTACCACCAGAGGTAAACTTTCTTTTAACGGCAAGCCAACATAATCCATTAACGGTTGAGGTGCTGCACCTGTGCCGCCGTCGGCACTGTCTATAGTAATAAAGTCAGGAGCAAACTCAGCCCCTTGAAGATTAATTTCCTCAAGTAAATCTCTCAACCATAACGACTCACCAATAACCGCTTTAAATCCAACAGGTTTGCCTGTTACGTTACGAATTCGATTGACCATGGTTAAAATATCTTTAACCGATTTAATATCTGGGTGGGCATTGGGGCTAATTGAGTCTACGCCAACTTTAATACCCCGTATTGCGGCGATTTCTTCAGTTACTTTTTTACCGGGTAATATACCGCCCTTACCGGGCTTAGCACCTTGACTCATTTTTATTTCAAACATTTTTATTTGTGGTTTAGCCGCTAGTGCTGCCAACCTTTTATCACACAACTGACCATGTTCATCTCTAACGCCATATTTTGCGGTACCAATTTGAAAAATAAGATCAGCTCCACTAGCTAAATGGTAGTTGCTAACACCACCCTCACCTGTATTTAACCAACAACCTGCTTTCGCCGCACCGTCTGATAGCGCTTTAATGGCAGGTGCTGATAATGATCCAAAACTCATGGCTGAGATGTTAAAAATTGAGTCGGTACTATAAGGCTCTTTACAGTGAAGACCAAAGGTAATACTACTTGGCGACACCGCATCTTCTTCGAGCGTTGGAAAGGCACAATTCATAAACATAATAGTACCCGGTGGTTCTAGGTTTCTTGTTGAGCCAAAAGCTACCGTGCGATCTATATCTTTAGCCGCGCGATAAACCCAGCTTCTTTCAGCTCGATTAAAAGGCAGTTCTTCTCTGTCCATGGCGAAAAAATATTGTCGGAAAAACTCACCCTGTTTTTCAAATACATATCTAAAGCGGCCAATAACCGGATAATTACGGCGTATGGCCTGTTTATTTTGTGTTTTATCTACAATATACATGTAAATAATTGCGCATACGCCTAACGCCAGCAGCAATATAAATATAGCGGATAGTGTTTCTAAATAACCAAGCATATTGTCCATGTTTTACTCTTTATTTTAACTTATGTTCAATAGTTTATATTAAGTTTGCGTAACTTACGTAACTTACGACTGCTATTTATTAAACGATAAAGTTAAGTTTTATCAACATTAAGTAAATTCACGCAATGTTTGATAGCTTCATTTGTGATAATAAAAAGGCCTCAGATGAGGCCTTTAACAGTGTATAAGCTTTAACGCTTAAAGCGTATTTTCAAACAACTTATAAATTCTACGATATTCATTTAACCAAGAACTTGGCTGTACAAAACCATGCGGCTCTACCGGATAAATAGCGGTTTCAAAATCTTGCTTTTCTAGCTCAATTAAACGTTGTACTAAACGTACCGTGTCTTGAAAGAAAACATTATCATCAACCATTGGAGCATTGATAAGTAAAGGTTTCTCTAGGCCTTCTGCAAAGTAAATTGGTGAGCTACGCTCATAAGCGATAGGGTCATCAGCGGGTGTATTTAAAATGTTGGCGGTATATCCGTGATTGTAATATGCCCAATCTGACACTAAACGTAATGCTGATCCAGATTGGAATAACTCGGGGTCAGTAAACATCGACATCAAGGTCAAGAAACCGCCATAAGAGCCACCATAAGTACCTACTCGTTTAGCATCAACATTGGCATTTTCAACCAACCAATTTACACCATCGCGCATATCTTGTACTTCTGGCTTACCCATATGTCGATAAATAGCGGTTCGCCAGTCACGGCCATAACCTTTTGATGCGCGGTAATCCATATCAATAACCACGTAACCTTGTTGTACTAACATGCTATGGAACATATATTCACGAAAGTAACCTGACCAACCTAAGTGTGAGTTTTGCAGGTAACCGGCACCATGACTGAACATTACCGCTTTATTTTTAGTGTTATTTTGATCATACCCTTTAGGTAAATACACTTTTGAATAAATAGGCTGCTCTTGGTGTGAAGACTCAATCGCGACTACATTGGGTGCAGACCATGGCATAGCCATAAACGTTTCAGATACAGTGTGAGTTATTTGAATTGCTTCGCTGTTGCTCGCTAATTCTTTAATATAAAGTTCAGGCGGCATGGTGATTTTTGAATGCTGAACTAAAAGTTTAGATTCATCTGGACTAAGGGCGTAATCATTCATGCCCCCTAAATCAGTTAACGCTTTGACCTTACCAGAGGCTAAATCAACGTTATAGATCTCATAAATTCCAGGATGTTTTTTATTAGCCTTAAAGTAAATTGTTTTCTCATCAGCAGATAGAGTTAAATCATTAACTTCATAGCTTCCTGATGTTAAAGCCTTGGCTTTGCCGTTAATAGGCTTAACATATAATTGTGCGTAGCCACTTTCTTCAGAAAGATAATATAAACTGCTAGAGTTACTTAACCATCCCATTTCGTTGAAGGTGTAATTAATCCAAGCATCGTCATGTAAACGGTGCTGAGAAACTAACGCTTTTTTCTCTAAATCAACGGTGGCAATCCAGCGGTCTTTGTTATCCCAAGCTTCCAACATTACAGCAACTTGCTTGCCATTTTTTTGCCATTGAATAGGATCCCAAGCTTGCATTACATGAATATTACGTGCTGATTTTTTAGAGGTGTATGTTTTTCCTTCACGAGCGTAGTTTTCTTTACGAACACTGGCGAGTACATCTTCATCAAAACCTGGCAAACTGTCGTAATTCAATAATGCTTTAGTGCCTTGGCTTAAATCGAGTATATAAAGTTGTTCAGCATATTGGCGGTTATCAGCGACACGGTTTCTCACCTTTTGTGCTTTAATATGGCCATCGCCAGCAATATAGTTAGGCATTATATCGCTGTCATTTCGTGCTGACTTGTCTGATGCAACACTTACTACTAGCTTATCGCCAGCAGGAGAAAGGCTAGCATGCACAACCTCGTTACCTTTACCGAAGTAAAAATTCGTTTGTGTTACAGTGCTATTTTTCACTCTTAACTGACGTTTTTGTTCTGCACGTAAATCTTTATTACGCTTTTGCAAAGCAATATATTCTATCAACTCATGCTGTTCGTTAGCGATATAGTTTGGGGTATCTGTGGCTGCGCTTTCACCATCAGACATTTTTAAATTTGCTAATTCTATAATTTTTTGGCTATTCATATCATGTGCGTAAAAAACATCATCCACACGATATGCAACATTGCCATTAGTTAGAAACATGGCTGAATATTCAACGGCAGAAGTATAGGTTAATTGCTGCACCGCTTGTGTAGCGAGCGTTTTAACAAAAACATTACCTTCAAAGGTATAAACTTCATGTGTTCCAGCGTTGTTTAATACCGCATTGGTGTCAGCCACAACATGCATTTGCGCTAACTTAACGGCGTCACCATTACCTTGGGTTGAAACATTTTTTTGTATTAAATCTCTTAAGGGATTACCCACTTGCTTTTGTTGATAATAAACAGTTTGGCTGTCATCGCCCCAGTACCATGATTCAGGAGAGCGACCGAACCAATCAGGATCAGACATAATTTTTTCTAGGGTAATTGTCGTTGCACTTGCCGCGCCTGCAGCAGATGTTGCTAAAACACTAACAGGCGCTTCACTGGTCATAGCATTATTATCTAACGTAACCTTTTTCTGAGCTGTTGATGCACATGCGGCTAAAGAAAAACTAATAGCAGCAGCAATTAATTGTAGTTTCATAGTTTATTTTACTTATATTGGTTTATTTATAAGGGGTCTGACTAAAGAATACTTATCTAAACGATTAAATAACTGTTAATAAATACGTTAATACTGTGAAAGTTATAAATTTGTTCATCAAAATAATTACGCCTAGTTATACTAAGCTATGACTAAATATTCAATAAAACTAAGCGTTAACACGACCAATAACGAATTTTATAAGATGAAAGCCTGTCAATATCAGAAACCACGTTAAGCTTATTTAGGCTTAAGCTTTTATCTCTGTTATAATCGCGCGCCTTATCAATGTGAATGTACTGTAAATGATCATTGTTAGGCTATAAACGTGAATAAAATCACGCGAGTCTCTAGTATAAAAATTAATTTAGGTAATGTATGAACTTAGCTCCAACCCAGAAAACAACACCAAAACTATTCGATTACCCTAAGTATTGGGCAGAATGTTATGGCACTGCGCCATTTTTGCCGATGTCTCGACAAGAAATGGATGTGTTAGGCTGGGACAGTTGCGATATTATTCTTGTAACTGGCGATGCTTATGTTGACCACCCTAGCTTTGGCATGGCGGTTATTGGTCGTATGCTTGAGTCGCAAGGCTTTCGCGTTGGCATAATTGCTCAACCTGATTGGAAAACCAAAGACGCTTTCATGCAACTAGGTAAACCTAATTTATTTTTTGGTGTAACCGCCGGCAATATGGACTCGATGATCAATCGCTACACCGCTGAACGCCGTATGCGTCATGATGATGCCTACACGCCTAACGATGAAGGTGGCAAACGCCCTGACCGCGCCGTAACCGCTTATACCCAAAAATGTAAAGAAGCCTACAAAGGCGTGCCTATTATTATTGGTGGTATCGAAGCGAGTTTACGCCGGGTAGCTCATTATGATTATTGGTCTGACAAAGTGCGTCAATCGGTACTGTTTGATTCGAAAGCTGATTTACTTATATACGGCAATGCCGAACGTCCGCTTATTGAAATTGCCCATCGCATTGCCAATGGCGACGATGTTAAAAACATTACCGATGTACGTGGTAGCGCATTTTTAGCGAACCAAGTACTACCGGGTTGGAAAGGCATTGACTCACGTAGTATTGATAAGCCTGGGAAAATTGACCCTATTTATAGCCCTTACCAAGATATGACCTCGCCTGATTGTGCAACAACATCGGCCGATGCTGCAGCTAAAGCCGCTGAAGAAATGGTAACAAATGCAGCGGAAAAAGATGTAACGAAAACAGCGCAACCTATTCAGTTAAGTGAGTTTAGAGCGGCTGCCCATAAAAATGTGTCGTGGGCAGACAAGAAAAAACCATGGGAAACTACTTATATTAACTTGCCAACCTTTGAGCAAGTAAGAGACAACAAAACCCTTTATGCCCATGCTTCACGTATTTTTCATCAAGAAGTAAACCCAACGTCTGCCAAACCATTAGTACAAAAGCACGGTAGCCGCCTTATTTGGTTAAACCCGCCAGCAAAGCCGTTATCAGAAGCTGAAATGGATGGTGTATTTGGTTTACCTTATCAACGTGTACCTCACCCTTCATATGGTGATGCTAAAATACCTGCATACGACATGATCAAAACCTCAATCAATATTATGCGTGGTTGTTTTGGTGGTTGTACTTTCTGCTCTATCACTGAGCATGAAGGACGTATCATTCAAAGTCGTAGTGAAGATTCTATTATCGCTGAAATTGAAGATATTAAACTGAAAGTACCGGGCTTTACTGGCGTTATTTCCGATCTTGGCGGCCCTACCGCCAACATGTACAAATTGAATTGTAAAAGTGAGAAAGCTGAAGCAACTTGTCGTAAACCGTCATGTGTTTGGCCAACTATTTGTGGTCACTTAGATACCGATCATACTCCAACCATTAATTTATATCGCAGAGCGCGAAAAGTTAAAGGTATTAAAAAAATTCTTATTGCTTCAGGCGTGAGATACGATTTAGCGATTGAATCCCCTGAATATGTTCAAGAGCTAGCAACTCATCATGTGGGTGGCTATTTAAAAATTGCCCCTGAACATACCGAAGAAGGGCCATTAAATAAAATGATGAAGCCTGGTATGGGCAGCTATAACAAGTTTAAAGAAATGTTCGATCATTACTCTAAACTTGCCGGTAAAAAGCAATATTTGATCCCCTACTTCATATCAGCGCATCCAGGTACTACCGATTTAGACATGGTAAACCTCGCATTATGGTTAAAAGAAAACGACTTTAAGCTCGACCAAGTACAAAATTTCTATCCGTCGCCTTTGGCAAACGCTACAACGCTTTATCACACTGAAATAGATTCATTGCGCAATGTAAAAAAAGATAGCGCGTCTGTATCCGTACCAAAAGGCACAATTCAGCGCCGTTTGCATAAAGCGATATTGCGTTATCATGATCCTGCTAACTGGGGCATTATTCGTGACGCTTTAACAAAAATGGGCCTTGCAAGAAAACTCATTGGTAGTAAGCCTGGTTGTTTAGTACCTAATGAAACAAGAAATGAAAGCCAACAGGTGCATTATAAAAATAACGGCAAAGGTAAAAATAATGCCTTAGGCAATAAAACCTCGCCGGGCCAAGAAAAGCGTTATGGTAAAAAGCCAGTAACCGCTAAAAAAGCTAAACCTGGCGATAAAGCTAAACAAGGTTTAACACGTTTTTCTGATAATCAATTTAGTGACAGAAAACCGACAAGCCCTGTAAAGAAAAAACGTAGTAACAATCCGCGTTAAAGTTTAAGTTATTAATCTATTGATAAAAGTCAAAAAGCCTAGCGTTATCGCTAGGCTTTTTTTGTTTGTGCTCCAGATAGAAACACCTTAAAACATTGTTCACCCAAACGTGATAGATACAGTTGTCCTCTC